>NZ_BAABGJ010000013.1:0-92458 GCF_039541515.1 Variovorax defluvii
CCTTTCTTTGGTTACTTTCTTTGGCGAGACAAAGAAAGTAACTCGCCCGCCGGGGCGAATTCCCGGCTCCTGCGCCACACAACAAGCAAGGCCAAAACAAGGGCCCAAGAGCCAAATTCAAGGCTCCTGCGCCCCCCAACAAGCAAGGCCAAAACAAAGGCCCAAAACCCCAATCCCCTCCCAGAGGAGCAGAGAGCAAGACATCCAAGGCATCTTGGGATTGTCGAACTCCGGGATGGGCGAGGGCGACATCACGTAGCGCGTCTGCGTGCGGATGCCGGGGCCGCGCAGGGTCCAGCCTTCCTCGTCCTCGCCGTCGGCGAGCGAGGGCATGTCCACCACGCAGGTGGCCGACCGCTCCGGCGCGGCGTCGGTGCCCTGCGCGAATCGGTCGAGCGCGGGAGGCTCGACCGACCCAGCACGTAGGCCACACCGATGGCCGCCTCCCCGCGCGGCGCGCCGCCCAGGCGCAGCGCGCAGCGCGTGACGGTGACCACGCCGAGGTTGAAGCGCTCGCCGGTGCCGCCGGCGCGGCCCTGGACCATCGTCAAACCAGTCTCGGGTGCGCGCAGCCAATGCGGCGTACGCTCGGCATCCTTGCCCAGTGCAGACTCCAGCATCGGAAGCGGCGCACGCGCCGGCAAGGCCATCCACTGCGCCCGGTCCAGCAACCGGTCCGCGGGGTGCTTGTCAAAGCCATGAAGCATGGGCGAGCTAACCTGGAAAAGTTGTATAGACAAATCGATCAACGAGTGCCAGCTTGGGCACGACCCATGTCCCTTTCATGACAAACACGACATCGTCTCCGGCCCTCGGCGCCGCCACGCGCCCACCGCGCGACTCCTTCTGGACCCGCATCGCCGCCGAGCTGGCCGACGCGATCGCGCGCGGTGTGTATCCGCCCGGCGAGCGGCTGCCCTCCGAGCACACGCTGGCCGAGCAGTTCGGCGTGAACCGCCACACCATCCGCCGCTCGCTCGCCAGCCTCAGCAGCCAGGGCCTGCTGCGGGTGGCGCAGGGCAGCGGCACCTACGTGGAAGAGTTCGCGATCGACCTGATGCCGGCCAAGCGCACGCGGCACCACCAGAGCATGGCGCTGGCCGGCATGCGCGGTGCGCTGCGCGTGCTGAGTTCGGGCACGGTGCGCGCGACGGCGGCGCAGGCGCGCGCGCTGCAGCGGCCGGCACGCAGTGCGCTGCTTCGCCTGCAGGTGCTGCGCGAGGCGCAGCAGCAGCCCTTGCTCGTCGGCGAGCGCTTCTTCCCGCTGCCGCGTTTCGCGCAGCTGGAGGCCGTGGTGCGCGAGACCGGCTCCATCACCGCCGCCTTCGCAGCCCACGGCGTGGCCGACTGCACCCGCGAGGAGAGCCGCATCACGGCCCAGATGCCCGCGCCCGAGGTGGCGGCGCAACTGCGCCAGCCGGCCACGCGGCCGGCGCTCTTCGTCGAGAGCGTGAACGTGGACCCCGACGGGGTGCCCATCGAGTTCGCACGCACCTGGTTCGCAGGCGACCGGGTGACACTCACGGTGACCCACGATGAATGACGCGCCGATGCACCGCTACGCGATCTATTTCGCGCCACGCGAGAACAGCCCCTGGTGGCTGGCCGGCAGCCGCTGGCTGGGCCGCTGCGCCGCACGCGGCGAGCCTTTGCCGCAGGTGCCGGTGCCAGGCCTTTCCGCCACGCGGCTCCATGCGCTGACGAAGGCGCCGCGCCGCTACGGCTGGCACGCGACGCTGAAGGCGCCCTTCACCCTCGCGCCGGGCGTCGACGAGGCGCGGCTGCGCGAGGAACTGCACGCGCTGTGCCGCGCCTTCCAGCCCTTCACCATGCCGAGGCTGAAGGTCGCGCAGCTCGACGACTTTCTCGCGCTGGTGCCCGACGGCGATGTCCACGCCATCGACACCCTGGCCGGTGCGAGCGTGATGCGCCTGCATCCGCTGGCCGCGCCGCTCACGCCCGACGAGCTCGCGCGCCGCCGCGCCGCCGGCCTCTCGCCCGAGGAGGATGCGCTGATGCTGCGCTGGGGCTATCCCTTCGTACTGCAGCGCTTCCGCTTCCACCTCACGCTCAGCGGCTCGGTGAAGCACGCCGAGCCGGCCGAGATCGAGGCCCTGCAGGCCGCGGCACACCACCGATTCGATCCCCTGCCGCCCTGTCGCTTCGACAGGGTCTCGCTGTTCGCCGAGCCGCGCCCCGGCGCGGACTTCCGGCTCGTGGATCAGATGGAGTTGGGCACATGACCGGGCGACTCGTCTACGTCATGGGTCCCTCGGGCGCCGGCAAGGACAGCCTCATCGCCTGGCTGCGCGAGCACCTGCCGCCGCACCTGCCCCTGCACCTGGCGCGGCGCACCATCACGCGGCCTGCGCGGCATGGCGACGAACAGCACCACAGCGTCAGCGAGCAGGCCTTCGCGCTGCTGCAGGAGGCCCAGGCCTTCGCGCTGGACTGGCAGGCCAACGGGCTGCGCTATGGCGTGCGGCACGACGAGGTCGAGCCGCTGCATCGCGGCGCGTGGGTGCTGGTCAATGGCTCGCGCGCCTACCTTCCGCAGGCGCTCGCGCGCTTCCCGCGGGTCACCGTGGTGCACGTGACGGCCAGCATCGAGGTGCTGCGCCAGCGCCTGCTGGCGCGCGGCCGCGAAACGCCCGAGATGGTGGAGGCGCGGCTGCGGCGCGCGTCGAGCTTCCGCGCGCCGCCGGATGCCATCGAGGTGCACAACGACGGGCCGCTGGCCGAGGCCGGTGCCCGGTTGCTGCAGGCCTTCGAAGCGTTGGCCAGAAGCTAGAAGCTGGAAGCGCGCGCTGGCGAAGGCCGAGGGGCCGTGCAGCTGACCCCCGGCGGTGAAGCCGCCGGTGCCGCGAGTTCCGCCTGTTCGCTCGCCTATTGCTCCGGCCTGCACCACAGCCAGATCGCCGTGGCCAGCATGACCAGCGGGCCCGCGATGCGGGCGGCCGGCGGCAGCGAGGCGAACTGCATCACCACCGCCCCGATGGCCATGCTGAAGCTGGCCATCCACTTGGCACGGCGCGACACCACCCCGCCTCGCCGCCAGTCGCGGATCGACGGGCCGTAGACCGGATGCCCGAGCAGCCAGGCATCGAGCGCAGGCCAGCCGCGGCTGGCGCACCACGCTGCCAACAACACGAAAGGAACCGTCGGCAGCAAGGGCAGCACGACGCCGAGCAGCGCGAGTGCGAGGAACACGATCGCCAGCAGGCGCCAGAGCAGTTGCATGACTCGGGGTGATTGCATTGAAGACGGGTGAAGCACCATTGTGGCGCTATGCCGCGCGGTCCCGATTCAGCACTGCTGCAGCCGCAGCCCGATGCCGCCGGCCTGTTCGTGGCGATCATCAGCCCCGCAGGCCATCGGCCGCCGCGCTGATCTCCACGGCATCGGGAAAGTAGCAGAGCCTGTGCGGCCCCTCGCGCGCCTCGATGTGCGTCCATGCAATGACGCCGGCCGCGTCGACCAGGTAGTGGCCCACCAGTTGCGTCCCGTGGGCGGCAAAGATGGCCTCGTCGTCCTCCTCCAGCGCGAAGCCGTCCCTCGCATTGAGCACCGGGTTGGCCGCCATGGGCTGCATGGGCTGCGGCAGCAAGCCCTCGGGATTGATGCGCGCCGCCTCGAACTGCGCCGCGCTCGTGCGCCCCGGCCACGCGGGCGGCTCCGCGCTGCCCTCGGGCAGGAAGGCGGCGCGCGGCACGCCGAAGGCATGGTGCGTGCGGCATTCCGGGTCGGCCAGCAGGACGAGTGGCAGCGGCCGGTAGCCGAAGTACAGGCGCGCGCGGGCCAGCGGCGTGTTGATCACCGCCACGGTCTCCACGCCCTTGGCGTGCAGCGCGGGCTGCATCTCGGCAAGCCGCATGACCTGGCGCCGGCAGAAGGGGCAGTGCAGGCCGCGGAAGAGGCCGATCAGGAAGGGGCGGCCGGACAGATCGGCCAGGCCGACCGACCCCTCGCGGTTGACCGCGGGCAGTGCGAAGTCCGGCGCACGCTCACCCGGCTGCAGTGGATCTCGAGGATCTCCCATGGATCACCTCCTGGCTGGCGTTGTTGCGGCCCACCCGCGAAGAAGCCGACCGTAACACCGCCCGCCTGGCCGCACAACGCGCGATTCCCCGAGGCGCCCCCCCTGTGCGGCCGCACGCCCACAGCCCACAATGCCGCCATCGCATGGCACGCCGCTGGCACCTCTTCCCCAAGTACGCGCTGCTGATCATCGCGCTGGTCGGCGGGATGCTCGTCGCCAGCGGCGCGGTGGTCATCTACTTCTCGTACCGCGAGAACCAGGAGCACGTGATCGCACTGCAGGCCGAGAAGGCCCAGGCCGCGGCGACGCGGATCGAGCAGTACGTGCTCAACATCGAGCACCAGCTAGGCTGGACCGCGCTGCCGCGCCCCGAAGCGCCGGGCACCGAGCCGCGCGAGGCACGCTACATCGAGTACCTGAAGCTGCTGCGCCAGGTTCCGCCGATCACCGACGTGGCCTGGATCGACGGCGCGGGGCGCGAGCAGCTGCGGGTTTCCCGCCTGGCGATGAACGAGGTCGGCAGCGGCATCGATCGCTCGGCCGACCCGGGCTTCCGCAGCGCGACCGGGGGCAGGATGTGGTTCGGGCCGGTCTACTTCCGCCTGGACACCGAGCCCTACATGACACTGGCGCGCCCGGCCGGCCAGGGCGGCGGCGTCACCACGGCCGACGTCAACCTGAAGTTCGTGTGGGAAGTGGTCTCGCGCATCCAGGTCGGCGCCAAGGGACTGGCCTACGTGGTCGATGCCAACGGCACGCTGATCGCCCATCCCGACATCAGCCTGGTGCTGAAGAAAACGGACATGGGCGCCCTGCCGCAGGTGGCGGCGCGGCTGCGCCCCAATTCCGACGCCGCCCAGCAAGCCGCGCGCGACCTGTCCGGGCAGCGGGTGCTGGCCACGCACACGCCGATCCCCACGCTGGGCTGGACGGTGTTCGTCGAATCGCCGCGCGCGGAAGCCTTCGCCCCGCTGTACGCGATGCTCCAGCGCATGGGGCTGGTGCTGGTGCTGGCGCTGCTGGTCTCGATGGCGGCCACCTTCTTCCTGGCACGCGCACTGGTGCGCCCGCTGCGAGCGCTGCAGGCAGGCGCGGCGCGCATCGGCGCCGGCGAGCTGGACCGGCGCATCGAGGTCCATACCGGCGACGAGCTGGAGGGGCTGGCCGACCAGTTCAACGCCATGGCGGCGCAACTGCGCGAGTCCTACGCCCAGCTCGAACGCAAGGTCGAGCTGCGCACCGCCGAGCTGAGCGAGGCGCTGGCCTTCCAGACGGCCATCAGCGGGGTGCTGCGCGTGATCAGCGAATCGCCGAACGACGTCCAGCCGGTGTTCGAGGCCATCCTGGACAGCGCGATGCGGCTGCTGGGCAGCAAGACCGCCTCGGTGCTGCGCTACGACGGCCGCCTGCTGCACCGGGTGGCGCAGCGCAACTGGTCGCCGCTGGCGATCGAGGACGCAGGCCGCTACTACCCCGGCCCGCCGGACTCGCGCATGCTCAGCGGCCGCGTCATCGCCGCGCGCGCGGTGGTCACGATCGACGACGCGTCGGCCGACCCCGGCTACGACCCGGACACGGCCCGGGCGGGCGGCTGGCGCCGCATGCTGGGCGCGCCGCTGCTCAAGGACGGCGCGCCGATCGGCGTGATTGTGGTGGCCTGGGGCGAGCCCGGCCCGACGCCGCAGCGCCAGATCGACCTGCTGGAGACTTTCGCCGGGCAGGCGGCGATCGCGATCGAGAACCTGCGCCTGATGAACGAGACCAAGGAAGCGCTGGCGCAGCAAACCGCCACCGCCGAGGTGCTGCGCGTCATCAGCAGCTCGGTGGCCGACGAGAAGCCGGCCTTCGACGCGATCCTCGACGGCTGCCAGCGCTTCTTTGCGGCCACCGGCATGGGCATCGCCCTGCTGGACGAGGGCGGGACGCTGCACAACGGAGGCTTCCGCGGCGCCCGCGAATCGCTGCTGAAGGCCATGGTGGGGGCCTTTCCGCGCCCGCTGGCGGGCAGCGCGACCGGGCAGGCCATTTGCGAGCGCCGCGTCGTGCACTACGCCGACGCGCTGGGTGCCGCCGATGCGCCGGTGCCGCTGCGGCACGTGGCCGAGGCCGCGGGCAACTTCTCGATCGCCATCGCGCCGATGCTGTGGGACCAGCGCGGCGTGGGCGCGGTGCTGGTGCTGCGCGACCCGCCGAACGCCTTCACCGACAAGGAACTGGCGCTGCTCAAGACCTTCGCAGACCAGGCCGTGATCGCGATCCAGAACGCGCGCCTGTTCGCCGAGATCGAGGAAAAGAGCCGGCAGCTCGCCCTGGCCAACCAGCACAAGTCGGAGTTCCTGGCCAACATGTCGCACGAGCTGCGCACGCCGCTGAACGCGATCATCGGCTTCAGCGAAGTGCTGGCCGAGCAGATGTTCGGCAAGGTCAACGACAAGCAGCTCGAGTACCTGAAGGACATCCACGCCTCGGGCCACCACCTGCTGAGCCTGATCAACGACATCCTCGACCTGTCGAAGATCGAGGCCGGCCGGATGGAGCTGGACCTGTCGAGCTTCGACCTGCCGATGCTGCTGGACAACTCGACCACGCTGGTGCGCGAGCGCGCCCTGCGGCACGGGCTGACGCTGGCGCAGGACATCGACCTGCGGCTCGGCGAATGGGTGGCCGATGCGCGCAAGCTCAAGCAGGTGGTGGTCAACCTGCTGTCGAACGCGGTCAAGTTCACGCCGGCCGGCGGGCGCATCACCTTGCGCGCGCATGCCCTGGGCGACGAAGCCGTCGAGATCGCCGTGATCGACACCGGCGTGGGCATCCCGCCCGACCAGCAGGCGCTGGTCTTCGAGGAATTCCGGCAGGCCGCCGGCGACTACCTGCGCAAGGCCGAAGGAACCGGGCTCGGCCTGCCGCTGGCCAAGCGCTTCGTCGAACTGCATGGGGGCACGCTGTGGGTGGAGAGCGCCCCTGGCGAGGGCTCGACCTTCACCTTCACCCTGCCCCGGCGGACGCTGGACGGGCCGATACAAGAACGGGATTGATCGCCAAGCGCAAGAGGAGGAACATGGCGGCCGGGCTCCACATCCGAAGGGATGACGGCATGACATCGAATGGAGCGGGGATCGCGCTGTCGCGGCGCGCCGCCATGGCGACGGCCTTCGCGGTGCTGGCCGAAGGGCTCGGGGCGCAGCCTCGCGGGGCGGTGGCGGGACCGGCGCGGCTGGGCATCCTCAGCGCCTCGAGCCCCGACCCGATCAACCTGCGCACCCAGCTGGAGCCCCTGCGCAAGGGATTGCGCGAGCTGGGCCATGTCGAGGGGCGCAATCTGTCGATCGAATCGCGCTGGGCGGAGGGCAAGTTCGATCGCCTGCCGGCCTTGCTGGACGAGCTGCTGCGCGCCGATCCGCACCTGCTGCTGACCACCAGCCCGCGGCCCGCGCTGCTCGCGAAGGAGACGGTGAAGACCTTGCCGATCGTTGCCGTGGGAATCGACGATCCGGTGCGATCAGGCCTGGCCTCGAACCTGACGCGCCCTGGCGGCAACATCACCGGCATCTCGGCCGCCTTCACCGGCCTCATGCAGAAGCGGCTTCAGCTGCTCAAGGACGTCCTGCCCGGGGCGCGCCGCTTCGCCATCGTGTTCAACCCGAACACCGTGGCACGCGCGGAATTCGAACGGGGCGTGGCTCAGTGGGAGCCCGCCCTTGCCGTCGCCCTGCAGCTGGAGGAAGTGCGCGGCCCGGACGATTTCGAGCCGGCCTTCGCATCCATGTCCCGTTCGGGCGCGGACGCGGTCGCCATCGTGGCCGACCCCATGATCTGGATCGAGCGCGCCGGGCTCGGCGCGCTGTGCATGCGGCACGGCCTGCCCTCGGTCTGGGGCGGCGCAGGTTACCTCGATGCCGGGGGCCTGTTGTCGTACCAGGGCGACTGGCCCGCGCTCTTCTACCGCGCCGCGGTGTTCGTCGACAAGATCCTCAAGGGAACGCCGCCGGGCGAAATCCCTTTCGAGCAGGGCACCAAGCTGGAACTGGTGGTCAATTTGAAGGCAGCGAAGGCGCTGGGCATCTCGATCCCCCGCAGTGTGTTGGTGAGCGCCGACGAGGTGATTGAATGACATCGGGCAGGGCCCGCCTGTCGCGCCGCGCCGCCATGGCGACGGCCCTCGCCGCCCTGGCCATGGGACCGGGCGCACAGCCGAGGGCCGCCGCGCCGATGTCCCGCCTGGGCTTCCTGGGCCCGGGGACCGGCGACCCGATCAGCCTTCGCACCATCATCGAGCCGCTGCGCCAGGGCCTGCGCGACCTGGGCTACGTCGAGGAGCGCAACCTGGTCATCGACGTCCGCTGGGCCGATGCCCGCTACGAGCGGCTGCCGGGCCTGCTCGACGAGCTGCTGAAGCTCGGGCCCGACGTTCTAATGACCTCGGAAGCGGCCCCCGCGATGGCCGCGAGGGACGCGGTGAAGACCCTGCCGATCGTCGCAGTCGCCGTCGACGATCCGGTGGGGATGGGGCTGGCCCAGAGCCATGCGCGACCCGGCGGCAACATCACCGGCATCGCGGCCGCTTTCACCGGCCTCCTACAGAAGCGCCTGCAACTGCTCAAGGAAGTCGTGCCGACGGCACAACGCATGGCGCTGCTCTACAACCCGGACTCCGTGAAACGCGAGAGCATGGTGCCGTCCGTGGCACGCTGGAAACAGGGTCTCGGCATCAACGTCCAATTCCATCCCATCCGGGGCCCGGACGACTTCGAGCCCGCCTTCGCGGCGCTGGCGCGCGAGCGGGCAGAGGCCGTCGTCGTCCTGGCCGACTCGATGACATGGGTCCATCGCGCGAAGCTCGGCGAGCTGTGCACGCAGCACCGGTTGCCCTCGGTCTGGGGCGGCGGCATCTTCCTCGACGCGGGCGGCCTGCTGTCCTACCAGGGCGACTTTCCGGCGATGTACCGCCGCGCCGCGGTGTTCGTCGACAAGATCCTCAAGGGAACGCCGCCGGGCGAAATCCCTTTCGAGCAGGGCACCAAGCTGGAACTGGTGGTCAATTTGAAAGCAGCGAAGGCGCTGGGCATCTCGATTCCCCGCAGTGTGTTGGTGAGCGCCGACGAGGTGATCGAATGAAGCGGCGCGACGCCGCGGCGCTGACGGGTACCCTGGCGCAGACCGGCCCTGTATGCTCGGCACAAGGACCGCGGAGCATCGGAAATGCCGGCACGCCGGGCAGGTTGCAGGCCGAGCGGGCGATCGCATGAGATGACCCGAGGAGCACCGGCATGGCCACCATCCTGATCGTCGAGGACCACGAGAAGAACATGAAGCTGGTGCGCGACATCCTGCGCCACGACGGCCATGCCACGCTCGAAGCCGTGACCGGCGCCGAAGGCCTGCGCCTGGCGATCGAGGCGCAGCCCGACCTGGTGCTGCTGGACATCCAGCTGCCGGACATCGACGGCATCGCGGTGCTGCGCGAGATCCGCGCCCACCCGGCGCTGGACGCGATGCCGGTGCTGGCCGTGTCGGCCTCCGTCATGCCCGACGAGCGGCAGAAGGTCACGGACTCGGGCTTCGACGCGCTCATCTCCAAGCCGATCCAGCTCAAGCCCTTCCGCGAGACCGTGCGCCGCTTCCTCGGCGAAGGACGCGGCCGCACCGGCACGCCCGGCAGTCCCGCCACACCGCCGAACATTCCATGACCGCCCCCGCCACCATCCTCATCGTCGACGACACGCCGCTCAACATCAAGCTGCTCGCCGACCTCCTGTCCGCGCGCGGCTACCGCACCGTGGCCGCATCGTCCGGCGAAGAGGCATTGCGCAAGCTGAGCGAGGAAGCGCCCGACCTGGTCCTGCTCGACGTGATGATGCCGGGCATGAGCGGCTACGAGGTCTGCGCCGCGATCCGCGCCGATCCCACGCACGCGATGCTGCCGGTGGTGCTGGTCACAGCGCTGGACCCCGCCAAGGAGCGCGCCAAGGGCCTGGAGGCCGGCGCCGACGACTTCCTGAGCAAACCGGTGGCACAGGCCGAACTGCTGGCGCGGGTGAAGTCGCTGCTGCGCATCAAGCAGCTCTACGACGAGGTGCAGCGCCAGCGCAGCGAGCTGGCCGAGTGGAACTGGACGCTCGCGCAGCGCGTGGACGAAGGCGTGCGCGAGCTGGAGCGCATGAACCGGCTGCGGCGCTTCTTCTCGCCGCAGCTCGCCGAGGCGATCGTCAACGGCGGCGCCGTCGATCCGCTCAAGAGCCACCGCTGCGAGATCACCGTCGTCTTCCTCGACCTGCGCGGCTTCACCGCCTTCACCGAGACCGCCGACCCGGAAGAAGTGATGGCCGTGCTGGCCGACTACCACGCTGCGATGGGCCGGCGCATCCTGGAGTTCGAGGGCACGCTCGAACGCTTCAGCGGCGACGGCATCATGGTGTTCTTCAACGACCCCACGCCTGTGCCCGACCCGGCGCCGCGCGCCACGCGCATGGCCCTGGCGATGCAGCGCGACGTGGCGCAGCTGGCGGAGCACTGGCGGCGGCGCGGCCATGCACTGCAACTGGGCATCGGCATCGCGCAGGGCTTCGCCACGCTCGGCGGCATCGGCTTTCCGGGCCGCATCGACTACGCCGCGATCGGCACCGTCACCAACCTCGCGGCCCGGCTCTGCGGCGAAGCGGCCGGCGGGGAGATCCTGGTGTCCCAGCGCGTGTGGGGCCTGATCGAGGACATCGCGCAGGGCGAGCCGGCCGGCGACCTGGTGCTCAAGGGCTTCGCGCGGCCGGTGACGGCCTTCCGCCTGCGCGGCAGTTGAGGAAGCACATCAACAATGTGGACCAAAGCCCAAGGAAGTCACGCATACCGCGTTCGGCCGTCCGGAGAAAGTCGCCGGGGCCGCATTACAGTCGCTGCGTGTCCATGCTTGTGCTCCGTGAAATCGCCGCCCGCCCGCTGCCCGCCATGATCGCCGGCGGCGGCCATGTCGACGGCGTCCGCGTCCTGGTGGCCGCCGGTCTGGTGAAGGCGACCATCCCCCCGCCCAGCCGCACGATGGACGGCTACGAGCAATTGCCCGCGATGGTGACCGAGATCACCAGCCTGGGGCGGATGATGCTCAGGCGCTTTCCCCTTCGCTGAGCTGCGCCGGGCGCCCCGGCGATCCCGTCGATCCTGTCGATCCTGCCGCGCACCACATGCCGCGATGGCGGGGACGGCCTGCGCAGGACGAGCCCGCCGCTCCGCCCCTCGCCCCACACCCCGGTGCGGCGCTGTCCGACACACGGGCGGGGCGTGGGAAGCAAGGCTGTACCCTGGACGATCGTGTCCGCGCGACAGACCAAGTCGACAACACACGCACGGCGAGGGTACCCGTGAGAGATGCACTCAGGCATGCTGAATTTCCAGAGAATCCGGATCATTTCGATCCTTTCGCGTCCGGCGACCTGGCGGCGGTCGTCGCCACCACCGAAGGCCAACGCGAGCTGTGGCTGGGCGATCGGCTCGGCGAGGACGCCACGCTCGCCTACAACGAAGCCAATGCGCTGCACCTGAAGGGCCCGCTCGACACCGGCGCTCTGGCGCGGGCCGTCGAGCGCGTGGTGGCGCGGCATGAATCGCTGCGTGCCAGCTTCTCGCCGGACGGCACGCAGCTCTTCGTCGCGGCGCCCGGTCCCTTCGCCCTGCGGTACGTCGACCTGTCCGGCTTCGATGCCACGGCACGCGACAAGCGGCTGGCGCTGGCCTTCGACGCCGCCGTGAACGAGCGCTTCGTGCTCGAGAAGGGGCCGCTCTTCCGCGCCACGCTCGTTGTTTCGGGGCCGGAGGATCACACGCTCATCCTCAGCGCCCACCATGCCGTCTGCGACGGCTGGTCCTGGGGTGTGATCGTCTCCGAGCTGGGGCAGCTCTACGCGCGCGAGCGCGGTCTCGGCCAGCCGCGGCCACTTGCGCCGGCGCCGCGCTATGCGGACTACGCGCAGTGGGAGGCCGAGGAAATGGCCGGCCCGGGCATGCAGGCCCACGCGGACTATTGGCTGGCGCGCTTCGCCAGCCCCGCGCCGCCGCTCGAACTGCCGCTGGATCGGCCGCGTCCGCCCTTGCGAAGCTTCCGCTCGAAACGGGCCGACGGCCTGCTCGATGCCGAGCTGATCGAGCGCCTGCGCCAGCGGGCCGCGGGCTCGAACAGCAGCCTGTACGCGGGCCTGTTCGCCGCCTTCGCCGGCCTGCTGCACCGGCTCACCGAGCAGGAAGACATCGTGATCGGCATCGCCGCCGCCGGCCAGCTCGCCGCCGACATGCCGCGGCTCGTGGGGCATTGCGTGAACCTGCTGCCGCTGCGCGTGGCGCTGAACGCCGAGACGCCCATGCAGGCACTGATCGAACAAAGCCGCGGCCTGCTGCTCGACGCCTTCGAGCACCAGAGCCTCGGCTACGGCACGCTGCTGCGCAAGATGCTGGCGCCGCGCGATCCGGGCCGGCTGCCGCTGATGAGCGTGCTCTTCAACGTCGATGGCGACACCGAACAGGGCGCGGACAGCTTCCCCGGCCTGCAGGCTTCGGTGCGCAGTCTTCCGCGCACCTGCGAGAACTTCGAGCTCTTCCTCAACATGACGCCCGTGGCCGGTGGCGGCATGCGGTGGGAGATGCAATACAACGTCGGTCTCTTCGACGAGGAAAGCATCCGGCGCTGGATGGGCCTGTACGAATGCCTGCTGAAGGCGGCCGTGCACGAACCCGGCGCGGCGCTGGGCCAGATCGATCTGCTGACCGAGGCGGAAGAAGCCCGCCTGCGCGCCCTGCAGCCACGACCCACGCCATTGGCGCGCAGCGGCCTGGCCCACGCAGGCTTCGAGGCCATGGCGGCGGCGCAGCCCGACCGCATGGCGCTGAGGCACGGCGCGCAGCACTGGACCTACCGCGAGCTCGACCAGCGCGCCAACCGCCTGGCCCATGCCCTGCGTGCCCGCGGCATGGGACGCGGCCAGCGCGTGGGCCTGTGCCTGCCGCGCGACGCCGACATGCTGGTCGCGGTGCTGGCCGTGCTCAAGTGCGGCGCAGCCTATGTGCCGCTGGACCCGGACTTTCCCAAGGCGCGCCTCGACGACCAGGCCGCCGATGCGCGGCTCGGGCTGCTGATCACCGCGACCGGGGTCGCGCATGCGCCCGTGCACTGGTGCAGCGACCACGACAGGCAGGTGCTGCGCCTGGACAGGGACGAGGCCTGGCACCTGCAGCCCGCCGAGCCGCTGCCCGCGGGCGGCCGGGACGCGCAGCCCGGCGACATGGCTTTCCTCATCTACACCTCCGGCTCCACCGGCCGGCCCAAGGGTGTCGGCATCCCGCATGGTGCGGTGGCCAACCTGCTGCAGAGCATGCGCCACGCGCTTCGCATCGGCCCCGGCGACCGGGTCGCGGCGGCGAGCACACTGGGCTTCGACATCGCGGTGATGGAGCTGATCCTGCCGCTGGAAGCCGGCGCCGAGATCGTGCTGGTCCCGCGCGAAACGGCGCGCGACGGCCAGGCCTATCGCCGGCTGATCGAGAGCGAGCAGATCACCGTGCTGCAGGCCACGCCCAGTGCCTGGCGGCTGCTGCTGGATGCGCAATGGCCCGGCCACCCCCGGCTCAAGGCCATCAGCGGCGGCGAGACCCTGCCGCGCGAACTGGCCCTGGCGCTGGCGTCGCGCTGCGGCGAGGTGTGGAACATGTACGGCCCGACCGAGACCACGGTCTACTCGACCCTGTGGCGCGTCGACGCGGCCGCGCTCACGCGCCGGGGCGTCGCCATCGGCCGCCCCATCGCCAACACCAGCGTGTGGATCCTCGACCGCCACGGCCGGCGCTGCCCCGTCGGCGTGCCCGGCGAGATCTGCATCGGCGGCGCGGGCGTGGCGCTGGGCTACTTCGAGCGTCCGGAGCTGACCGAGCGCGCCTTCGTCCCCGACCCCTTCGGCGCCCCGGGCGAGCGCCTCTACCGCAGCGGCGACCGCGGCCGCTGGTGCAACGACGGACTGCTGGAGCATCAGGGCCGGCTCGACCTGCAGGTCAAGGTGCGGGGCCACCGCATCGAGCCGGAGGAGGTCGAGGCCCATTGCAACCAGGTGCCGGGCGTGGCCGCCAGCGTGGTGGTGGCGCGCGAGGACCAGCCCGGCGACATGCGCCTCGTGGCCTACCTGGTCGCCTCGCCCGGCGCGCGGATCGACACCTCCGCGGTGCAGCAGGCCCTGGCCTCGCGCCTGCCGCCCTACATGCAACCGCAGCACCTGGTGGTGCTGGACGAACTGCCGCGGCTGCCGAACGGCAAGATCCACCGCAAGGCGCTGCCCGCACCCGGTGCGGCCAGGACCGCGCAACCCATTCCCCTCCTCGCGGCGCGCGACCCGCGCGAACGCGCCGTGCTGCAGGCCATGGAGCAGGTTCTGAGCCTGCCGGGCATCGGCGTGCGCGACGACTTCTTCGCGCTCGGCGGCCATTCGCTGCTGGCCTCGCGGCTGGCCATCGCGCTGGGCCGCATGTTCGGCGTGACCGTGCCCCTGCGCACGCTCTTCGCGGCACCGACGGCGGAGCGGCTGGCGGTGGCGCTGGCCGAGCTGCAGGCGGGCGAAACCGCTGACGCGCCCGCCCCCCTGCCCCGGCGCACGGGACGCAGCAGCGCCCCGCTCACGCCGATGCAGGAGCGCATCCTCTTCCTCGAGGAAATGCATCCGGGCCGGCCGGTCTACAACACGCCCTCCGCGCACCGGCTTTCGGGGCCGATCGATGCGGGCGCCTTCCAGGAGGCACTGCGCGAGGTGGTGCGCCGCCAGCCCGCGCTGCGCACCGCCTTCGACAAGGATGCGGCGAGCGGCGCCTTCGTCGCCTCGATCGCCGCCGAGGTGCCGGTCACGCTGGCGCAGGTCGACCTGCGCGACCTGCCGGCCGACCAGCGCGAGCCGGAGCTGATCGACAGGCTTCAGGAGCTGGCGGACGCACCGGTCGACATCCACCGCGCGCCGCTGTTCAACGCCACGCTGATCCGCATGGACGAAGAGGATCACGTGTTCGTCTTCGTGCCGCACCGCCTCATCTGGGACGGAGCCTCGCTCGACCTCCTGCTGAAGGAGCTGTCGACCATCTACCAGGCCCGCATCGACGGCGTCGCCCACACGCTGCCCGAACTGCCGGCCACGCACGGCGACCACGCCGAGTGGTACCAGGCGTGGATGCAATCGCCGCCCTGCGAGGAGCAGGCCCGGTTCTGGAAGCAGCGCTTCGCCGACACTCCGCCGCCCAAGGCCCTGCGCACCGACATGCCGCGCCGCGCCGGCATGACGGGCCAGGGCGGCACGCAGTGGCTGACCATCGACCGCGCGTTGACCGAGCAGCTGCACGCCGTCGCGCGCGGCCAGGCCCTCACCCTCAACATGCTGACGCTGGGCATCTACGTGCTCATGCTGGACAGCCTGGGCGATGCGCGCGCACTCGTCGTCGCGACGCCGGTGCGCGGGCGTGCCTTCCCGGAGCTCGACGGCGTGATGGGCTCCTTCAGCAACCTGTTGCCGCTGCCGCTGGAGATCGATCGCGGGCAGACCCTGCCCGCCTTCCTTCAGTACGTGAAGGAGCAGCTCGTCAGCGCGATCGACCGCGCGCAGTTTCCCTTCGAGCGCCTCGCGGGCGAGCTGGCGTTTTCCGGGAGCACCAAGGGCATCGGCCTGTACCAGGCCTCCTTCTCCTTCCAGGATGCGCGCGAGCGGCCGCTGGCGATCGGGCCGCTGCGGCACCGCGAGCTGCGCGTGTCGCAGCGCGGCGCCACCGAGGACCTCGGCCTGTGGCTGACCGAGCGGCACGACGGCCTCGAAGGTGCGCTCACCTACAACGCCGACATCTACCGGCGCGAGACCGCCGCGGCCCTGCGCGGCCGCTACGTCGAGTTGCTGCAGCGCGTCGCCGCGAATCCGCGGGACACGCTGGAAGCCCTGGTGGGCCCGGCCGCGGACGGCGACTCGCCGGATGCGGCGTACCTGAGGCGCTGGGCGCGCAGCGAGGCGGCTGCGGCGGCCGCGCCGGAGCAGGCCGATGCGCGGGCCGGCCGCCCTGCCGCGGCCACCGCCCATGCCGCCCTGACGCCAGCCCAGCATCGCCTGGCGCAGATCTGGGCCGACGTGCTCCGGATCCAGCCCGGGGACATCCGCGCCAGCGACAACTTCTTCGATCTCGGCGGCGACTCGCTGCAGGCCATGCGCGCCATCCAGGTCGCCGAGCGCCACCTGGGCTTTCGCACCGAGCCGCCGCGCTACGTGTTCGAGAACCTGGGCCAGCTGGCCTCGCGCGAGGCCGCGCTCGCGATCGGCATGGCGGCCGGCGACAGCGCCAAGGGCCGCAGCGCGGCCGCGCCATCCGCCGGCCTGCTGGGCCGGATGTTCTCCGGCCTGGGCCGGCAGCAAAGGCCTCGATGAGCAGCTTTCTTCGATCGATCGCAGTCACCGTGGACGAACCGGACCCTGGAATGTTCTGCTGGGTGCTGCTCGAAGCGCGCGCCGCGAACGACGAGTACCGCTTCCTCTCCTCGTCACCCCGCGGGACCGACAGCTACGAGCACGCCTTGCTGCAGGGCGTGGCCGAGCTGCGCCGGCTCTGCCGCACGCCCGAACAGGGCCCGCGGCGCAAGGCGCAGGAGAACGAAGAGAGCCCCTCCGGCTGGTTGCCGCTGGCATGACCGCTGCGCAGCAAGCAGGACGCCGGAGGCCGCCTTCGTCCCGCACCGTGCAGCAGACGCTGCGCCAGCGCTTCGGCCTGGACCGGCTGCGGCCCGGCCAGCAGGAAGTGATCGACCGCGTGCTCGCCGGGCGGTCCACGCTCGCCGTCATGCCCACCGGTGCCGGCAAGTCGCTCTGCTACCAATTGCCGGCCCTGCTGCTGCAAGGGCGCACGCTGGTCGTGTCGCCCCTGATCGCGTTGATGAAGGACCAGTGCGGCAAGCTGCGCGAACTGGGCGTGAATGCCGTGCAGCTGAACAGCCAGGTCCCGGCCGACGAGCGCGACGCGGCCGAGCAGGCGATCGCCGACGGCTCCGCGCGCATCGTGCTGGTCACGCCCGAGCGCCTGGCCGACGCCGGATTCATCGCGCTGCTGGGTGCGCACCCGACCTCGCTGCTGGTGGTCGACGAGGCCCATTGCATCTCGCAATGGGGGCACGATTTCCGCCCGGCCTTCCTGGAGATTGCGCAGGCCGCAAAGAAGCTGGCCGTGCCGACCGTGCTGGCGCTCACCGCCACCGCGCCGCGCGACGTGGCCTCGGACATCCTGGCACAACTGCGCATTCCGAGCGACGGATGGGTCGACACGGGCACCTACCGCCCGAACCTGCGCTACGCCGTGGAACAGTTCGGGCGCGAAGAGGACCGGCAGCGCCGCGCGCTCGAACTGGTCGCCGGGCTGCGGGGCAGCGGGATCGTGTATGCGGCCACCATCAAGGCGGCCGAGGCCCTTCACCACGCGCTGCGCGAGCGGGGCGAACCGGCAGGGCTGTACCACGGCCGGCTGCCTGCCGCCGATCGGCGGGAGGCGCAAGATGCCTACATGCGCGGCGACCTGCGCGTGATGGTGGCCACCAACGCCTTCGGCCTGGGTATCGACAAGCCCGACATCCGCTTCGTGCTGCACTACCAGATGCCCAGCAGCCTGGACGCCTACTACCAGGAATCCGGACGCGCCGGGCGCGACGGCGAGGTCGCGGCCTGCACCCTGCTCTACCTGCAGCGCGACAAGGCGGTGCAACAGTTCTTCCTCGCCGGCCGCTACCCCGACACCGAGGACCTGGAGGCGCTCTATCGCACCTTGCGCGACAAGGCACCGGAAGCCCCGGGCTGGACCTTGCCGGCCCTGCGTGAAAAGGCGGACATCCACGCCAACAAGCTGCAGGTGGCCCTCGCGCTGCTGCGCAGCCGGCGCATCGTCGCCGTGGACCGCGAACGCCGCATCCGCCTGCTGCGCGGCGAACTCGGCAAGGAGGCGCTGGACGGCCTGCTGGCCACCTACCGCGAGAAGCGCGAACAGGACCGCGCGACCCTCGAGCGCATGGTCTTCTATGCGCAGAGCGGCCAGTGCCGCTGGCAGGTGCTGCTGGCGTACCTCGAAGAGGACGCCCCGTCGCAACGCTGCGGCCACTGCGACAACTGCCGCCGCATCGCGCAGCACGAAGCGGCCATGGCGCGCCCGATCGTGGTCGAGCAGGACATTCCCTTGCGCAAGCCCGCACCGCCGCGCATGCCGGAGCCGGCCTTCAGCCCGCAGCAGACCGTCAAGGTCAAGCGCTACGGCGAGGGTCAGGTGGTCAGCGCCGATCCGATGTCCGTCACCATCGAATTCGCCGACGGCAGCCGGCGCTGCTTCCTGCCCGACTATGTGCGACGCATCAGCCCGAAAACACGCGCGCCAGTTCGTAAGGCGGCGTGACTTCGAGCTGGTCGTAGCGGCAGGCGGCCGGCGACTTGTCGTGGCGCCATCGCAGGAATACCGCCGCATGGCGGAAGCGGTCGCCCTGCAGATGGTCGTAGCGCACCTCGCAGACGCGCTCGATGCGCAGCGCTTCCCAGGACAGATCCTTGCCGCCGCTCCATCGGCTACGCGCGCCGGGCATCCGTTGCGGCGATGCCCCTGCGGCCGGCGCGCCGGCCCAGCCGGCCCACGGGTGCCCCTGCATCCCACCCTGGCGCAGCGGCGCGAGTTCGTCCGCCAGGCGACGTCGCGTCGACATGTCGAAGGAGGAGGTCACGCCCACGTGCTGCAGCGCCCCTCGGTCGTCGTAGAGGCCCAGAAGCAGGGAGCCGACCACCCCTTGGCCGCTCTTGTGCCAGCGCAAGCCTGCCACCACGCAGTCCGCGGTGCGCTGGTGCTTCACCTTCAGCATCGCGCGCTTGCCGGGCAGATAGGGCGCGTCCGCCCACTTGGCGATGACACCATCCAGCCCCGCCCCTTCGAAATGTTCGAGCCATTGCAGCGCCAGGCCGCGCTCCGGGGTCATGGGCGTGAGATGGATCGGCGGCGCCGTGTCCGTCAGCAGGGCCTCGAGCAGCAGGCGGCGCTCGGCCTGCGGGCGCGCCATCACGTCGCGGCCGTTCAGCGCCAGCAGGTCGAAGGCCACGAAGGACGCGGGCGTCTCCGAAGCCAGGCGCGCCACCCGCGATGCGGCCGGATGCACGCGCTGCTGCAGCGCGTCGAAGTCCAGTCCACCCGGCGTGGCGATCACGATCTCGCCGTCGAGCACGCAGCCTTCGGGCAGGCCGTGGGCCAGCACTTCGTGCAGGTCCGGAAAGTAGCGGTCGAGCGGCTTGCCCTCGCGGCTCTGGATCAGCACGTGGCCGCCGGTGCGAAAGACGATGGCACGGAAGCCGTCCCACTTCGGCTCGTACAGAAAGTCCGGCCCTTCCGGCACGCGCTCCGCGATCTTCGCCAGCATCGGCCACACGGGTGCGGACGGCGCCTTTGCGTTTTTCATCGCCCGAATGAATCATCAGGCCTGCGCGCCCTGTGCAGGAACAGCCGCCATGATGGCGACATCCTTCATCTCTCATTCCTCGTCCCATCCAGGAAGCCATGAAGATCGCGAGCTTCAACGTCAACGGTATCAACGGCCGCCTGCCGCGGCTGCTCGAATGGCTCGAGGCGTCGAAGCCCGACGTGGCCTGCCTGCAGGAGCTCAAGTCGCCCGACAACAACTTCCCGGCGGCGGCGCTGCGCGATGCGGGCTATGGCGCCGTGTTCCACGGGCAGCGCTCGTGGAACGGCGTCGCGATCCTGGCGCGCGGCGCGATGCCGATCGAGACCGGCCGGGGGCTGGAAGGCAACCTGCAGGACGACCAGAGCCGCTACCTCGAGGCCGTGGTCGACGGCATCGTCATCGGCTGCCTGTACCTGCCCAATGGCAATCCCTGGCCGGGCCCCAAGTTCGACTACAAGCTCGAATGGTTCGACCGGCTGTGCGCCCATGCGCAGCGGCTCGTCGACTTCGGCCTGCCCGCGGTGCTGGCGGGCGACTTCAACGTCGTGCCCACCGATGCCGACATCTACAACCCGGCCTCGTGGCGCAAGGACGCGCTGCTGCAGCCCGAGAGCCGCGCCGCCTTCGCGCGCCTGCTCGACCAGGGCTGGACCGATGCCATCCGCGCGCTGCATCCGAACGAGGCGATCTACACCTACTGGGACTACTGGCGCAACCGCTGGCCGCGCAATGCGGGGCTGCGCATCGATCACCTGCTGCTCAACCGCGAACTCGCCCCGATGCTCACCGCGGCCGGCGTGGACCGCGAGGTGCGCGGACGGCCGGGGGCCAGCGATCATGCGCCGGTGTGGGTCGAGATCGCCGTGTAGTGTTCACACCCGCGCCATCTGGGAGCGTGAGACACCATCGTGCGGGACGCGAAGAGCCTCTTCAACCGCCCGCCAGACTGGCACGGATCTCGGCGACGGTCTTCTGCGGGTCCTGCAGGTGCGGGTAGTGGCCCAGCCCCGGCAGGGTGATCATCTTCACGCCGAGCTTGTCGGCGAGCTCGGCGCCCATGTCGGTCTTGATGTAGAAGTCCTTCTCGCCCCAGACGACTTTCACCGGTGTCCTCCATCGCGCCAGGTGGGCTTCGAAGTAGACCTGGTCCTGCGTGAAGTGCGCGTAGTAGTGATGGAAGGCATCGGCCGAACTCATTCCGCCGTGGTCCCAGCCCTCGCGCATGTCGCGCTTGAGCTCCGGCGAGAGGTCGAACTGCTCCTCCTTGGCGAAGCCCCGCCGGTACGCGTTCTCCAGGATCTCGTCGCGGTTCTTGTTCATCGCCGCGTTCACCGCGGCGGCGGAGGCCTTCGACTTCAGGGCCTGCAGGTTCTCGTGCATGTACGGCGGCCGGTCGAAGGGCGCGAAGTCGCCGACGATGAGGGACCTGGCGATGCCCGGCTGGTCCAGCGCGAGCAGCATGGCCGGCAGCGCACCGATGTCGGTGGCATAGATGGTCAGGCGGGAAGTGTCGATGCCGGCCTTGTCGATGTACTGCTGCAGCACGCGCGCGTACGCGTTCGGCGCATAGGAGAAGCGGTCCGGCGCCGGCCTGGAGGACTGCCCGTAGCCCGGCCAGTCGAAGGCGTGAACATCGTAGTCCTTGGCGAGTTCGAGCGAGATCCCCTTGTACGCATACAGCGTCTCCGGAAAGCCATGCAGCAGGATCACGGTGCCTTTCGGCTTCGCGCTGCGCACGACCATTCTTCGTAGCGTGATGTCGGCGTCCAGCGGAATGAAGCCGAGTTCCGCCTTCGGTTCCGGCGCGCGCGGCGCGGAAGAGGCGGCGGGCGCGACCATGGACAGGCCGAGCACGAAGGCCGGCGCGAGGAGTTTCCAGAGGAGGGAGCGAGACATGAGAGCGTCCTTTCCGGTTCGGAAGCGAATCGGCCTGGCGGCGGCTTCGTGGAACAGTGAGTCGATGGACGAACTGTAGGCAGCGGCGCCCGACAGAAAAAGACCGCGGGGGAGAAAAGGCTGTTGCTGGATTCCCAACAATCCGTCGACGAGCAGGCACGGCGCGCTGACTGCGCCTGTAGGCGAGCGCCGATTGCGCTGCACTCGAACCCGCCGGAGATTGGGGTATCGCAGGAACTCCATCCCGCGTCGAGGAATGCCGATGACCCACATGACCGTCGACCTCTACCAAAGCGCCACCAACGCCGACAAGTTCCTGGCCGTTCCGGCGGGCGTCGATCCTTCCGAGCTGATGGGGCCCGTCGTGTTCGACAAGGACTATGCGGAGCTGGTGCGGTATCGCGAGGGTTTCGAGTTCGATCCGGCGGAGAACTATGCCGGGGCCAACGCGGCGAAGATTGCCGCGGATATTCTCACGGTCAAGTGGGCGATGTACGAGCGTTTGCCGCCGTAGAGACCCGGCTGGCCTGATTCGCCAGCACCTGGCGCACCTTCCACGCCAGATCCTCGCGCGAATAGGGCTTGGTGAGCAGATCGACGCCCGGGTCCAGCCGGCCGCCATGGACGATGGCGTTCTGCGTGTAGCCCGAGGTGAACAGCACGGCGATGCCCGGAATCCGCTCGCGGGCCTTGCGCGCCAGGTCCGGGCTGCGCAGGGTGCCGGGCATCACCACGTCGGTGAACAGCAGGTCGATCGGGATGCCGCTCTGGATGATCGCGAGCGCGCTCTCGCCATCGTGCGCCTTGAGCACCCGGTAGCCCAGCTCGCTGAGCGTGTCCACCACGGTGGCGCAGACTTCTTCGTCGTCTTCCGCGACCAGAATCGTCTCCTGGCCGCCGCTCGCATGCCGCGTTTCCGTGGCTGCGGGCAGGTCTTCGGCTTCGTGCGAGCGAGGCAGGTACAGCTTCACGGTCGTGCCGAGGCCCGGCTCGCTGTAGATCTTGACGTGCCCGTTGGATTGCTTGACGAAGCCATAGACCATCGACAGGCCCAGCCCCGTGCCCTTGCCCTCCGGCTTGGTCGAGAAGAAGGGGTCGAAGGCCTGCGCCATGACATCCGGCGTCATGCCGCTGCCGGTGTCCGAGACGGCGATCAGGACGTACTGCCCTGCCACGACGTCGGCATGCGCCCGGGCGTAGGCCTCGTCCAGGGACGCATTGCCGACCTCGAGGGTCAACTTGCCGATGCCGTTCATCGCATCGCGGGCGTTGATCAGCAGGTTGAGCAAGGCGTTCTCGACCTGGGCCACGTCGACGAAGGTGTTCCATAGCCCGCCGGCGATGACCGTCTCGACCTCGACCGCGTCGCCCAGCGTGCGCCTGAACAGATCGGAGGTCGCGCCGAGAAGGCGCCCGAGGTTGACGACCTTCGGCTCCAGCGGCTGGCGGCGGCCGAAGGCCAGAAGCTGGCTCGCGAGCTTGGCCCCGCGCTTGACACCGGACAGGGCCCCTTGGAGCCGACGCTCGGCGCGCTCGTTGCCGGCGATGTCGCGGGCGAGCAGCTGCAGATTGCCGGCGATCACCTGCAGCAGGTTGTTGAAGTCGTGCGCCACGCCGCCGGTCAGTTTGCCGATGGCCTCCATCTTCTGCGCCTGCACCAGCGCCTGCTCGGTGCGCTTGAGCGCGGCGGCGGCTTCCTGCTTTTCCGTGATGTCGCGGGTGATCTTGGCGTAGCCGACGAACTGGCCTTCGGCGTCGCGCAGGGGCTCGATCAAGGCCTGCGCAAGGAACTTCGAACCGTCCTTGCGCAAGCGCCAGCCCTCGTGCTCGTAGCGGCCTTGCGTGGTGGCGGCCTTCAAGGCGATGTCCGGCAGGCCGCTCGCGCGGTCTTCGGGCGTGTAGAAGCGCGAGAAGTGTTCGCCGAGGATCTCGTCCTTCGCGTAGCCCGTGATGCGCTGCGCCCCGGCGTTCCAGTTGGTGACGCGCCCTGCCGGGTCGAGCATGTAGATCGCATAGTCGGTCACGCCCTGCACGAGCAGGCGGAACTCCTGCTCGCTGCGGCGAAGCGCATCGGCCGCGGCCTTCTGCTCGCTGATGTCCCGCGTGATCTTGGCGAAGCCGATCAGCCGGCCATCTTCGGCGTGGATGGGGTCGATGACCACGTTGGCCCAGAAGCGGGTGCCGTCCTTGCGCACGCGCCAGCCGTGGGCTTCGAACCTTCCGTTGGCCGCGGCGGATTGCAGGGCCAGCTGCGGTATGCCGGCGGCCTGGTCCTCCGGCGTGTAGAAGCGGGAGAAGTGCTGGCCGCGGATCTCGGCTTCGGTGTAGCCCTTGAACCTCTGCGCCCCTGCATTCCAGCTGACGACGCGGCCCTCCGGGTCCAGCATGTAGATGGCGTAGTCGTGGATCGCCGAGACCAGCAGCTGGAAGCGATGAAGGTCCGACAGGTGGGCTTCGTTCGAAGATGAATCGGCGGGGTGGACTGGGCTCATGGACGGGTTGTATCGCCTTTGTCTGGCAGGCCGTGACGGGGGGCTCTTGGGCGGCGGTCGTTGTCATGCGCCCGGCACTGCGTGGACTTCTGCGCTCCCTTCGGCAAACCTGCCGCGATGCTATCCGCATTCGCCGGCGTCCGGAGGCAGTCTCAAGGGTTCGGGTGCGAAGGTCCGGCGCGCGGCGCCCATCGCTGCACGACGCACGGCGGACGGCCGACCGCGGCGCACCCCTTCACCGCATGCCGGCTGAACCTGCCGGCGCCCGACAAAGGTGGCTGGGTGGCCGAGCCACTGTGCTTCTGGACCGCGGCGCGTGAAGCGATCGCGCACCGCGTCGTCTCTCCCGTCGAGTTGACGCGGGCCGTTGCCGCGAAGGCGTCATGGGGGATCCTCCGGTGCGATCCGGGACCTGCGTACGAGACTACTTCTCCTTGGCGGGGGTCACCGAGACCTTCGGCACTTCGATCACCTTTTCCTCTGTCTTCACCGTCGGGACGGTCACGGTCTTCTCTTCTTTGGACACCTTGACATCGGGCGGCGTCACGTCGTACTTGGGAAGCGTCACGTCGCCTGCCTGGGTCTTTTCGTACTTCGGCACGGTGATGTTCCCGTCGGCCGTTTTCTTGACGTCGCACGCGGCAAGCGACACGGTTGCGCAGACGGCAATGGCACAGAGTGCAATGGTTTTCATCGGGTCTCTCCAGAGTTGTTTCAAAAGTATTCTGGAAACGCCTGTGTGATGGCCATGTAAGACCGCGCCGCGTGACTTCGGAGGCGGGTGGAATCGCGAACTGTGGTCACGGAGGTTGCTTGCGAGCCGCTGCCGCCCGGCCGCCGGTCAGGCCCCGCCGCGCCGCGAACCTGCCGAAGCGATCGCGGCGGATGCGAACACACTCGCGAGGCCGTTCAGGCCTGCGCGATAGGCCTGTCGCAATGTCCGCTCCAGTCGTGCTGCGTTCGTCGTGTCGTCCGGCGTGCACCGGGCCGTCCAGTCGACCCGCGCTCCCGCCTCGGCCGGCGACACCCGGAGGGTCGATGTGTAGGAACGTGCCGGTAACGGTCCCTGGTCCAGCCGGTAGCCGAGCTGCATGTGCCGCTCGTCCAGCTCGACCAGCGTTTCCAGCATGCAGGCGCTGCCCATGTGAATCCTGCGCGTCGCGCCGGGACCGCGGCCCGAGGTCTGCAGTCCGGTGACGCCGGGCATCCATTGCCCCAGGCCGCCGAAGTCGCCCACCACGTGCCAGACCGCGCGCGGGCTGGCCGCGACCTCGACGGATTCGACGATCTCGACCCACTCTGCCTGCGGGCCGCTCATGAGCCGTTGAACACCGGTTCGCGCCGCGCGGCGAATGCGGCCAGCCCCTCGTTCCTGTCATGCGAGCTGTTGTGCGCGAGGACGACGGCCTGTTCGGCTCGCAGTGCCTGGTCCAAGGGAAGATCGAGGCCGTTGTCGACCAGGTGCTTCATGCGCGCCAGGCCCAGGGGACTCTTGCCGGACAGACTGTCCGTCAGTGCCTGGACTTCGTGCTCCAGGCGCTCGGGAGCCACGACGCTGTGCACGAGTCCCCAGTCCCTCATCAACGACGCGGGCACCGTGGCGCCGGTGTACATCAGGTACTTGGCTCGGTTCGGGCCGATCTTGCGGGGCAGCCGCACCGAGCCGCCCGCGCCCGGCAGCAAGCCATAGTTGGCGTGCGCATCGCCGAACACGGCGCGTTCCGAGGCCACGACCAGGTCGCAGCACAGCGCGATCTCCAGCCCGCCGGCCAGCGCCATTCCGTCGATCGCCGCGATCACCGGGATCGGGAGCGCCTCCAGCCGCGCCAGCAGCCGCGAGATGGAGTCGCTGTAGGCGCTGGCGGCCGCGGCGGGATCGGGTGCGCCGGCGAATTCCTGCAGCGCCTTCAGGTCACCCCCCACCGAAAACGCCCGGCCGGCCGCCGTCAGCACGACGCAGCGCAGCGTGCGGTCCTGCTCGATCGCCCACAGCGCGATATCGAATTCGGCGAGCATCTGCGGGCTGAGGCAATTGAGGGTTTCGGGGCGGTTCAGGCGCAGCCAGGCCGCGGCGCCTCGCCGCTCGCCCGCCAGCGCCGCGCTGGGAGCGCCGGCCGGTTCCCAACGCGACACGGCCGCTCCTGCTCGTCCGATGGCTTCAGATGACACGTTCCCTGCCTTCCCAGAACTTGCGGCGGATCTCGCGCTTGAGCACCTTGCCGACGGCGCTGCGCGGCAGCGCCGGCCAGACCTCGATCCGCTTGGGCGCCTTGACGCTGCCCAGCCGCTCCTTGCACAGCGCGATGAGCTCCGCCTCGTCGGCCTGCATCCCCGGCTTGACCTCGATCACCGCCGTGACGGCCTCCCCCCACTTCTCGTCGGGGGCGCCGACCACCGCGCAGTCCTGCACGGCGGCGTGGGTCCACAGCACTTGCTCCACTTCGGTCGGATAGACGTTGAAACCGCCCGTAATGATCATGTCCTTCTTGCGATCGACGATGTAGACGAAGCCGTCCTCGTCCTTCACGCCGATGTCGCCCGTCCGGTGCCAGCCGGCGGTGCTGACGTCGGCGGTGGCCTGCTCGTTGCGGTAGTAGCCCTTCATCACCACGCTCCCGCGGCAGACGACCTCGCCACGCTCGCCCGCGGGCAGGAGGTTGCCGTCGTCGTCCATGATCTCGGTGCGCACGAGCGGCCCCTCGCGGCCGGCGCTCCACAGGCGCTTGGCCAGCGCGGGATCGGCCAGTGCCTGGACGTGGTCCCGCGGCGTGAAGAGCGTGGCCGTCATCGGCGCCTCCGTCTGCCCATAGGTCTGTGCCATCACGGGGCCGAAAACGTCGATGGCCTCCCGCAGCTTCTGCACGGACATCGGGGCGCCCCCGTAGAGAAAGAACCGGAGGGACGAATAGTCGAAGTCCCTCAGCCGCGGATGCGCCAGCATGCTGTAGATGACCGTCGGAGGCAGGAAGAGCGCCGTGCCTCTGTGCCGATCGATGGCTTCCATGATCAGCAGCGGATCGGGCCTTGGCAGGATCACGTTGGTGCCGCCCACGGAAAGCATGGTGGCCGAGAGGTAGCCCGCCGCGTGCGTGAGCGGCGCTGCCACGATGTGCACCGGCGGCTCCTCCAGGCGCATGACGATCTGGTAGGCCGCGACCATCGCCTCCCAGTTCTCGTGGGTCAGCATCACGCCTTTGGGGCGGCCGGTCGTGCCGCTGGTCGTCGGCATGGAGGCGACGTCCTGCGGCGTCTTGGCGAAGTAGGGCCGGTCCGTGCCGTGGTCTTCGACCCAGTCGTTCAGGCTCGCGGCGCCGGCCGCCGGGGCATCGATGCAGACGCAGCCCCGGATGGAAGGCACGGCTTCCAGAATGCCCGGCACGTCCGCCGCGATCGAACTGTGGAAAAAGAGAAACCTGGCTTCGAGCAGCCGCAGCACCTCGATGTTCTCGTGCACGCTGTTGCGCGCGTTGACCGGTAGCCAGACCATCCCGGCGCGCAGGATGCCGTACTGGCAGGCGAGGCCCATGGGATGGTTCGGTGCATAGGTGGCCACGGCCGCGTCGGGCCCGAGGCCGCTCGCGACCAGTCCGTTGGCGATGCGATGGGTGAGCGCCTTCATGTCGCGGTAGGTCCACCCGTTTTCGCCGTCGTGCACGAAGTGCCGGTCCGGAAAGGCCGCGGCACCCTTGTCGAAGTAGTCGATGAAAAGCATGGCCATCTCCTCACTTGTTCGGGTTGTAGAGCTCGAAACCCTCGCCGGCCAGCCGCATCAACTGCATCTGCTTGATGGCGGCGTAGTCGCCGGAAGACGTGTTCACGGTAATGCCGTCGAGCAGCATGGGCACCTTGAGGTCCTTCAGCCCGGTCGCCACCTTCATCACATTGGCGCGCCGCAGATCGTCGCCGGCACGCTTGAGCACCTGCTCCAGTGTGTAGGAAGTGGCGTAGCAGTGCCAATTCCACCAATCGCCTTCGGCCGCCCGTGGGTTGTACGCGGCCTTCCATTCGCGCCATGCCTTGACGTCCGGATCGTTCTGGAAAGCAGGGCTGGTGGGATCTTTCATGAACTGCGCGGAGATGATGCCCTGCGACGCCTCCATGCCGGCCGGCCGGATGACCGTCTGGAGGTTGCTGGCGGGATTGACGAGGAAGTGGGTCGGCTTCCAGCCCGAATCGTTGACCAGCTTGACGGCCTGGGCGGCGAACTTGGCTGCCGTCACGTTGAGCAGCACGTTGGCGCCCGAGGCCTTCAGGCGCGACACCTGGGCGTCGATCGTCGGGTCCGTCACCTCGTAGGACTGCTCGGCCACGATCAGCCGATCCGCCTGCGGGCCCAGCGCCGCGCGGAAGGCATTGCGATATTCCTTGCCGTAGTCGTCGTTCTCGTAGAGGACGGCCACCTTCGCGTCTTTCACATGGTCCAGCACGTGCCGCGCGTAGCCGGTGGCCTCCACTGCGTAGCTGGGCAGGAAGCCGATGGTCCAGGGGAACTGCTTCGGATCGTTCCACTTGCTCGCGCCGCTCACGATGAAGAGCTGCGGCACCTGCTTCTGGTTGAGGTAGTGGTGGATGGCGGTGTTGGTTGCAGTGCCGAAGGTGCCATAGATCAGCAAGGCGTTCTCGCGTTCGACGAGACGCCGGGCTTGTTCCAGCGTGCGCGCCGGATTGAATCCGTCGTCCAGGGACACCACCCGCACCTTGCGTCCATTGATTCCGCCCGCTTTGTTGACCCGTTCGAAGTAGGCCTGGTGGCAGGTGCCGATCGCACCGGCCCCCGAGAGAGGTCCCGAGTACGGGACGATGTTGCCGATGACGATCTCCGTGTCGCTGGCCCCGCCGTCGTACTGGCCGGCTGCCATCAGTGCGGGCGCGCAGAGCGTGAGCCCCGCCATCGTCAGTCCTGCGCGAAGCAGGGGGGTGCCAAATCTCATGAGGCGTCTCCTGGAGTGGAAGGAATGGGCAAGGAATGGGAACCGCCGCGTCCACGGGCGGGCCGGCGCAGGGCGATCACCGTTCGCGCCGGGCGAAGCAGGCGGGGCAGGAGCCCGGCCAGACCGCGCTTGTCGATGACGACGAGGGTGATCACCACCGCGCCGTAGATGGCGCTGGTGGCGGCCTGCGATACCTGTTCTGCGAAGTTCGGCACCAGGACCACGAAGCAGGCGCCGAGAAGGGGGCCGGCGGGGGCGCCGATGCCGCCGACCACCAGGCCGACGAACAAGGTGATGGACAACATGAACGAGAAGCTGTCCGGCGCGACGTACTGCACCAGCAAGGCCTGGAGTGCGCCGCCCATGCCGCCCAGCATCGCCCCGAGCACGAAGGCGCGGCGCCGGTACGCGGCCACCTGCACGCCCATGGCGCTGGCGGCGACCGGGTTGTCGTGCAGCGCCTGCCAGGCGCGTCCGGTGCGCCCGCGCGCCAGGCGCCACACCAGGGGCAGCACCACCGCGAGGTGGGCCGCGGCCAGCGCATACATCCACGCATCGGCGGACAAGCCCAGCGCAGGCGGAGGCGCCGGGCGGGTGAAGGCGATGCCCTGCGAGCCGCCTGTCCAGCGTTGCAGGGCGTCATAGCGCAGCAACTGCGGGGCCACGACTGCGAGCCCGAACAGGGCCAACGCGAACTGCATCCCCTCCAGCCGCAGTGCGGCCACGCCGAAGAGGCGCGCGAAGCCCGCGCAGACCAGGCCGGCGAGGAGCGGCACCAGCACGACGGGCACGGAACCCCCTTTCACCAGCATCGCCGCCGCGTAAGCGCCCAGGGCCACGAAGGCGCCATGCCCGAGCGACAGCAAACCCGCGTGCCCGACCTGCAGGTTCAGGCCTGCCAGCACGAGCGTCGAGATGAGGATGGAGCTGACCAGAAACAGTTCATAGCCCTTGAGCAGCAACGGCATGGCGCACAGGGCCAGGCACGCGGCCAGCAAGGCCCAGCCCGTCGGCGCGCGCGGGATCAGGGAGACGGAGCGGGTGGACAGCTTGTTCATACGCGATGCACCACCCGGGCGCCGAAGAGCCCTTGCGGGCGCAGAAGGAGGACCGCGACGATGAGCGCCATGGCGAGCGTGGTGCGCAGCTCGTTGCCCTTCGGGACGAACTGCACGACAGCGAGTTCCAGCAGCCCGACGGCATAGCCGCCGGCCACCGCACCCAGCGGGCTCGAGATGCCGCCCAGGAGCGCGGCGGCGAAGAAGAAGATGAGGGGACCCGACATCATGTGCGGGTCCAGGAAGGTGAAGGGCGCCATCATGATGCCGGCCACCGCACCCACCATCGCGGCGGTTGCCCATCCGAGCCCGATCATGCGATCGACGTGGATTCCCAGCAGCCGGGCCGATGCATCGTTCGCCGCCGCGCCGCGCATCGCCAGGCCCAGCTTCGTCCAGCGGAAGAACGCGAACATCGCCAACAGCATGAAGGTGGAGACGGCCATCGCGCCCAGCGCATGCCAGCGCACCATCACGCCGCCGAGCTCCACGGCACGGTCCGGAAAGGGCGACGCGAAGGGGCGTGCCTCATAGCTCCACAGCCAGCCCGACAGAGAGTTGAGCGCAATGAAGAGCCCGACGGACACCGTCACCATGATGGCGACCGGCTGCCGGCGAAACGGGCGGATGACCACGCGCTCCAGCACCAGGCCCATCGCGCCGGCGCAGACCACCGCCAGGGCGATCGCAAGCCAGAGCGGCAGACCGGCCTGCGCGAGCGACCAGGCGATGAAGGTCGCGACGGTCGCCATCTCGCCCTGCGCGAAGTTGACCTGTCCCGAGCTCTTGTAGGTCATGACCAGCGCCAGCGCCAGGTTCGCGTAGATGCCCCCCTTGGAGAGGGCGATGAGGGTCTGTTCGATCAAGGGGTTCATGGGAAGCGGCTTTCAGCCCAGGTAGGCGCGGCGGATGTCCGGATTGCGGGCGACCTCGGCCGCCCGGCCCTGCACCACGACCCGCCCCGCCTCCAGGACGAAGGCGTGGTGCGCGAGCTTCAGGGCGCGTGCGGCGTTCTGCTCCACCAGCAGCATGGCGGTGCCTTGCGCCGCGTTGATGGCGCGCATGATCTCGAAGATCTCCTGCACGATGATCGGCGCAAGCCCCACCGAGGGCTCGTCCAGCAGCAACAGCCGGGGGCGCCCCATCAGCGCGCGTGCGATCGCCAGCATCTGCTGCTCCCCGCCGGAGAGCGTGCCTGCCTGCTGCCGCATGCGCTGTCGCAGCTTGGGGAAATAGTCCAGGGCCATCGACAACTGCGCCGCCGCGTCCGCCGGGTCGCGCAGCGCGAGCGCGCCCAAGGCCAGGTTCTCCGCCACGGACAGGGTGGAGAAGGTGCCGCGGCCGTCGGGTACGTGCGCCACCCCACGCCGCGCCACCTGCTCGGTCGTGCGCGGCGCGATGTCTTCGCCATCGAGCAGGATGGTGCCCTTCGTCCACACCATGCGGGAGACCGCGCGCAGCAAGGTGGACTTGCCGGCGCCATTGGCGCCGAGGAGCACCGTGATCCGGCCGGGTTCGACGAACAGGTCGATGTCGTGCAGGACGTGCGCCGCGCCGTAACCGGCCTGGAGTCCGCGCAGGTCAAGCAAGTGCTGCATCGTCCATCTCCCCGAGGTAGGCCTTTTGCACGGCGGGTTCGTTCCGGACCTGCGCGGGCGGGCCGTCGGCGATCTTGTGGCCGAAGTCCAGCGCCACGACGTGGTCGGAAACGGTCATGACGAGGTTCAGGTGGTGCTCGACCAGCAGCACCGACAGGCCGTGCGCATCGCGCAGCGAGCGGATCAGCGCAGCGAGAACAGCCACCTCCTCGTGATGGAGGCCGCCGGCCGGTTCGTCGAGCAGCAGGAGCCGCGGACGGCACACCAGCGCGCGGGCGATCTCCACGCGCTTGCGGTCGGCGTAGGTGAGCTGCGCGACCAGGCGCGACGCCTGGCGCTCCAGTCCAAGCGCTTCCAGCACCTCGCGCACGCGCGCCCGCGCCGAGGCTTCCGCGCGCCGCGCCCACGGCATTCCCAGGGCCTCCGCCAGCGCACTGCAGTTCACCAGGGGGTGCGCGCCGACCATCACGTTGGCTTCCACGCTGAGTGCCGGATAAAGCGCCAGGTTCTGGAACGTGCGCCCGATGCCGAACGCGGGCATCTCGTGCACCGGCGCGTGCAGGATCGACTTGCCCTGCACACGGATGTCGCCCGATTGGGGCTGATAGAGCCGGCTGATGCAGTTGAAGAGGGTCGTCTTGCCGGCGCCGTTAGGGCCGATCAGTCCGACGATCGCCCGCTCGGGCACGGCAAAGGAGACATCGCACAAGGCCGCGATGCCGCCAAATCTCATCGACACGCGGTCGATCTCGACGAACGGCCGCGTCGTGCGTGTCATGGTCTCCATGCGCTGCCCCGGTTGAAAATAACTTGTAGGTCACTGTAGTAACCGTTGAGTCACTTTTGAACTGGTGGAAACCCGAGACGGCCTCGTGCCGCGGCACCGCGCTGCATTGCGCGGCGTCGCAGTCGGCCTGAATGAAAGAGGAAACAGAGAGAAGACAGAGGCGGCCGCACGCGCGGCGCGAGCACGCCTACCTGCCGCGCGCCGGCTTCTTCCGCGGAGCCGGGTTGGACGCCGGGCGCGCGCGCAGTCCGTCGGAGAAGATCGACGACATGGTTTGCGCGATCAGCTGCGGTGTCCAGCTGCCATCGGGTCGGTACCAGCTCGGAATCCAGTTGATGGAGCCCATGACGGTGAGCTCCGCGAGCTTGGCATTGCCCGGTGCGATGCTGCCGTCCGCAATCCCGCCGGCAATGAGCTTGCGCAGCGCGGCGTCGATGCGGTCACGCTCCGCGATCACCTGCTCCCGCTGTTCGGGAAACAGCGCGTCGATGTCGACCATCGCACCGCCCGCGGTGTTGTGGGCCAGGTAGTTCTCGATGAAGTCGAGGATGAAGGTCTGCAGCTTCTCCAGCCCGCTGCCGGCGAAAGCGTTGGCCCGGGCGATCGCCGCGTTCCCGATCCGGTTCGACGACATGAAGCACTCGAACAGGATGTCCTGCTTGTTGCTGACGTATCGGTAGAGCGCGCCCTTGGTGACGCCGAGGGACGAGGCAATGTCGTCCATCGTCGTCGCCTGAAAGCCGCGGGCCTTGAAGGCCTTGGCCGCCTGGCTGATGAGCGCAGCGCGCTTGACTTCGCGCTGCTCGGAGCGGCTGGGCAAATTGGTGCTGGCCCATCGGTCTGCCATTCGCAGCGGTTCCTGTCGTGAGTCGTTGGGGGGGTGATGCGGGAAGCGCGATGAAGATACCACAAAGTCTCTCCGGCTTCCGTGCGGTCACCAGGGCGGGCGCGGGCGCTCGCCCATGCCCCCACGCCACGCGCGACGCGCCTCGGTGTAAACCCTAGGACTTTAAAGTGACCACGCGTTTACGATCATGACCATCGGTTCAATGATCCTCGTTGCAGCCGTTCCATTCCTCCAACCAGACACGGAGCCCGCATGAGTGCAATTTACGTCGTCGGGGTGGGCATGACCCGCTTCGGCAAGTTTCTCGATCAGTCCGTCAAGCAGTTGACGCGTGAAGCCGTGGAAGCGGCCCTCACGGATGCAGGCGCCACGCAAGCCATGATCGGCGCCGCGTTCTTCGCGAACGCGACCCAGGGCGCCATCGAAGGGCAACACATGGTGAAGGGACAGGTCGCGCTGCGCGACATGGGCTTCGAAGAGACGCCGATCACGAACGTCGAGAACGCCTGCGCCAGCGCGAGCACCGCCTTTCAGCTGGCATGCACCCATCTGGCGGCGGGCGCGTCCGACTGCGTGCTCGCGGTCGGCGCGGAGAAGATGTACCACGCGGACAAGGCACGCGGCTTCGCGGTATTCGACGGCGCGTGGGACGTGACCACCGCGCAGCAGACCGCCGACATCCTCTCCGAGCTGGGGGAGGGCATGAACGCGCCGCCCGGGCGCGAGACGCCGGCTGCGCAGCGCAGCCTCTTCATGGACGTCTATTCCTACCTCGCCAAGTTCCACATGAAGACCTACGGCACGACGGAGCGCCAGCTCGCGGCGGTGGCGGCCAAGAACCATCACCACTCGACCATGAATCCGCTGTCGCAGTACCAGACCGACGCCACCGTGGACGACGTGCTGGCGGCGCGCATGATCTCGTGGCCGCTCACGCTGCCCATGTGCGCCCCGATCAGCGACGGCGCCGCCGCCGCGGTGCTGTGCAACGAAGAAGGCATGAAGCGCTACGGCTTCGACCGCAGGCGCGCGATCGAGGTCAAGGCCTGCGTGCTGGCCGGCGGCACCAACCGTGCGCCGCGCGACATCCAGCAGCAGATCGGCCGCCTCGCCGCCCTGCGCGCCTACGAGAAGGCGGGTGTGGCGCCGCAGGACATCGACGTGGCCGAGGTGCACGATGCCAGTGCCTTCGCCGAAGTGCAGCAATCCGAGAACCTGGGCTTCGCGGAGTATGGGCAGGGCGGCTGGATCGCCGAGAAAGGCATCACCAGCCTGGGCGGCAGGATTCCGATCAATCCCTCGGGCGGCCTGGAATCGAAGGGCCATCCCATCGGCGCGACCGGGCTCGCGCAGATCCATGAGCTGGTCACGCAGCTGCGCGGCGAAGCGGGCAAGCGGCAGGTCGACGGCGCCCGGCTGGCGATCGCCGAGAACGGCGGCGGCTTCTACCGTTGCGAGGAAGCGCTGGCGGTGGTCACCATCCTCGGCCGATAGGCGCCATGACCGTGCCGATCCAGCTCAACGTCGCCGCCTTCCTCCCGGCGGTCGCGGCCGTTCATGGCGACCGTCCGGCGGTCTCGGTGGACCGGACGCTCTTCTGCGACTACGCCGGCCTCAGCCGCCGCGTCGCCGCGCTGGCGGGCGCCTTCGTCGGCAGCCTGGGCCTCGAGCCGGGGGAACGCGTTGCACTGGCCATGCGCAACTCACCCCAGTACTTCGAGATCCTGCTCGCCTGCTGGCATGCAGGGCTGGTGGCGGTGCCGATGAACGCCAAGCTGCACCCGCGCGAGATGGCCTACATCCTGGGCCACACGGCGTCGCGCCTATGCTTCGTGTCGGAAGACCTGAGGGAGGGCGTGGCGCAGCTGCAGGCCGAGCTGCCAGCGCTGGCCCGCGTGGTCTGCGTGGACGAGCCCGCGTACGAGATCCTGGTCGAAGGCCCCCCGCTGCCGATGGCGGCCACGCTGGAGAACGACCCGGCCTGGCTGTTCTACACCAGCGGTACCACGGGCCGGCCCAAGGGCGCCACGCTGTCCCACCGCAACCTGCTGGCGATGGCGCTGCGGTACTACGCCGACATCGCCGCGGTGGACGAGACGCACTGCTATTTCCACGCGGCGCCGCTGTCCCACGGCGGCGGCCTGTATGGGCTGCCGCATCTCATGAAGGGCTCGCACCAGGTGATTCCTGCGAGCCGTGGCTTCGACGTCGACGAGATCTTCGATCTGCTGGAGGTGTACGACAAGGCCACCTTCTTCGCAGCGCCCACCATGCTCACGCGGATGACCAACCACCCGCGTGCGGCCACCGCGCGCGTCTCGGCCATCGACACGATCTACTACGGCGGCGCGCCGATGTACGTGGAGGACCTGAAGCGCGCCATCGAGCGCTTCGGCCCTCGTCTGTACCAGATCTTCGGGCAGGGCGAGTCGCCGATGACGGGCGTGGGGCTGGCCAAGGCGCTGCATGTCGACTACGGAAATCCGAAGTACGAACGCCGCCTGGCAAGCACGGGGATCGCGCGCACCGGCGTCTCGGTGCGGGTGGTGGACGAGCACGACGTCGACGTTCCGGTCGGCGAGCTCGGCGAGGTGCTGTTCCGAAGCGAAGTCACCATGCTCGGCTACTGGAAGGACCCCGAGGCGACGGCCAGGGCGCTGCGCGGCGGATGGCTGCACACCGGCGACGTGGGCTTCGCCGACGAAGACGGCTTCATCACGCTGAAGGATCGCAGCAAGGACATGATCATCAGCGGCGGGAGCAACATCTATCCCCGCGAAATCGAAGAGGTCCTGATGATGGATCCGCGCGTGCTGGAATGTTCCGTGGTCGGCCGCCCGCACCACGACTGGGGCGAGGAGGTGGTGGCCTTCGTCGTTGCGCATGCGGGCCAGCGCGTGCAGGCGGACGAGCTGGACGCGCTCTGCCTCGCGAACATCGCGCGGTTCAAGCGTCCCAAGGCGTACTTCTTCGTGGAGGGCCTGCCCAAGAGCAACTATGGCAAGGTCCTCAAGACCGCGCTGCGCGAGCAACTGGCCGCCGGCCTCCACGATGCCCTTCGCCCGGGGGAGGCGCCGTGAAGCGCGTCCCCGTCGGCGCGAGCGGACTTTGCGTGGGCCGTCTCGGGCTCGGCTGCATGGGCATGTCCGAGTTCTATGGCGCCACCGACGACGCGCAGTCGCTGGAAGTGATGGCGCATGCGCTCGACCAGGGCGTCACCCTGTTCGACACGGCGGACGCCTATGGCTTCGGCCACAACGAGGAGCTCCTGGGCCGGTTCCTGCAGGGGCGCCGCGAGCACGTCGTCGTGGCCACCAAGTTCGGCCTGGTGCGCAAGCCCGGCGCCTACGAGCGGCGCGTGGACAACACGCCGTCCTATGTCCGGCAAGCGTGCGAAGCGTCGCTGCGCCGCCTGGGCATCGACTGCATCGACCTGTACTACATGCACCGTGTCAGCGCCGATACGCCCGTGGAAGACTCCGTGGGTGCGATGGCGGACCTCGTGCGTACGGGGAAGGTGAAGGCCATCGGGCTCTCGGAAGTGTCGGCCGCGACGCTGCGCCGTGCCGCCGCCGTCCATCCGATCGCCGCGGTGCAGAGCGAGTATTCGCTGTGGACACGCGACCCCGAGCACGGCGTCCTCCAGGCATGCCGCGACGTGGGAGCCGCCTTCTGCGCCTACAGCCCGCTCGGCCGGGGCTTTCTCACCGGCAAGCTGAAGTCTTCCGACGCGCTCGACGCCAAGGACTTCCGGCGCCACAACCCGCGCTTCGACGATGCAGCGCTGCAGCAGAACCTGCGCATCGTCGAGGTGCTGGAGCAGATGGCCAGCCGCAAAGGCTGCACGCCCGCCCAGCTCGCGCTGGCATGGCTGCTGGCCCAGGGCGACGACGTGATCCCGATCCCAGGGACCAAGCGCATCCGCTGGCTCGACGAGAACCTGGCCGCGGCATCGGTCTCGCTGGACGCCCGAGACCTCGCCACCCTCGACGACGCGCTGCCGCCGGGCATCGCCCAAGGCGAACGCTACAGCCCGGAAGGCATGAAGGGCCTGGACGGCTGAAGTCCTTTGAACCACTGGAGAAACGAATATGAAGCTGCAAGGAAAGACCATCGTCGTCACGGGCGCCGCCCGCGGCATCGGCCAGGAATATGCGGTGGCGCTCGCCACCGAAGGCGCATCGATCGTCGCCTGCGACGTGAGCGATTGCACGGAGACGGTCCAGCGCGTCGAGGCGGCCGGAGGCCAGGTGCTGGCGCTGAAGGTGGACGTCGCCGATGCCGCGTCCACGCAGGCGATGGCGGGGCAGGCCATCGAGCGCTTCGGCCGCATCGACGGCCTGATCAACAACGCGGCGCTCTATGGCCAGCTCAAGAGCAGCAAGTTCGAGCAGATTCCCGAGTCGGAATGGGACGCGGCGATGACCGTCAACGTCAAGGGCATCTGGAACGCCAGCAAGGCGGTGGTGCCTGCGATGCGCGAGGCCGGCGGCGGCAGCATCGTCAACATCACCTCGCTGGCGGCCACCTACGGCATGCCCTTCCGCCTGCACTACACCACGTCCAAGGCGGCCGTGATCGGCATGACCCGCGGCATGGCACGGGAACTGGGCAAGGACCTGATCCGGGTCAATGCGGTCGCCCCGGCCGCGGTGATGACGGAGGGGACGCAGGCCTTCTTCGCGGGCAAAGTGGAGAAGGCGCTCGACGCGATCAAAGGCAGCCAGGCGATTCAGCGCAACCTCGTGCCGGCCGACCTCGCGGGCACCATCCTCTACCTGGTTTCGGACGCCAGCTGCTTCGTCACGGGGCAGACCCTGTCGGTCGACGGCGGCACGGTGATGCACTGACGCGCGGCGCGAGAGGATTTGTCGTCATGGGTCCGCTTCATGGCATGCGCGTCGTCGAGATGGCCGGCATCGGGCCTGCGCCCTACTGCGCGATGGTGCTGGCCGACTTCGGCGCCGAGGTCGTTCGCATCGATCGGGCCGACGCGGGCGGCCTGGGAATCCCGGTCGCGCCGGAGCGGGACATCCTGAACCGCGGCAAGCGCTCGATCGTGCTCGATCTGAAAGCGCAGCAGGACAGTGACACGGCGCGCCAGCTGATCGACCGCGCGGACGTCCTGGTCGAGGGATTCCGGCCCGGCGTGATGGAGCGCCTCGGCCTCGGGCCGGCCGAATGCCTGGCGCGCAATCCGCGCCTGGTGTACGGGCGCATGACGGGGTGGGGCCAGTCGGGACCGCTCGCTCAGCAGGCGGGGCATGACATCAACTACCTGGCGATCACCGGCGCGCTGGGCGCCATCGGCCGCCCGGGCGAGGCGCCCGTCCCGCCGCTCAACCTGATCGGCGATTTCGGCGGGGGCGGCGCCTGCCTGGCGCTGGGTATCGCCTTGGCCCTGGTGCATGCGCAGCGCACCGGCCAGGGCCAGGTGGTGGACGCCGCCATGATCGACGGTGCCAGCGCGCTGATGACTTTTCTCTGGGGCCTGCGCGCCGACGGTCGCTGGAGCGACGCGCGCGGCGACAACCTGATCGACGGCGGCGCGCCCTGGTACGACAGCTACCGCGCACGTTGCGGCAACTACCTCGCCGTCGGCGCGATCGAGGACCGCTTCTGGCTCGCCTTCCTGCGCGGCCTGGAACTCGATGCCGCGCAACTGCCGCCGCGCGATGCCAAGGCCGGCTGGCCCCTCCTCCGTGCGGCCATCGCAGACCGCGTCGCCCTGCGAAGCCGCGACGAGTGGGTCCGGCACTTCGAAGGCCTGGACGCCTGCGTGTCGCCGGTGCTGGCGCTCGGCGAGGTCGCCGCGCACCCCCAGGTGTCTCAACGCGCAGTCCTCACGGAGCGGTTCGGCATGCTGCAGCCGGCGCCGGCACCGCGGCTGAGCCGGACGCCGGGTGCCGTGGGGCAGCGCCCGCCTCGACCGGGCGAGCACACGCAGGAGATCCTCGCGGAGCTGGCGCTGCACTTGGCGCAGGCCGGGACGGGGACGGCCTGAATCGCAGCCGCGCGCCCGATTCGCAGGCGGGGCGCATCACAACCCACGATTGGAGACAACCATGAGCACCCAGCCAGATCTCGGACACGCACGTCTGCTTCGACGCCCTTGCCGCTTGCTGGCGGTATTCGCCGGCGCCGCGATCGCGCTCGCCCTCGGGTCGAGCCCGATGCGCGCATCGGCGCAGCAGCCCATCAAGGTCGGCCTCACCACCGATTCGACCGGCGTGGCGGCGGCCTTCGCCCGCTCGCAGATCAACGGCGTCCAGATGGCCATCGACGAGCTGAACAAGTCGGGCGGCGTGCTCAACCGCAAGGTCGAACTGATCACGCGCGACTCCCAGCTCAAGCCCGACCTCGGCACGTCGCACACGCGCGACCTCATCACGGGCGAGAAGGTCGACGTCCTCATCGGCCCGGCCGGCAGCGCGGTGGGCATCACCGTGTCCGCCATGGCACGCCAGTACCGCAAGGTGGTGATGATGACCATCCCGAACTCGCCGCGCATCACGACGGAGCAGTTCCATTCCTATGTCTTCAGCATCGTGCCGTCGGGACTGATGGAAGCGCGCGCAATGGCCGAAGCGGTCGGGCCGCGCTTCAAGCGCATCGCCTTCATCGGCGGCGACTACGAGGCCGCGCATCAGAACCTCAAGTTCTTCCGTGACCGCCTGGCCAAGGTCCATCCCGAGGCCCAGATCGTTGCGCAGGCCTGGCCCAAGCTCGGCGAGCAGGACTACAGCAGCTACATCACGCGACTCATGTCGGCCAAGCCCGACCTGGTGTATTCCTATCTCTGGGGGGCGGACCTGGTCGGATTCGTGAAACAGGCCAAGCCCTACGGCGTGTTCGACAAGAGCACCTTCGCCAGCCTGACCTACCTGGACGACATCAAGGCACTGGGCGCCGACCTGCCGGAGGGCGTCATCGGCCAGATGCGCGCCCCGTTCTTCGCGCTGACGAGCGACAAGGCGCGCAAGTTCACCGCCGACTACCGTGCCCGCTTCAACGATTGGCCCACGGACTGGGCGTTCATGGGCTACGAGGGTATGCAACTGCTCGCCGCGGGCATCCAGGCGGCCGGGTCGACCGAATCCGATGCCATCGTCAAGGCGCTGGAGCAGGTCCGCTACGAAGGCCTGCGCGGAACGATCAGCCTGCGCGCGCTCGACCACCTCGGCAACGTGCCGTCTTTCATCGGCACGACCGTGGCCGACAAGGAGACGCCCTTCCGTCAGATGAAGGCGGTGCAGCGCATCCCGGCCGAGGCGATCTGGCCGAGCGCGGACGAGGTCGCCCGGTTGCGCGAGGCGAAGTGACGCCGGCACCGCCGCAAGCGCCATGGTCGACGACATCGCCGTGCAGGCCTTGAGCGGAGCGGGAAGCGGCATGGTGCTGTTTCTCGTCGCCTCGGGCCTCACCCTCATCTTCGGCACCCTGCGCGTGGCCAACTTCGCGCACGGTTCGTTCTACATGCTGGGGGCCTACCTGGCCTTCAGCGTGACGCGGCTGTTCTCCGGCCAGCCCTTCGGCTTCTGGCTCGCGCTGCTGCTGGCACCGCTGGCGGTGGCGTTGCTGGGCGCGGCCATCCAGCGCTACCTGCTGCGGCGCATTGCAGGCCGGCCGCACCAGTACCAGCTCATCCTCACCTATGCGGTGACGCTGATCCTCGCCGACACGGTGAAGCTGGTGTGGGGCCGCGACAACCACACGGTGCCTCGCCCGGAAGGCCTGGGCGGCGCCATCGACGTGTTCGGCGCGCCATTCCCCGCGTACTACCTGCTGCCCGTCGGCGTGGGCCTGGCCGCTGCAGCAGCCCTGGGCCTGCTGCTGGCGCGCACGCGCTTCGGCAAGGTGGTGCGGGCCTCGGTGGCCGACGGCGAGATGCTGGGCGCGCTGGGGGTGGATGTTCCGCGGCTGAACGTGCGCGTGTTCGCCCTCGGCGCATGGCTCGCGGGCCTCGGCGGCGTGCTGGCCGCGCCCATCGGCTCGATCTCCCCCGGCATGGACAGCGCCATCGTCATCGAGTCGTTCGCGGTGGTCATCATCGGCGGGGTAGGCAGCGTGGCCGGTGCGCTGCTCGGCGCCCTGTTCACGGGCATCGCCAAGTCCATCGGCATCCTGTTCGCGCCCAAGCTGGCGATCGCCTTCGTGTTCCTCGCGCTCTGCGTGGTGCTGGTCGTGCGGCCGCAGGGCCTGCTCGGGAGGTCGGCATGAACGCCGCCCGGCCGCTCGCCTGGCCGCTGGCGATGCTGGCGGCAACGGCCTGCCTCCCGCTGGTGCTGGGGGAGAGCCGGCTGTTCCTCACCATCGATTTCCTGGTGATGGTGTTGCTGGCCATGAGCTTCAACCTGCTGCTCGGCCAGGGCGGGCTGCTGTCCTTCGGGCATGCGACCTGGTATGGCCTGGGCGCCTACGCGGTGGCCATTGCGACCACGCGGCTGGGCTGGCCGATCTGGTGCGGCATGCTGGCGGCGCCCGTGGTGGCCGGCCTGGGCGCCTGGCTGGTCGGCTGGTTCTGCGTCCGCGCCGTGGGCATGTACTTCGCCATGCTCACCTTGGCTTTCGGGCAGTTGCTCTACACGCTCGTCCTCGGCTGGTACGGCTTCACCGGTGGCGACGACGGGCTGCCGGTCCGCGTGCCGGATTGGATGCTGCCCGCAACGCCCTATTTCTACTTCTGCCTCGGCGTGGTCGCCGTGTGCCTCTTCCTGATGTGGCGCATCGCCCGGTCGCCCTTCGGAATGGCGCTCGGGGCGATCCGCGAGAACCGGCAGCGGGCGGCCTGCCTGGGGCTGAACGTGCGCGCGCTCGAGTTGCGGCTCTTCGCCATCGCAGGCGCCTTTGCGGGCGTCGCCGGCGCGCTGCGCGCGCCGCTGCAGCAGATGGCCTTTCCGTCGCTGCTGCACTGGAGCCAATCGGCCGAGCCGGTGCTGATCGCGCTGGCCGGCGGCACCGGCGTCTTCTTCGGCCCGGTGGCGGGTGCGGCGCTGTTCGTGTTCACGAACTTCGCCATCACCAGCCATTTCGAGTACCCGCTCATGGTTTTCGGCACGCTGGTGCTGGCCATCGTGCTGTTCCTGCCCGGCGGCATCCTGGGTGCCCTGGCCACGTGGCGCGTCCGGCGCGGCGTGAAGTCGACGCCCGGCTCCCGAGTGAAATGGCCATGAACGAAACCCTTCTTTCGGCGCGCGGCATCGTCAAGCGCTTCGCCGGCTTCTGCGCCCTGGACGGCGTCGACCTGGATGTCACCCAGGGCGCCATCCATGGGCTGATCGGCCCCAACGGTGCGGGCAAGAGCACCTTCATCAACGTACTCGCCGGACAGCTGCGCCCGTCCGAGGGGCAGATCCGCCTTCGCGGCGATTCGCTCGTGGGCCTGGCGCCCCATGAGGTCGTGCGGCGCGGCGTGGCCCGATCGTTCCAGATCACCAGCATCTTTCCGGGCTACACGGTCTACCAGAACGTGCAGATCGCGCTCATGGCGCATGCCGGCCATTGCGGCCACTGGCTGCGTCCGGCCGCGCCCACCTTGCGCGAGGAAACCGAGCGGCTGCTGGAGACATCGAATCTGCTGCCGGATCGCGCCCGCGTCGCGGGTGAACTGGCCGCGGGCGACCGCAAGAGGCTGGAATTCGCCATCTCGCTGGCCTCGCAGCCGGCCTTGCTGCTGCTCGATGAACCGACCGCCGGCATGAGCCCGTCGGAGCGCGCCATGGTGACCGAGACCATCCTCAGGCTCAACCGCGAGCTGGGCATGACGGTGCTCTTCACCGAGCACGATATCGAGATGGTCTTCGGCACCGCGCAGCGCGTCACGGTGCTGCATCAGGGCCGCAAGCTGGCCGAGGGTGCGCCCCGGGCGGTCCGCTCGGATGCGCGCGTGCAGGAGGTCTACCTGGGCGGGGAGGCGCATGCTGAGCTGCCATGACCTGAATGCACGCTATGGCGTCGCGCACGTGCTCTTCGATGTGAGCCTGGAGCTGCGCGCCGGACGCGTGTTGAGCCTGCTCGGCCGCAACGGCGCGGGCAAGTCGACGCTGCTCAAGACGCTGATGGGCCTGTTGCCCGCGCATTCCGGCACGGTCGCCTTCGAAGGGCGGCGCATCGACGGCCTGCCCCCCTGGCACGTCGCGCGGCTGGGCCTGGGGTACGTGCCGGAGGAGCGGCGCATCTTCGTGGACCTGAGCGTCCAGGACAACATCGAAGTCGGGGAGCGTGCCGGCAGCCCTTGGACGCGTGAGCGCCTCTACGGAATCTTTCCCGCGCTGCGCGAGTTTCGCAAGCGCCCGGCCGGCCTCTTGAGCGGGGGCCAGCAGCAGATGCTCACGGTCGCGCGAACGCTGGCCGGCGGTCCAGCGGTGCTGCTCATCGACGAGCCGACCGAGGGCCTGGCGCCGGTCATGGTGCAGACGCTCGAGTCCGTGATGGCGCAGCTCAAGCGCGAGGGCCAGACCATGCTGGTCGCCGCGCAGGACCTCCGCTTCGCGCTGTCCATCGCCGACGACATCTGCGTCATGAACCTCGGCCGCGTCGTCCACGCCTGCTCCGGCGATGACGCGCGCGCCGACGCCGCCCGCCTGCGGCAGCTGTTCACGCTGTGAGCGCCGGTGTGCGCGGCAGGACGCCATTCCAGTTTCACGACACCCACGACAACCGCGAGGACACTTCCATGCACGACAAACACCTCATCTTCATCGACGGCCGCTGGCAGGCGCCGGCCAGCGCCGGTGCCATCGACATCGTCAATCCCTACACCGAGGCGCGCATCGGCCGTGTGCCCGCCTGCGGCGCGGAGGAGGCGGATGCCGCCGTTCAGGCCGCGCGCGCAGCGTTTCCGCTGTGGAGCGGCATGCCCGCCGCGGAACGCGGCGCGCTGCTGGCCGAACTGCATCGACGGCTGGCCGCGCGCGGGCCGGAAATCGCCGCGCTCATCACGTCCGAGACCGGGATGCCGGTGCGCATGAGCCAGCGGCTGCAGCTCGGACTGCCGCTCACCACGCTGGAACTGACCGTGCGGATGCTGCAGGACTTCGCGTTCGAGCGCCGCGTCGGCCATTCGCTGGTGGTGCGCGAGGCCATCGGCGTCGTCGCCTGCATCACGCCGTGGAACTACCCGCTGCACCAGGCCATGAGCAAGGTCGCGCCGGCGCTGGCCGCGGGCTGCACGGTGGTGCTCAAGCCTTCCGAGATCGCGCCGCTCAGCGCCTTCGTGCTGGCCGAGGAAATCGAGGCCGCGGGCTTTCCGCCCGGGGTGTTCAACCTGATCACCGGCACGGGCGCGGCGGTGGGCGAGCCGCTGGTCGCGCATGCCGAGGTGGACATGGTGTCGTTCACCGGGTCCACGGCGGCGGGGCGCCGCATCTCGGAGATCGCGGCCCGCACCGTCAAGCGCGTGGCGCTCGAGCTGGGCGGCAAGTCGGCGTCCGTCATCCTGGACGACGCCGACCTGCCGGCTGCGGTCAAGACCACCGTCAATGTGTGCTTCCTCAACGCGGGCCAGACCTGCACCGCGCTGACCCGCATGCTGGTGCCGCGATCGCGCCACGACGAAGCCTGCGAGCTGGCCGCCGGCGTGGCGCGCGCCTTCACCCCGGGCGATCCGATGGACGAGAAGAGCCGCCTCGGCCCGCTCACCACCGCGACGCAGCGCGACCGGGTGACCGACTACATCCGCCGCGGCGAGGCATCGGGCGCGCGGCTGGTGGCGGGCGGCGCGGGCCGGCCCGCCGAGCGCGGCTTCTTCGTGCAGCCCACCATCTTCGGGGCGGTGGACCCCGCGTCGGCCATCGCCCAGGAGGAGATCTTCGGGCCGGTGCTTTGCATCATTCCCTACGACAGCGAAGACGAGGCCGTGCAGATCGCCAACGGCACCATCTATGGCCTGGCGGCCGCCGTCTGGGGCGACGAGGCGCGTGCGCGCGCGGTCGGCCGCCGCCTGCGCGCCGGGCAGGTCGACATCAACGGCGGGAGCTACAACCCGTCCGCGCCCTTCGGGGGCTACAAGCAGTCCGGCAATGGCCGCGAGCTCGGCGTCGAGGGGCTGGAGGAGTTCATGGAAGTGAAGGCCATGCAACTGCGCGACACCGCGATGCCGGCCTGAGCCAGGCGCTAGCTAGTGCGCCGTCTTCGGCGCTCTCTTCGGGGGCTTCGGTGTCCTTGCTTTCTTCCCCGCCTCCGCCGATGGCGTGGCCGGGGAAGTGACTGCCGGCGCCGAGGACGCCTGCAACCCCCGCACGAAGATCTCCGCCACCGCTTCCGCCACGTCGCGCGGCGTCCACCGGCCTCCGGGCGTGTACCAGCTCGGGATCCAGTTGATGCTGCCCATCAGCGTCAGCTCGGCCAGCTTGTGGTCGCGGGTGACGATGCTGCCGTCCTCGATGCCCTGCATCACATAGCGGCGCAGCTCGCGGTCGACGCGGTCGCGGCCGGCAATGATCTGCTGGCGCTGCTCGGGAAACAGCGCGTCGATGTCCACCATCGCACCGCCTGCCGTGTTGTGTTCGAGGTAGTGGGTGACGAAGTGGACGATGAAGGCTGACAGCTTGCGCAGGCCCGAACCCTGCGTGCTCGCCGCCACCTCGAGCGCGGCGTCGCCGATCCGGCTGGACGACAGGAAGCACTCGAACAGGATCTCCTGCTTGTTGCTGATGTAGCGGTAGAGCGCGCCCTTGGTGACGCCCAGGGCGGTGGCGATGTGCTCCATCGACGTCGCGTAGAAGCCGCGCTCGCGAAACGCCATGGCGGCCTGTCGCATGAGCGCCTGGCGCTTGGCCAGCCGCTGCTCGTCGGGGCTGGGCAGCAGGGCGCTTCCCCATCGTTCGGCCGTGTTCGCCTCGTGGCGCATAGGCTGCTTTCCTTCTGGTTGCGTGGTGGTGCAAGGCGGTTGCGCCTGCCGCCAAATCATCCCACGAATAGAAACCCAGGATCTACCAATGTCAATTCAGGGTCACCCATGTAAACCCTAGTTGATTGAACGTGAACGCGCGTTCACCATTGCGCCGTTCTGCGCGGTTGCGCGGGGCATGCGCCAGGTCCGGGATTCGGGCCGCACACACACGAGGACAAGACAGTCATGAGACAAGCCATTCGCTGGGCTTCGGCCCTGGTGCTGGGGGCCGTGGGAGGTGCGCTGGCGTTCGCGCAGCCGACCAACGGCGTGCCGCAGGACACCTTCAAGATCGCGGTCGTGGTGCCCTTCAGTGGCGTCTACGGCATCCATGGCCAGAGCATTCGCCGAGGCATGGAGATCGCCATGGAGGAGCGCGGCGGCAAGGTGCTGGGCAAGCCGCTCGAGCTGACCTGGAACGACGACGACAGCAAGCCGCAGGTCGGCGTGCAGAAGGCCACGCAGGCCATCGCCGGCGGCGCGCAGGTGATCTTCGGCTCCGTCAGCTCCCCGGTCTCGCTGGCGCTCATGAGCGTGGCAGCGCAGAACAAGGTGCCGCACATCGTCACCGGCTCGGCCGACGATCGGATCACCGGCAGCGACCGCAGCCGCTACACGTTCCGCACGGCCAATCCCTACAACATGGAAATGCGCATGACGATGGGCTATATCGAGGCGGCCGGCTTCAAGACCCTTTATGCGATCGGCCCGGACGTCGGTGCGGCACGCGACGCCTGGGCCGGCATCCAGGCCGACCTCAAGCGCGCCGGCGTGACGGTGGCCGGCGAATCGTTCCTTCCGCTGGGCACCAACGATTTCTCGGTGGCGGTGGACAAGATCATGAAATCCGCCCCCGACGGCGTGATCAGCTTCTTCACCGGCGGCGACTCCGTCACGTTCACGCGCCAGGCCACGGCCGTCGGCCTGCGCAACAAGTCCAAGCTCTTTGGTCCCACCGCCTACGACGAGACGACCAACGCCGCGCTCGGCGCGTCCGCCATCGGCCTTCAGTCCGGCGTGCGCTACAGCAAGGAGGTGGACAACGCGAGCAACCGGCGCTTCGTGGCCGCCTACAACCGCAAGTTCAAGGAAGATCCACCGGTCTACGCCGGCATCGCCTACAACGGATTCGCCTGGCTGCTCGACACCATCGACGCCACGAAGAGCTGGGATCGGGAACGATGGATCGCAGCCTTCGAGACGAGCAAGCGTCCCGAGTCGGTGCAGGGCCCGGAGGAAATGCGTGCCTGCGACCACCAGGCGATCCACGATGGCCTGTGGGCCGAGGTGGTGGCCAATCCGGCCAACCCTTCGAACCCGCTCATGAAACTTGCCAAGACGTTCCCGGCGGCCCGGCTCTACGGCCCCTGCGGCGGCGTGAAGTAGAGGCGTACCCATGGCCACGCTCCTGCTGGGCCTGAGCATCGGCATCCTGCTGTTCCTGCTCGCGGCCGGCCTGACATTGATCTTCGGACTGCTGGGCATCGTCAACCTGGCCCACGGTTCGCTCTACATGCTGGGCGCCTACCTCGGCTACCAGACCGTGCAGGCGACGGGCAGCTTCTTCCTGGCGCTGGTGGTGGCGCCCCTGGCCGTGGCCGCGCTGGGCGCCGCGATCGAGTGGGCGGTCTTCCGGCGCATCTACCGCCAGCCGCACTTTCTCCAGTTCCTGCTCACGGTGGGCGTGCTGCTGGTCATCGAAGAGGCGGTGCGCTTCGGCTGGGGCCTGACCTACCTCAAGCTCGACGAGCCCGCCGTTCTGGGAGGGGTGACGGACATCGCCGGCGTCTCGTTCTCGAACTACCGGCTGTTCTGCACCGGGGCCGGCGTCTGTGCCGCGGCCGCGTTGTTCTGGGCGCTGGACCGCACGGCGGCCGGCACCATCCTTCGCGCGGCGCAGGAGAACGACGCGATGCTCGCCAGCCTGGGCATCAACGTGAAGCGCGTGCGCACCGCAGCGGTGGCCGTGGGGGCGGGCGTGGCGGCTTTCGCGGGCGTGATCTCCGCGCCGCTGTTGCCGATCGAGCCGTCCATGGGCATGCGCATCATCCTCGACTGCTTCGTGGTGGTCATCATCGGCGGGCTCGGCAGCATTCGCGGCGCCATCGCCGCGTCGCTGCTGATCGGCATGACCCGTGCCTTCGGCGAGCAATACTTCGGCGACTGGGTGCAGGTCTGCATCTACGGCATCCTGGTGGCGACGCTGCTCGTGCGCCCGCAGGGCCTGTTCGCGCACCAGGCGAGGCTGTCATGACGGCCGGGGCGCTTCTCGACCGCGCCGGGCGTGCCGGCCTGCTGCTCGTGGGCCTGCTGGTCCTGTCACCATTCTTGCTTCGGCACAGCGGCTTCACGCTTTTCCTGACCACGGTGCTGATCTGGGCGATCTTCGCGCTGGCCTTCGACCTGTGCTTCGGCCTGGCCGGCATGATGTCCTTCGGGCACGCCGCGTTCTTCGGCGTGGGCGCGTACACGGTGGCCATCGTCGGCCAGCTCACGGGCTGGCCCTTCGCGCTGCTGCTGGCCTGTGCGATGGCGGTCGGCCTGGTGCACGGACTGCTGGTGGGCTTGATCGGCATGCGGTCCTCGGGGGTCTACTTCGGGCTGTTCACCCTGGGCATGGCCGAGCTGGTGTATGTGCTGTTCTCGACGCGGCTGCGCCCGGTGACCGGCGGAGCGGACGGGCTGTCGGGCCTGAAGCAGCCGGCGCTGGCCTGGACGGGGCTCGCGCCCGACCTGGCGTACTACGCGATGACGTCGGTGATCTTCGTCGCCGTCCTGCTCGCGGTGGCGGTGTTCCGGCGCTCGGCCTACGGGCGCGTGCTCAACGCGGCCCGGCTCAACGAGGTGCGCGCGGCCCAGCTCGGCTTTCACGTGCGGCGGATGCGCGTGGTGGCCTTCGCGCTGTCGGCCTCGGGCTCGGCGCTGGCCGGTGCGCTCCTGGGCACCAAGATGTTCTACGCCAGCCCGCAGCTGCTCCAGTGGAGCCTGTCCGGCGACATCCTCATGGTGGCGGTGATCGGCGGCTCGGGCACGCTGCTGGGGCCGGTCGCCGGTGCGCTGGTGGTCGAGACCTTGCGGCACTTCCTGAGCGACCAGACCATCCATTGGAACGGCCTGCTCGGCGCGGTGTTCATCGCGGTCACGCTGTTCATGCCGAAGGGCGTGGTCGGCCAGATTCCCGCGGTCGCGGCCTGGCTGGCGCGCAGGCGCCAGCCCCGCGCGCACGGGCCGCTGGCCTCTCCGGCGACCGGGGGAAATCGGCCATGACGGCGCTCGCATGCCGTCATGTCGGCATGCGCTTCGGCGCATTCGCCGCGCTGACCGACGTGAGCCTGCGCTTCGAGCGCTCGCGCTTCTACGGCTTGATCGGGCCCAACGGCGCCGGCAAGACGACGCTGATCAACGTGCTGTCCGGTGCGCTGCAGCCCACCAGCGGCGAGGTCGAGCTCGACGGGCGGCCGATGCACCGCGCGAGCCGGCATGCGTTCGCGCGCCAGGGCCTGGCGCGCAGCTTCCAGACGAGCAGCCTGTTCAACGAACTGGGCGTGCGCGAATCGCTCGTGCTGGCGCTGCAGGCGAAGAGCGCCACGCAGTCTGCCTGGCGCGATCCGATGGCCGACGCCCGACTGTGCGCCGGCGCCGATGCGATGCTCGGCCGCCTGGGGATGCGGCACATGGCCGACGAGCGGGTGGGGGCGCTCGCGCACGGATGGCAACGCCTGCTGGACCTGGGCATCGCCTTCATCGGCGACGCACCGATCGTGCTGCTCGACGAGCCTTTCGCGGGCATCGGCCATTCGGCGATCGGCGCCACCGAAGATGCCATCCGCGAACTGGCACGTGGCCGCACCGTCGTCATGGTGGAGCACAACATGTCCGTCCTGATGCGGCTGGCCGAAGACATCGTGGTGCTGGCGGGCGGCCAGGTGCTCGCCCGCGGCACGGCCGAAGAGGTCCGCGCGGACGCCGGCGTGCGCCGCGCCTATCTGGGAGAACATGCGTGAACACACTCGAAGCGAGCGCGACCCGCGCCATCGACCCTGGCGGCACCGCAGCGGCCGCCGAGGGCGCCGAGGTGCTGCGCATCGAGGGATTGCGCGCCGGCTACGGCGCGGGCGACATCGTGCAGGGCGCGTCGCTGGCGCTGGCGGCGGGTGGTGCGCTCGCCGTCGTGGGGCGCAACGGCGTCGGCAAGACGACCCTGCTGCGCGCCATCGCCGGGCAACTACCGATGACGGCGGGGCGGCGCCTGCTGGGCGGACAGGACGCGACGCATGCCGAATCCTTCGAGCTCAGCCGGCGCGGGCTGGCCTACATCCCCGCCGACCGCCAGGTGTTCAAGACCCTCTCCGTGCGCGAGAACCTGCTGCTCGGCGCCTATGCGCACGGGCGCGGCGAGTGGACGAAGGAGGCGGTGATCGACCGGCTGTTTCCCCGCCTGGGCGAGCGCTACGGCACCCTGGCGGGCTCGCTCTCCGGCGGCGAGCAGCAGATGCTCACCATTGCCCGCGGCCTGCTGTCGAATCCGAAGGTCCTCTTGCTCGACGAGCCGACGGAAGGCCTGGCCCCGGTGATGGTCGATGTCTTCGTCCAGGCCATGCAGCGCATCCGCGATTCGGGCGTGGCGATGATGCTCGTGGAGCAGAACCTCGCCGTGCCCCGCAAGGTCGCCACCCGGTACCTGGTCATGGACGCGGGGGAAGTGGTCTGGTCCGGCGATGCGGCCGACCTGGCCGGCGACGCCGCGCTGGTGGAAAAGTACCTGTTGCTGTGAGTGCCGGCCAGCACATCGGGGGGCGCCTGGCCGGCAAGGCGGGCATCGTCGTCGGCGCGGGCCAGTCGGCCGGCGAATCGGCGGGAGCGACGGTCGGCAACGGCCGCGCTGCGGCGCTGCTGTTCGCGCGCGCGGGCGCTCGCCTGCTGCTGGTGGACCGCAGCGAGGCGGCGGCGCAGGCCACCGCGGAACTGCTGCGTGCCGAGGGACACGAGGCGCACGCCCTGGCCGGCGACTGGACGCGGCCCGGCGACTGCGAGGTCTTTGCCGACGCATGCCTCACGCGCTGGGGGCGCATCGATCTTCTGCACAACAACGTCGGCATTCTGAGCCGCGAGCCCGAGCCTTCATCGACGACGGTCGAGGAGCTCGAGCGCGTGATGAAGGTGAACCTCGCGGGCTGCGTCAACGCCTGCCAGGCGGTCCTGCCGGCCATGCGGGAACAGGGCGCGGGCAGCATCGTGAACATTTCTTCCGTCGCGGCCGTCGCCGCGACGGGGCAGCTGGCGTATGCGCTGTCGAAGGCCGCGCTCAATGGCCTGGGGCGCGAACTGGCGCTGCTCAACGCGCGGCATGGCGTGCGCGTCAACACGGTCAGCCCGGGTCTCATGGATACGCCGATGGCGATCGGCCACAAGTCCAGGGTGCACGCGCTCGACCCCGCGCTGCTGCGCGCGCAGCGCGATGCGCTCGTGCCGTTGGCCGGCGGCATGGGGACCGGCTGGGACACGGCATGGGCGAGCCTGTACCTCCATTCGGACGAAGCCCGCTTCGTCACCGGCGTGGTGCTGCCGGTCGACGGCGGCCAGTCCGCGCTGGTGGGCGGTTTGTTGCAGCCGGCCCAGGCACATCCGGCCTGATCCGCCTGAGCGCATTGCAGCTTCACTCGGCCCGGAGCCCGACTGCCCGGAAGATCTCCTCACCGGCATGACGCTGGAGAGCGAGGAGCTTCCCCGGGCGGCCTACGAAGCGTCGCTGGCGTCGGAGGAAACCGGGCGGCGGCTGGCGGCGCTGGCGGGCAGGTCGTGAGCGACGCTGGCTGCTACTTGCCCTGCGCGAACTGGTACCCCACCCGCTTCGTGGGCGTCAGCGCCCCGAAGCCGGGCCAGGACAGCAGCACACCTTGTCCCTCCAGCGTGCGTTGAAAGTCCTTCAGGGAGTCGGCGTTCGAGCGCACGGCACGCAGCGGCAGCTTGCGTGCCAGGGCGAACGCGGCCAAGGTGCCCGAGGCCTCGCCAATGCTCCACTCGGTCGCATGCTCGCGGTAGGCGCCGTTGGTGATCCGCGTGGTGCCGAGGTTCTTGCAGGCCGGCAGCAGGTTCTCCACGCGCACCGGCAGCAGGGCCCCCAGCGGAATCTGGAAGGGGTAGGCATCGATGTCCACCGTATTGCGTCCGCGCGTGCTCGGATGCAGGTCGATGCGGTAGGCACCGATCCCTACGCTGTCCTCGAAGCGCTCGGCTGCACCCGCGCCCGGGCGCGCCGCCACGCCGATGTGCTGCTCCAGCACCGTGAACTCGGCCCGCATCCGCCGGCCTTCGCGGTAGTAGGCCTGCTTGGCCAGGCCGTCGGAGGTGCCCAGCACATCGCCGCGCAGCCGCAGGCCCGGATAGCCTTGGCCGCCATCGTGACGCGGCGCCTCCGTCTGCATCCAGTAGAAGAAGGCCAGGCTCAGGTTGCGCGCCTCGGCAAGAGCCTGTGCCTGCGCCTCGGGCGATACGCCGACCACTGGCTTTTCCCAGTAGTCCATCTGCGGCCAGTTGGCCAGCGTGATGTCGCTGGGGTAGCTTCCCGGCGCGAAGTTCTGCCGGTACGCGATGCGCCGCGCATGCCACAGGTCGTAGAGCGATTCGGTGTCCGTGGGACCGACGAACAAGGGCCGCTCCCGGGGCTCGTGGGTCACGAAGTCGCTGAGCGTCCAGCTCAGTTGGGGACCGGGCCAGCAGGGCAACTGCAGCGTGCGCAGCCGGTCGTAGTCGCGGGGCTTGTCGATGGTGTGGTCTTCACCGGGAAGATGGTCGGCAGCCAGGCACCAGGTGATGGCCTGCTGATCCAGAGGATCGGCCTCCGGTAGCGCATGCAACTCGCCGGTCTCAGCCTGGGCTTCCGCACCCAGCACATGCTCGACGTCCGCCATGTCCAGCAGGTCCCCGATTTCAGTGGCGTCGATGAACACCCTGGCGCTCAGTGTCATCCGCGCCCCGGTTTCGAGGTCGAGCAACTGCGCGGCACGGATGTGGTCGCCGACGCGGTCCAGGCGCAGCGTCCGGTGCCGGCGCAGCACCATGACGCGGCCGCAGGCGACAAAAGGGGCCAGCATCTCATCGATGACTTCGACGGCCACCCACGGCTCGTGGGACAGCGAACTGACATTGCCCTGGCCGGGGTTGAGCCGCACGCGCATTCGCGCCTCGTCGGTGAGCGGCAGGTGCCGGCGGTAGTAGGCCCGGATCGACTCGCGAAAGGCCGCATAGCTCAGCGACCCGGCCAGGTGCTCGATCCACGGATGCTCGTCGGGCGGCACACCCTGGGAGGTGAGCTGGCCGCCGAGCCAGTCCAGCTCCTCGACCAGCACCACGCTGGCGCCCAGGCGCGCGGCTGCCAGCGCGGCCGATACGCCGCCCAGGCCACCGCCGATGATGGCGATGTCGGTGGCCTTTTCTTTCGTGCTCATTCCCGGATCACTCTGCCCTGATGCCCAGCTTGCGGATGGCATCGCCATAGCGCTGGGTCTCGCTGGCGATCAGCTTCCCGAAATCGGCCGGCGTGCCGGGCGCCGCTTCCACGCCCAGGTCCTGCAGCCGTGCCTGGGTGTCCGGCGCCGTCAGCAGCGCGTTGATGTCCTTGTTGAGCCGGGCGACGATCGGCTGCGGCGTGCCTGCGGGCGCGAGGACGCCGAACCAGCCCGTGACTTCGAAGCCCTTCAGGCCCTGTTCCGCCACCGTGGGAACGTCCGGCAACACGTTGGAGCGTGAGCGCGTCGTCACCGCCAGCGGCACCAGCTTGCCGGACCTGACGTGCGGCAACGCGCTGGAGGGGATGTCGAAGCCCAGGTCCACCTCGCCGGCCAACAGCGCGGTCAGCGCCGGCCCGGAGCCCTTGTACGGCACCATCACCATGTCGATCTTCGCCTCGTTCTTCAGGAACTCGGCGGCCAGGCTGGTGGTGGTGGCGCCGCCACCGCCGGCGGCGTAGTTGAGTTTGCCGGGGTTCTTGCGCGCCGTGTCGATCACGTCCTTCAGCTGCTTGAACGGGCCGCTGGCAGGCGCCACGATCAGCACGGGCGAAGCACCGACCTTGGCAACCGGCTCGAAACCCCGGATCGTGTCGTAGCTCAGCTTGGGGTACAGGGCGGCGCTTCCGGCGTGGCCACTGGTGACCATCAGCAGCGTGTAGCCATCAGGCTTGGCAGATGCGACCGCCGCGGTGGCGATCGTCGCACCGGCGCCCGGCTTGTTGTCCACCACCACAGGTTGACCCAGGGAGTCGCCCAGCTTCTGTGCCACCAGGCGCGCCAGGATGTCGGCCGAACCACCCGGCGCGAAGCCGACCACCAGGGTCACCGGCTTGGAGGGATAGGTCTGGGCCTGGCCGGCACTCATGGCCAGCCCGGCACCGACGGCGAGCAGCGCTTTGAAGAGGGGGCGGAGGGTCGAACGCATGGGAGGTCTCTTTCGTTGTGAGCGAGGCGGGAATGGCCGCCTCGGCGTTGGTGATGTCCGCGATGCTAGGAATACCGAGGCGGGCGGTCCAATACCAAGGTGGCGGCTACCCATAACATCGGGTTCTCGCCTGGGGTTTGCCCGGGCATCCGTTGTTCTGGGGCTCTTGGGATGAATCTGCGTCAGATCGAGGTGTTTCGCGCCGTCATGACGACGGGGTCCACCACCCATGCCGCACGGCTGCTCCATGTCTCGCAGCCGGGCGTGAGTCGCCTGATCCGGCACCTGGAGATCCAGCTGGGCGTCCCCCTGTTCGAGCGGCGCAACGGCAGGCTGGTCGCCACGCCGGAGGCGCACACGCTGCAGGCAGAGGTGGACAAGGTCTACCGTGGCGTGGTCCACGTCAGGAATGTCGCGACCCACCTGCGCTTCGGCGACCACGGGACGCTGCGGGTGCTGTCGAGCGCGAACACGGCCCTGCAGCTGGTGCCACGGGCCACGGCGAACCTGCTCAGGCGCTTCCAGCATTCGAAGGTGTTCTTCGAAGCGCTGCCCACGCGCGAGATCGTGCAGGCGCTGGTCGCCGAAGAGGCCGATGTCGCCGTCTCCAGCGCGCCGCTGGACCATCCGGTGCTGGATGTGCGCGAGATCGGCCGCTGGACCCTGCTGTGTGCGGTGCCCAAGGGCCATGAGCTGGTCGGCAAGAAATTCGATCTGCGCACGGCGCTCGGGCAACGCCTGATCACCTACAGCCCGGAGGCGCCGCAAAGCCCGGTGATCGACCGCTGGTTGAATGAGCTTGGCATCGCGCGGCAAGTCGCGGTCGAGGTGCGCTCGGGCTATGCGGCGTGTGCCATGGCCGCCGCGGGCGCGGGCCTGGCCTTCGTCGACGAGCTGTCGGCCCGTGCCCATCGCGCCGAAGACCTGGAGCTCCTGAAGATCCCGAACGCGCCGAAGTTCGCGATCTACAGCGTCACCAATGTCAATCGGCCGCTGTCACAGCTGGGGCAGACCTTTCTCGAGCTTGTGAAGCGCGAGTTGCAGGTTCTGCTTGAGAGGCGCTGATCCTCGCGTCTGCGGATCGTGTCGAAGCCGAGCTTCGGTTTGACGCAAGGAAAGCTCGGGGGCGGGTCGCTAGTTCCGGGCGGCAATCCACGGCGCTCATCACTCGTAGCGCGTCCACATGCGAAGAATGCGAACGACTCGCTCCTTGCTGAAGACTTCGTAGACCAGCCGATTGTGGATGCTGATTCGTCGGGAATAAGCCCCCGCCAGATCGCCCACGAGCTTTTCAAAGGAGGGAGGGTTCTGAAATGGAGCCTTCTCGAGAATGGCCAGCAGATCTTCAACCTTGGCTTTCAACCCTGCCGCTTTGACCTTCTTCGCATCCTTGACTGCCTGCTTCGAGTAGGCCAGTTCCCACTTCACGACTTCACCACTTCACCACTTCACCACTTCAGCTTGCGGGTGCTCTTGGCCAGGGGTTCTGCCATGGCCTTGCGAATCGAATCGCCCATACCGGGCACGGAAAGAAGGTGCATCGTTTCCTGAATCGCCGCCCAGTCCTCTGCGGACACCAGCACGGCCGACGCATTCTTGCCGACGATGACGATGGGTTGATGGGACTGCGCTGTCTGGTCAATCAGGCGATAGAGGTTGGCGCGCGCTGCGGATGCGGTAAGGACAGTCATGTGAAATCCAGACAAGCGGGCAAGCGTACGCTTTTGCGCACGCCAGGTCAATCCGATTCAGATCGCGTCGGAAAGGTCACTCCGTCGGCTTGAATCCGGACAGTTTGACGCGCTCTGCCCAGGCATTTCGTTCGGCTGTCATGAGTGCTGCCAAGTCGGCGGGTTGCCCGTTGGGTACGTCGTAGCCAAGCTTCTTCATCTCATCCTTGTAGCCTTGCGAGGCGACGACCCTTTGCACGTTGGCGCGCCATGTGCTGAGCTTGTCGGCCGGCGTTCCTGCCTTCACGAACGCGCCGAACCAATCCACTGATTCAAGTTGAGGCATGCCAATTTCCTTGGCGGTCGGAACGTCAGGCATCAAAGCGTTGCGCCTTTTGGAAGTAATGAAGAGAGTGTTCAGCTTGCCTTGACCGTGATAGGGCACAAGCACCTGCTCGGTAGTCACGAGCAGCGGAACTTGGCCTCCCATCACATCCGTCACTGAATTCGCACCCCCTTTGTAGGGAACGTGGACCAGCTCTACTCCCAACGTCTTTTGGAGCTGGACGCCGAGAAACTGCTGAGGTGTGCCCAAACCCGGCGTTGCAAAGCTGCTCAGGGATGGGTTGGCTCTGGCCCATGCCTTGTATGCGTCAATGTCTTTGGCTCCGGAGGCAGCACCGGCAGCGACCCCGAACCCATACTCCGCAAGGCGACCGATCGGGGCAAAATCCTTGATCGCGTCGAACTTCATCGTATTCAACACCATCGGGCCGAGTTCGATGACGCTTGCGGGGGCGATCAGCACGGTCGCAGCGTCAGCGGGCGCGCTCATCATCGCGTCGATGGCAATCTTGCCGCTGGCACCGGCGCGGTTTTCCACAACCATCGTTGTGCCGAGTTGCACACGCGCTTGTTCAGCAAAGGCGCGTGCGATCGTGTCGACCGATCCCCCAGCGGGAAAGCCGACGATCAACCTGACGGGTTGAGTCCCTTGCGCAATGGCAAAGGCCGAAGCCAACCCCGCCAAGGTGGTCAGCGCTGCCGCGCGGATGAAATGTGCATGTTTCAAAGATGTCTCCGTCAAAGTTAGCCACTTCGAACGTGGCAAGATGGTGAGGGCAAGGACTTCTGTTCGAGGGCGCCGAACTCAAAGCGATGCGGCGCCAACGCCGTCAACTCGACCGCGCAACTGTCCGATCGAGCTTGCGCCGCAGAGCGCCATCGTTCGATCCAGTTCGGCCTTGATGATGGCAAGCGCATGAACGACGCCTTCCTCGCCTCCGGCTGCGAGCCCGTACAACGCGGCCCTGCCGAGCTTGACGCCGTCGGCGCCGAGCGCGATGGCCTTTCCGATGTCATTGCCGCTGCGAAATCCGCTGTCGACGAGCACCGTCATTCGACCAGCGACCGCATCGACGATGCGCGGCAGCCATTCGACGCTCGACCGCGTGCCGTCGAGCTGTCGACCACCGTGATTCGAAACGACGATGCCGTCCGAACCCGCATCCATCGACCTGCGCGACTGCTCCTCCGTGCTGATGCCCTTGAGGACCAAGTAGCCTCGCCAGCGTGCGCGCAACCATTCGAGGTCCTTCCAGGTGAAGGAGCTGCTCAGTTGCTGCTGCATGACGTCACTGATCGTCGCGCCGCGGGGTGGCGCACCAGCGATCTCCTCGAACAGGCGCAGCATTGGCGGACCTGACCGAAGCATCGAAGTTGACCATCTCGGATGCAGAGCACTGTCTATGAAGTTTCGCGCCGTCCAACGAAAGGGGAGTGTGAAGGCGTTGCGAATGTCCCTGTTGCGGCGACCGGAGACGCTGGTATCGACAGTCAACTGCAGGACGTTGAACCCACTTTGAAAGATTCGTTGAAGAAACGCTTCTACAAGCCCACGGTCCTTCATCATGTAGAGCTGGAACCAGCGTAGAGGACCTGCGACCTTGAGGAACGGGTTCAAACGGACGGTTGCGGCCGTGCTCAGGACGAAGGGAATGCCGGCTCGCGCGGCTCCTCTCGCAAGAGCCACGTCTCCCTCGGGCCAGAACGCACCATTCAATCCCGTCGGGCCAACGATTGCAGGAAACGAAACCTCGCGACCAAAAAGCTTCGTTGCATGGTGGCGCGAAGAAACATCTACAAGCGCACCGGGTATAAGACATACCTCATCGAGCGCGACTCGGTTCCGCTTGCTGGTGATCTCTTCGCCGGCAGCGCCATCGATGTAGTCGAACACCATTCTTGGAAGCCTGCGACGCGCAAGCTCGCGCAGGTCGCCGATGCTGGCGGCTTGTTTGAGATTCATACCGGTACCAGCGCGTCAGGCGGCACCAATCGGTTGCGGCAAAGGATTCCGTATGTCCTGAGGCCGCGAGTGGATCATGTCCGTCAGCTCCTCTCGGATTCCCCTGCAGCTCGGATCAGCAAAGCGGTTTGTCATCTCCTTGGGATCTTCGTCCAGAAGGTAAAGCTCCCCGTCTCCGGTTTCCAACTCGAGCGTGAGCTTTGCGCTTCGCGTCCGCGCCGCGCGCAGGTCGAGGGCAACGCCGCAGCGGGCAGGCCCGAGCTTCCACTCGCTGTACGCGAAATCGCGATCCCCCTCACCTTCGATCAATGGCCGCAGCGTCGTGCTGTGACAGGCAAATCCGTTAGGTGAGCCTGCGTAGTCGGCAAAGGTCGCGGCGAGATCGACCGTCGACACCGGCGCTGCAACGACCTTACCCGCCGGCACACCGGGACCCTTCACGATCATCCCGATGCGAAGCAGCCCTTCGTAGAACATGGGGCCTTTGAGGATGAGACCGTGGTCGCCAAGCCATTCGCCGTGGTCGGAGGTGAAAACCACGATGGTGTCTTCACTTAATTCGAGCTCGTCGAGCGTCGTCATGATGCGACCCACGTTGTGGTCGATGAGCGAGATCATCCCGTAGTAGTTCGAGATCATGTGGCGCAGCTGGCTGTCCGTCTGGGGCTCGATGCGTGAATACTCTCGCCTCACACGCCCCATCTCCCCCGTTTGTCCGGGAGCGGTCTCTGTGGCCGCGCGGTGCCACCATGGACGCCGATCGAAATCGCGGGTGCGGTGTTCGGGCAGACGCACGCTTTCCGGCGCATGCAGGAGACTCCAAGGCAACGGGGCGTCGAACGGATGATGTGGATCAGGAAATGACACCCACGCGCAGAATGGCTTGTCGCCGTTGCGCTTGTGATCGCGCAGCAATTCGACGGTGCGGTCCCCCACCCAGGTCGAGTTGTGCCAGACGGGAGGCAGTGCGGAGTGATGCGTCTGCGCAGCGCCACCGTCGTCCCCCGCGCGTCGCTTGTAGAGTTCGTCTTTCAGATCGGCCAGGCCGTCATTGCGGTACCACTGCTCATACTGCCGGCCACGGGGGGCGCGGTCCGGCAGCCAATAGTTGTGACCGATGAGCATCATCTCGGTCTTCTCGAACCCCATGTACGGGCCGTTCCAATCCTCGCCGTAGAGGGCCGAGCCGGCGACATTCTCCGGGCGCTGGGTCGGGCGGTGGGTGTGGTACGTGGAGAAGTGGGCCTTACCGATGAAGGTCGTCGCATAGCCGGCGCGACCAAGTGAGCCGGCAAAGCCTGTGTCCGCGACGCTTTCATCGAGTTCGATGCCGTTGTCATGCACACCGTGGGTCAGCGGCAACAGGCCGGTGAGCATCGACGCGCGTGAAGGCTGGCAAACCACGTTCGGCGTGATGCATGCCGAGAAGCGCGTGCCTTGCTTCGCCATCAGGTCGAGGTGAGGCGTATGAACCCCGGTTCCCTCGAATCCGTATGCATCACCGCGATGCTGGTCGCTCGTGATGAGCAATATGTTCGGTCGCTTCTTTGCTTCAGCCATTCGAAGTGTCTCTGGTGGTTCCGAGTACGTTTTCTCTGAGCCGAAGTATGGGCGATGGTCGTTTACTAGTCAACAAACATATTTCTGCGCTGCCTGGTGCGCGGGTGAGAAATAATGGCTGATGCGTTCTGCCCTCAGTGAAGCCCGCCCCTGGAGAGATCCGCTGGAACTGCTTGAAGAAGCGGGCTCGCTTCCTGTCGAGATGTTTCTGACGTTTCAGGTCAACCAGCTCTCCAGCGCTTTCGAGCGGCAGTGGTCTCGTTCGATGAGAGACAAGGCCGGCGTAAGCCTTAGCGAGTGGCGCATCATGGCCATCCTCCATGCGGGGCCGCAGACTTTCGCGCGTCTGGTCGAGCTGACCGAGGTGAACAAGGCGCTCGTGCATCGTTCCGCTAAGGCGCTGGCGGAACTTCAGTTGATCGAGATCACCGACACCCCTGGAGATGCGCGCAGCACAACGCTCGGCCTGACAGGCAAAGGCCAAAGACTGTTCGGCAAGATTCGACCCATGGCGCTCGCTCGCCAGCGGTTCTTCCTCAGCGCTTTGACCGCGCAGGAGCGCAAGATGTTCTACGGATCATTGCAGAAGCTACGTGCGGCTGCGCACGAATGGGAGGCCGATCCTGAAGGTTAGACAGGGATTGGTGCACGGAGCACGCAGCCAGCACATCCAGGCGTCGCCCGTGGATGCGCGCATTTAAGCAATCCGGAGGACAGCAATGGGCCCGTTACGGTCGTTGGGCTGCGCGAAGCCTATGACCGCTTCAGAGACAAGCGGTCGTTCGGCTTGTGATGCCTCGCTGCTCTACAGTCTTCAACAGTTCTACCGGAGAGGGGCCGATAGGTGCAGCATGCGGACTTAGGACCCTCCCGGAGATCGGTAGTTCGAGGCGCCGGCCCGCCGCGCGCCACAGCTTAGAGCCATGCAAGGGCTGACGGGCGACGTCGACGATGGCGACCTACCAGCGGACAATAGCCCACGCCGAGAAAGCAGCTGCCCCGACGCAATCAGGCGTGGCCGGTGCGTCGCCGCAGCTTCGCTCAGCCGAGCCAGGCCTTGATGCGAGAGCCCAGCGCCTCGCTGCTGATGCCATAGCGATCATGCAGCGTAGGCAGTGCGCCGGCGTCGAGGAATGCGTCCGGCAAACCTGCAAGTTGGAAGCCCGCGGGTTGCACCTTGTGTCGCAGCAGCGTGCTGGCTACCGCCTCCCCTAGACCACCGACAACGGAGTGGTTTTCGGCGACAACCACCATCCGGTGCTTGTAGCGCACGGCCTCGACGATGGCCGCTTCGTCCAGCGGCTTGATGGTCGGGCAGTGCAACACGGCAACGCCAACGTTGTCCTTGGCCAGGTCATGCGCCGCCTCGAGTGCCCGCATCGTCAGAAGGCCGCTGGAGATCACCAGCACGTCGGCACCCTCGCGCAACATCTTGGCCTTTCCCAGCTCAAAGCGATAGCCCTCGATTTCGTCGAGGACCAGTGGCACCTGGCCGCGGAGCAGCCGCATGTAGACCGGCCCCTTGTGTTCAGCGATCTGCGGCACCGCCTGCTCGATGTCGAGCGCGTCGCATGGATCAACGATGGTCAAGCCTGGAACTCCGCGCATCATCGCGATGTCTTCGATCGCCGCATGGCTGGGGCCATACCCCGTGGTCAGCCCCGGAAGCGCGCAGCAAATCTTGACGTTCAGATCCTCCTCGGCGATGACCTGGTGTATGAAGTCGAATGCGCGACGTGTGCCGAACGCGGCGTAGGTCGTGGCGAATGGCACGAGGCCCTCTTTCGCCATCCCGCCAGCAGCGCCCATGAGCAACTGTTCGGCCATCCCCATCTGGAAAAAGCGTTCCGGATATGCCTGGGCGAACAGATGCAGGTCCGTGTACTTGGCGAGGTCCGCGGTCAGGCCCACGATTTCGGGGCGGGTGGCGGCGTATTCGACGAGCGCCTTGCCGAACGGAGCGGCCTTGACCCTCTGCCCCTCCGAAGCGATCGAGGCGATCATCGCCGAGGTGGTCAGGCGGGGCTTCTTTTCTGCGACTGAGGTGGTCATGCCGGGGCTCCTTCGGGCTGGACGTAAGGTTGGGATTGATCAAGGATCTCGAGCGCCTTCTGCCACTCTGGCGTATCGACGCGGATAAAGTGGTTCTTCTCGCGTTGCTCGAGGAAGGGCACGCCCTTGCCCATCAACGTGTCGAAGACGATGACGCGCGGCTTGGCTTCCTTGAGCGCTCGGGCGGCGTCGAACGCCTCCACCACAGCCCCAAGATCGTTGCCGTTGACGCGCTGGACATGCCAGCCGAAGGCAGTCCACTTGTCGGCCAAGGGCTCGAACCCCAACACTTTGCCCGAGGGCCCGTCGGCCTGTTGGTTGTTCACGTCAACCAAGCAGATCAGGTTGTCCAGCTTGTGGTGGGCGGCGGACATTGCCGCTTCCCAGGTCGAACCCTCGTCGAGTTCGCCGTCAGACATGGAGTTGTAGACAACGGCCGGGTTCTTCTTCTGCTTCAGCCCTAGGGCCATGCCAACACCGATGACTAGACCTTGGCCGAGCGATCCCCCCGAGATCTCCATCCCAGGGGTGTAGGTGGCCATGCCCGACATCGGCAGGCGGCTGTCGTCGCTCCCGTAGGAATCGAGTTCACTCTCCTGGATGATCCCGGCCTCGATGAGCGCCGCGTAGTGCGCGATTGCGTAGTGACCATGGGAGAGAAGGAAGCGGTCGCGCCCCTCCCACTCTGGCTCCTGTGGCCGAAGGTTCATCGCATGACAGTAGGCCGCTGCAAGCACGTCAGCCCAGCCGAGCGCCTGGCCTATGTAGCCCTGGCCCTGAACTTCACCCATGCGCAAGGCGAAGCGTCGGATGCGGTACGCGCGCTGCGCCAGCTTGGCTATTTGGTTGTTTGTGGTGGTCACGAGCTACTCCTGGAATGGTCAGATGAAGGGACTTACTTGAAGATGACGGCCGGCACGTACGAGACGAGGGCGAGGATGAGGAATGCAACGAAATAGAACGGGCCCAGCTCGCGCACCGTCTGGCCGACCTTGACCTTGGCCAGGGCGCTAGTAATGAACAGCGTCGTGCCCACTGGCGGGGTGTAAAGGCCGATTGCCAGGTTGACGGTCATCATGATCCCGAGTTGCGTCAGGTCCATGCCGATCGAGTTGGCGAGCGGCACGAACACCGGGGTCAGCAGCAGGACTGCAGCGGGCAGGTCGATAAACATGCCGCAGACAAGCATCAGCAGATTCATCAGCAGGATCACGCTCCAACCTCTCGACAGATGCGTCTGCGCCCAGGCGACAATGCCGTCGGGCATACGGTCGAAGGTCAGCAGCCATCCGATTGCCGCAGATGCCATGATGACGAGCAGTACCACGCCGGTGGCCAGTCCCGCGTGAACGATGGCGTCGTGCAGCCTCTTAATGCCGAGGTCGCGGTAGACGAGCGCCGAGACGAGTCCGGCGAACAGCGTGGAGAGCACCGCGACCTCTGTCGGCGTCGCGATCCCGAAGCGCAGCATCACCACGATCAACACCGGCAGCACCAGCGCGGGAGCGGCATAGACGAGCTGCTTGCGAAACGCGGCCCAGTCCAGCGGACGCGTCTCACGCGGGAAATTGCGCCTCCTGCCAACCCACCAGCACACCACCATGAAGCCGACGCACATCGCCAGACCGGGCAGAATGCCGGCGACGAACAGCGACGCGATCGACGTGTTGCTGACCAGCGCGAAGAGAATCATCGGGATGGACGGCGGGATCAGGATGTCAATGGTCGCTGCGGCGGCGAGCGTGGCGGCAGAGAACGCCGGCGGGTAGCCGAGACGCTTCTGCCACGGAATCAGCAGAGAGCCGATCGCCGAGGCGTCTGCCACGGCGGAGCCCGACACTCCCCCGAAGATCGTCGACGACAGGACACCGACTTGGCCGGGACCGCCGTGGAAGCGGCCGATCAGGGTTGACAGCACGCCAATCAGCGCCTCGCCGAGCTTGCCGCCCATCATCAGCGTGCCAGTGAGCATGAAGAAGGGAATCGCGATCAACGGGAAGCTCTGGACCTGCGCGACCATCTGCTGGACGAGAAGGTCGAGCGGCACCTTGTCGGAGCTGGCCGCCGCGGCTAATGCAGCGACAAGAAGCGCATGCGCGATCGGTATCGCGACCACTGCCGCGCCAAGGAAGACGAAGAGGATCAATAGGGTCATGACGTTCTCCTTGGACTCACCAATGGGCCTGCGGCACGTTGTCGCCGATGGGTGCAGGTTGCTCGGTCGTGTTCCAGGCCCTCCAGGCCGAGAACAGGGCCAGCAGCGCGAGCATCGCCATTCCCCCCATGACGCATCCGTAGGTGACCGATCCCGGAACCTGCAGGATCGGCGACTTCTCGTCGTGCACGATCTCGAGCATGCGGAACGTCGCGACGGTCAGCACCGCATAGAGCGCGACAACGCCGAGCCAGGCAATGGTGGACAGCGTGCGTCTCATCGCAAACGGAAGCTTCTCCATCAGGAAGGTCGTTGTGATGTGCGCCCCATGCTGTGCGGCCAGCACCACGCCTGCCATCACGAGCCAGGGGAACAGCAGCTCCGGGACTTCGTTGCCCCATTGCAGACTCGATCCGGTGGCATATCTCAGAACGGTGTTCGCGCAAAGAATCACGAAGATCACCGACGTGCTCACCCACAGCACCGCGCGGCATACGCCGCCGACGGCGCGTTCAATCGCATTCATGATTTGTCTCCAGAGGAGGGCGCGTTGATTGCGCCCGGGATGACGCCCTTACTGGGCTTGGGAGGCGCCGACGACCTTCTTCACGTAGGGACCGATCGGGCCACCCACCCACTTGGCGGTGACCGGTGCGGTTGCCTTCGCAAAGGCCGCCTTGTCCACGGTGGTCACCTGCACACCTTTGGCCTTAAGGTCGGCAAGCAGCTTGTCGTCCGCCTCCTGCGACAGCTTGCGCTGCAGCGCGGTGGCCTCGGCAGCGGCTTCCTGCACCGCCTTCTTGTCGGCGTCGGAGAGCTTGTCCCACGAGCGCTTGCTCATCAGGAAGGGCGTCATCTGGAATTGGTGATTCGTCAACGCCAGATTCTTCTGCACCTCGTACAGCTTGCTGGCGTAGAAGTTCACCACCGGGTTCTCCTGGCCATCGACCACGCCTTGCTGCAACGCGACGTACAGCTCCGCAAACTTGATCTGCTGCGCCTCGGCACCCAGCGCCTGCATGATCTCCACCAGCACGGTGTCGGGCGGCGTGCGCATCTTCAGCCCTTTCAGGTCTTCGACCTTGGTGATCGGGCGCTTGCTGTTGGTCATCTGACGGATGCCGTTGTCCCAGAAGCCGAGTGCGATCAGTCCCTTCTCGGCGGACTTGTCGGCCAGTTCCTTGCCGAGCGGTCCGTCAAGCAGCTTGAAGGCGGCTGCGGCATTTGAGAAGAGGAATGGCATGCCGAAAGCGGCGTATTCGGGCACCGCGTTGGCCACTGCGCCTTGCGAGTTGGCGCTCATGTCCAGCGCGCCCGTGCGCAGCGCCGTCACCATCGCCGCGTCGTCGCCAAGCTGTGCCGACGGTGCCACCTGCACCTCGAAGCGTCCGTTGGTCTTGGCCTTTAGTACCTCGGCGAACCTGACGGACGCTTCGTGACGCGGATTGCCCGGCGCGGCGCCGTGGCCGAGGGTCAGCTTGACGGTTTGCGCCTGAGCTGCGAGAGGTAGCGCCGCCGCAGCGGCCATAGTCGCCAATGTACGAATGAAGGTCTTGCGTTGCATAGTCTTGTCTCCTTCTGCGGGGTGGGTTTAGTGGATCAACATGCCGCCGTTCACGTCGAGCGTGATGCCGGTGCAGTAGGCGGACAGGTCGCTGGCCAGGAACACGCAGGCACCAGCGACGTCGGCGGCAGCGCCCAGGCGGGCGAGCGGGATCGATTCGGCAATCTCTTTCTTGCGGTCCGGGGTAAGCTTTCCCTGGGTGATGTCGGTCTCGATCAGCCCGGGGGTGATGCAGTTGACGCGGACGCCTTCGATACCAAATTCGCGTGCCATGGCACGCGCCAAGCCGAGCACTCCAGCCTTGGCGGCTGAGTAGTGGGGGCCGCCGAAGATGCCGCCACCTCGCTGAGCCGAGACCGACGAGATGCAAACAATCGACCCCGACTGCTGCTGACGCATTGCGGGCAACACGGCCTGCGACATATAGAGCGTGCCGCGCAGGTTCACGTCGAGGATCCGGTCGTAGTCGGCGCCCGTGATCTCCAGTGTCTTGACCGGCTGGGTGATGCCGGCGTTGTTGACCAGGATATCGATCCGGCCAAGTGCCTTCAGCACTTCAGCCGCAGCGGCCTCGCAGGCAGCCTTGTCCGTCACGTCGGCCACCAGGCCAAGGTGCCTGTCCCCCAGCCGTGCTGCGGCAGCGACCGGCTCAGCACGAGCCAGGTCGAGGATCGCCACCTTGGCGCCGTGAGCCGCCATCTGGCGTGCCGTCGCATAGCCGAGTCCGTTGAGCCCGGCCCCGCCGGTGACTACAGCAACCTTGTCCTTGAGCAGCATTTCGTCGATCTCCATAAAGAATTGAGAAGTCTTCGCGGGAGGAGTCGACAAACTTGAATGTCGATCAGGCCTTGGTAAGCCTTCGTCTCCGTTGATGGGCGCAATGTTCGGCGGCCAGAGACTTGACGACAAGCGATCATTCATCAGGCTAAGATGACGCCCCGTCATGCTACGACCGGGAGAACCCTATGGCTTCCTTGCCGCCCGTTGCCAATCTCCTTGCATTCGAAGCGGTCGCGCGGCGGCGCAGTTTTGCACTGGCCGCCACTGAACTTCACCTGACCGCCTCGGCGGTCAGCCATCAGGTAGCACGACTGGAATCCGACCTGGGGGTTCGGCTCTTCGAGCGCAGCGCGCATGGCGTTCGACTAAGCAGTGCGGGTGACCGCTACCTGGAACGCGTCGCAGGCGCCCTGTCCGCCATCTCGACGGCGACGGAAGACTTGCGCAAAGGGGTCGGCAATAGCCTGTACGTGCACTCGGCGCCCAGCATCGCGAGTCTGTGGCTGATGCCTCGACTGCGCGGCTTCGCTCAAGCTCACCCTGAGATCGCCCTCAATCTGTCGGCTGCCCATACGCCCAGCGATTTCGCGCTCGGTCAGGCCGACCTGGACATTCGCTACGGCGTGCCTCCCTGGGGCGATCTCGTCGTCGAGCCCTTGTTCGTTGAACGCATCGTGCCCTTGGCCAGTCCAGCCTTTATTCGTGAATACCGACTCAAGCGGATCGAGCAACTGTTCGATGTACCGCTCATTCAGAGCAATGTCAGCGTGGTGCAGTGGTCGGACTGGCTAAGGGAGTATTCCGACAGGCGTTCACCAGAACAATTCGCTCTGCGGTTTGACCGCGCGCAGATGTCGCTGGATGCTGCGACGCAAGGGCTAGGAGTCGCCCTCGAAAGTGTCGTGAACGCCGGCCCGCATCTCTCGGCCGGAAAGCTAAAGCCGGTCTTCGGGCTGGACAAGGCAGTCCGGGTCAAAGCCCACTTCGTGGTCTATCCAGCCAAACACGCGAAGCGACCGGCGGTCGAGGCCTTTCTTTCTTGGGTGCATGGCGAAGCTGCGCGGACCGAAACGGTGGAGCGCTGAGCCAGCCCCTTGACGGCATCACTAGCGGCCAGAGACGGCGAGGCGCGTCATGGCTACGTGCGCGATGGCCAGCAACAGCGGAGTAGCGTGACTAGCGGATTTTTGCGGAAACCCTGTCACTTCGGATCGCACCTCGCTAAGACTGCAACGGGCACGTACCGGCGGAGGGGATTCCCTCTTCCGATGGCCGCTGTGTGGCAGTCACCGGACATTGGAGTCATTCATGCGAGCGGCCGCTTGTGGCCGAGGGCGGCCGCAAACGCTTGCCACTGGCGCACCCCGATCGCAGGGCCGCGGCGGAGGACTTCGCTGCACGCTGAAGCGCCGACATCCGTCAGGTCACACTGCGCAGCGCGACTGGCTTGATCTTCAGCCGTTGGGCGTTGCGGCCAAGGACGTCGTCGAGCGTGGCCATGCGCTTCGCACCTGCAGCTTCGGCACACGCCAGGTGGAGCGCGTCGCCGGCACGCAGCGCACTCGCGGCATCCAGTACCAGCTCGGCCGCTCGATGAAAGTGCGCCGGTTCGACCGGCAACAGCCGCAGGTCTGCAGCCACCATTCGTTCGAAGCGCGACCAGGCGCCTTGAGCGTGTTGCGCGTCGATCGCGCCGGTGCGCTGCTTGATGCCAAGCGCGCTGGCGAACTCCGGAACGCACCAGGCCGCGGCGACGAGCTCCGCCTTCTCGCCCGAGTACCAAGCGGCGGCCGCCGCGCTGTGGGCCTCATTCAAAAACAGAGGCACGAGCACGCTGGTGTCGACGTAAACCATGTCAGTACCTGGCATCGCGGCGTACTTCTTCCATCACGGGTGCGCTCATCGGCATGGCTTGGCGCGCCTCGGTCAACTCGAGAGCGAACGCCTTGCGATCCCACTGCGCCGGTCGGATCGACAGGGTGCCATCCACGGTGATCTGCGCGTCGACGGTTGCGCCTTCGTGCAGGCCGAGCCGGCGTACGACGTCCGACGGAATCCGAAGAGCCAGGCTGTTGCCCCACTTTGCCACTTGCAGGTCCATGATGTATATCCTTTCATGGATATACATGTTACGTGCTGACCGCACGTTGTCAAGCGCGGTGGGCCCGACCGTCCGAAATGTTCTCGCCGTCAGGTGTCATTTTTTTGGCTTCGAAGAATGGCAACGGGAGGTTGGTTTTCAATGTCGGCTGTTGGCCGCATCCTGCCACATGTACCTAAGCTCCAGCTCAGGCGGCAGCGACCCTAAAGCGCGGTGATTCCGCCCATGGCTCCCTTCTGCGCAGGGTTATTTCATGCAACTACACTTGTTGCATGAAGCAGAGCAGCCAACTTTCCGACGTGTTGCACGTCCTCCTGCACCTGGCAGAGGCCGATGCTCCCCTCACCTCCGAAGCACTCGCCTCGGCGATGAGCACCAACCCCGTGGTGCTCCGCCGGCTCATGGTCGGCCTGCGCGAAGCGGGCTTCGTCGTTTCCGAGAAGGGTCACGGCGGTGGCTGGGTGATGGCCGCACCGCTGGAAAGCGTCACGCTCCGCGATGTGCATGTGGCGCTAGGCGCTCCCCCGTTGGTGACCCTAGGGTTCCGGGAAGACCGGCCGGAATGCTTGGTCGCGCAGGTGGTGAACGAGTCCCTGCAGTCCGCCGTGCAGGAGGCCGAAGCCTCCTTGCTGGGGCGCCTGGAAGCCATCACGCTGTCCGAGCTATCGCAAGGCTTCAACCATCGCCTGCGCGCGCACAGACGCGCTGGGGCAGCATCTGCCCATCGCCTGGAGGACCACCATGGTCAAAGCTGAATTCGCGATCATTGGCGGCAGCTATGCAGGCCTGTCTGCCGGCCTGCAACTGGCCAGGGCTCGACGGGACGTTCTCGTGGTGGATGCCGGCTTGCGCCGCAACCGATTCGTCGACCAGGCCGGTGGCACCTCGCACGGATTTCTGTCCCGCGACGGCATTGCACCTGGCGTCATCGCGGCCGAAGCCCGGCAGCAGCTGCTGCGCTATCCCACGGTGAGATGGCTGGATGGCGTGGCGGAGGACGCCCGGCAAGCCGATGACGGACGCTTCGCCTTTCGCGTCGGTGAGCACTCGGTGCATGCAGCCAAGCTGGTGCTCGCCACCGGCGTGCGTGACGAGTTGCCGGCCGTCGAGGGCCTCGCCGAGCGCTGGGGTCGCAGCGTGTTCCATTGCCCCTATTGCCATGGCTACGAGCTGGCTGGCGGTCCCATCGGCATCATCGCGGCTGCCGAAGTCGCGCAACACCACGCCATCATGTTGCCCGACTGGGGAATGCCCACCCTGTTTCTCAACGAGGCCTATCGTCCCTCCGGCGATGACTTGGCCGCGTTTGCACGTCGTGGCACGAAGGTGGAGGCGACTCCCATCCTGCGAATCGAAGATGTAGCCGATGTGGTGCTGGCCGATGGACGGACCTTGCGCATGAACGGCCTGTTCACGCAGCCGCGCTCTCATATCGCCAGTCCCATCGCCGCTCAACTGGGTTGTGCGCTGGCGCAGGGCCCTGCGGGGGCATTCATCCAAGTGGATGCCGTGCAGCAGACGTCCGTGCCGAGTGTCTTTGCCTGCGGCGATGCCGCGCGGGCGTCCGGCAATGTGGCCCTGGCGGTCGCGGATGGGGCCATGGCCGGGTTTTCCGCGCATCGGTCGACGATGTTCTAGCGACCCACCGTCCTAGGCTGCCAAAGCGGCCGGTAAGGCGATCACGCGACACCCAGCCAGCCCAACAGGTGCGCGGCCGTTCAGGTCTGGCTGATCGCGCCCCGCCGCCGCACTGATCAGGTGTTCGACGTCATGATGGCCTTGGCTTCCAGGAACGACTCCAATCCCAGCGGGCCGAACTCTCGACCGGTACCCGACTGCTTGTAGCCGCCGAACGGCGCAAGCGGATCGTGCTGCATCCCGTTGATGGCCACGCGTCCTGCCTGGAGCCGACGCGCCACGGCTTGTGCTCGCGTGGGGTTGGAAGAGAACACGTACGCGTGGAGTCCGAATACCGAGTCGTTCGCGATAGCGATCGCATCGTCTTCGCTCTCGTAACCGATGATGCTCAGAACGGGGCCGAAGATCTCTTCCTGCGCGATCGCCATGGTGTTGCTGACCCCGGTAAACACGGTCGGACGGACAAAGAAGCCTTGCTCCAAGCCCTCGGGGCGTCCAAGTCCGCCGGCGACCACCGTCGCGCCCTCCTCCATGCCCCGATGGATGTAGCTCTGCACACGATCGAAGTGGGCGCGATTGGCCATGGGGCCGATGACCGTGGCAGGGTCTGCCGGGTCGCCGACTTTCAATTTCTCCGCGATCGTCTTGACCTGCAAGCTGATCTCCGCAAGGCGTGCCTGCGGAACGAGCAGCCGCGACCCCGCGATGCAAGCCTGGCCGCTGTTCTGGAATGCCGCGGCGATCGCCGCCGGAACGGCAACTGCAAAATCCGCATCGTCCAGAATGAGGCTGGGCGACTTGCCGCCCAGCCCCAGCGTGAGGCGCTTCATCGTTTCCAGAGCCGCACGCGCGATAAGCTTGCCGGTGTTACCGGAGCCGGTGAAGGATATTCGGCTGACGTCCGGATGCGAACTGAGCGCGGCCCCGACGACCTCGCCGCGTCCGCTGAGAACGTTGATCACGCCAGGAGGCAGCCCGGCCTCGTGCAGCGCTTCGGTCACGATCTGCGTCTGGATGGCGCTCAGTTCGCTGGGCTTGATCACGGTGGTGCACCCCGCGGCGATCGCCATTGCGAGCTTGCTGCAGATTGATCCGGCGTTGCTGTTCCACGGCGTGATCAACAGCGAAACGCCGACCGGTTCCATCACGACTGTCGAGGTACCCACAGTCCGCTCGAACTCATAGCCTTCGAGCACCGTGGCGGCATCAAGGAAGGTCTGAGCCGCGAACTGCGAGACCCAGGTCGATCGCGACACGGGGCCGCCATACTCCTCGATGGTCGCGTCGCGCAACGCATCCTTTTTCGCCAGGACGGCCGCATGCAGTCGCTTGAGCATCGCAATGCGCTCGGCCTTGGTCGTCTGCGAGAAGGCCGGCAGGGCCTTCTTCGCGGCCGCTACCGCACGCAGGGCGTCCTCCTCGTCGGCCAGCACAACATAGCCGATCGTCTTCTCAGTGCTTGGGTTGAAGAGCTCGAGGCGCTCGTTGCCGTGTGGCTCGACGAAAGCGCCTTCAATGTAGATGTGGTCAATGGTTCGCATGGCAGCTCCTGGATGGGGTTGACGAAGGGCACACGAAGAATCTAGGAGCCGGCCATTGATTTGATAAGAGGGATGAAAGAGGATGGAACATCCATAGAATCAGGACAATGCACAAGTCAGGTTTGGTCGAGCTGGAGGCAGTCCTGGCCGTCGCCAGGCATCACGCGTTCCGGCCCGCCGCCCTCGAGCTGGGCATGTCCGCCACGGCCTTGAGCAATGCCGTGGCAGGTCTGGAACGGCGACTGGGTGTGCGTCTCTTCCATCGAACGACCCGCAGCGTCTCGCTCACGGAAGCGGGCGAGCAGTTCACGGCGCGCATCCAGCCCGCCATGTCCGAAATCCGCGGCGCCATGGAGATCGCCACGGAGCGTCGTGCCAAGCCCGGCGGAGTGCTGCGCATCAATGCAGCACTCGGCGCGGCACGAATGGTATTCGCACCGCTGGTACCCGAATTTCTGAAGCGCTACCCGGACATGACGGTAGACATCGTGACCGAGGATCGCCTCATCGACATCGTGGCCGAGGGCTTCGACGCGGGCCTGCGTCCGAGCGATCTGGTGCCACGCGACATGGTGAGGGTGCCCATTGGCAGCGACATGCGCATGGCCGTGGTGGGCTCGCCAAGGTATTTCAAGCAGCATCCGAAGCCGAAATCCCCGGCTGACCTGGCTGCGCACGATTGCATCCGAGCGCGTCTGCCGAATGGTGCGCCTTCCCGATGGGAATTCGCGAAGCGCGGCGAGACGCTGAACGTCGAGGTGCCAGGGCGCCTCGTGCTCGACGCACCAGCGCTCATGCTGGACGCAGTTCGCTCAGGACTCGGTCTCGCTCAAATCGCCGAGTGGTACGTCCTGGACGACCTGAAAGCGCGCCGACTCGTTCGCGTGCTGGATGACTGGACCCCGCCCTATCCGGGCTTGGCTCTCTACTATTCCGCGGGCCGTCACGTACCGGCCGGTTTGCGTGCGTTCATCGATCTCATTCGGGAGATCGGTTCTCGATAGCAGTGCTCGTCAGTCCGAGCTCAGGTCGCTGCGTCTGAGCCGAGCTCTCCGGGGTTTTCGGGGAGTTCCCTCCGGGCTCCGCTCCCCGGCGCGCAGACCTCCCTCAGGTGGTAGCTCACAGGCGTGGGGGGGAAAGCCTTGGTGTATCGCCATGTAAGACCGCGCCGCATGACTTCAGCAGCGGATGGAAACGCGGACTGTGGTCTGGGAGGTTGCTGCGGATCGAGCCGATGGCCTATCGCGAACCGGGTTGGGCCCGCCGAAGTCGGAGCGGGTCGAACTCGGATCGCGAAACGAACCGCTCCTTCTCCCCACAGGTTGCAACGTAGTGGTGTGCGCGCTCGGCGGCCTCGACACCTTCAAGCCGCGCAATGATCCGTGCGGTCAGACAGAACAAGGGCCTCGAACTGGAGTTCGTCATCGACAAGCTCGCCGACATCTACGAGCCGCGCGACGCGCGGCTGTGGCTCTTTTCCCGCCGACGTCTCTTGGACGACCAGGTGCCGGCCGAGTTGATTCAGCAGGGCCGCGTCGACGAAGTACTGGCTTCGGTGAACCAGTTGCTCGATGGCGTGCATCTGTGAGGCGCGGCCAGAGGGATGATTCACGACCCCAACCTGCTGGACCGACTGGAAGCGCTCCCCAAGGAGACCTTCGACGGCGGGGTCTTCAGGGGGACGCGGCAAAAAGCCTGGACCCGCTGGCTGACGCCAAGCGGGTGCTCAGCCGGCACTGGAAGCGCCTCTTCGACTCGGCGCTTATCATCCGTTTGTCGTTTGGAGGTGCCTCATGCCGGATATCGTTGCCGAACTCGCCGAACAAGCTCGTACGTTGCCCGCCGACGAGCGCTCGCGCCTCGTCGAACTGCTTCTCGAATCGCTCCACGAGTCTCCTCTTGCAGAGGTGGAAGCCGCGTGGGCGAAGGAGGTCGAGCGCCGTGTAGCGGCTCACCAGCGCGGCGAAGTTGAAACCTTCGCTGCCGAAGACGTCTTCGCCGAAGCACGCCGCATTGCACCGTGAGGCGTGCGCGTTTTACAAGAGAGGCTCGTTCCGAGCTGCTCGCCCAAACCGCATACTACGAAACGATCCGTAAAGGCCTTGGCGCCCGCTTCCGCGCAGAGGTGGAGATCGCCGCGAAGCTGGCCGCAACCTTTCCCCTTCATGGAAAAGCCGGGCCCGCTGGAGCACGGCGCCGACTGGTTGCGGATTTCCCGTTCAAGGTCTTCTACACCGAGACGGACGACGGCGTACTCATCCACGCGGTGGCCGGAGACCATCAGTTTCCGGAATACTGGGTCAGTCGCATCCCAGAGAGTGGCGGCTGACCTCGCGCGCGAGCTGAGCGCCACTGGCGAGGCAGGTAGGCCGCGCAGCATGCGGTCTATCGCGGCGCGCGGCTCAAGCGTCTTGCCGGCGGCGGCAGGGCTTGGCTCAACGCTGAGCGTCTGCTTAGGTGCGCAGCCTACGTATGCCACCGGATTCGGGCACAACATCTCCGGCAGCAGGGCGCTCTGCGATCCTCAAGGCCCAGCGCGCCTCAAGCAGCTTGGAGTACTGTGGCGGGCAGGTACGGGAGGATGTTGCTCATCGCCCGCGAAACGAACTGCTCCTTTTCGCCCACAGGCGCGACGTAGTGGAGTGCGCTCTCTGCGGCCTCGACACCTTCGAGCCGCGCGATGATCCACGCGGCCAGGTAGGGCGATGCCAGGCAACCGCCCGCCGTGGCGACGTTGTCGCGTGCGAAGAATGGCTGATTGAGCACATCCACACCGGCCTCCTGCACCCAGGGCTTGGTGGTGAGGTCCGTGCAGGCGGGAACGCCATGAAGCAAGCCGAGTTTGGCAAGGACCAGGGTGCCAGAGCACTGGGCGGCAAGCAACTGCCGCGACGGGTCCAGCTTCAGTTGCGACATCAGCGATGGGTCGGCAACGACATCTCGCGTGAGGAGGCCGCTTCCAACGAGCACGGCATCCGCGGTGACCGCGTCGTGCAGCGTGGCTTGAGCTTCCACGACGACACCGTTCATGGAGCGCACCTTGGCAGAAGGGCTGGCGATGGAAACATGCCAGCCAGGCTTCTTGATGCGATTCAGGATGCCGAGGGCTACGAAAGAGTCGAGCTCGTTGTAGCCTTCGAAGGTCAGGATGGCGATGTGCATGGGGCGTTGGCGATGAGTTGTTTGCGCATGGTAGGTCAAGTGGCACTTCGGCTAGTGGCCGAGCGGAGCGGGTGGTTCCGACGATGCAGAGCGCGGTACCCGCTGCAAGGCAGGGATATCGCCTGGGCGTCAAGGAAAATGGGCAAGCTAGTTTTGCAAGATGTCGTGGGGACCGCATTCGCCGAGGCAATTGGACTCGGACTCGCTGTGCGATTCCTTTCGAGCTTTGCACGGATAGTGTGAACGCGGCGTCGGAGGCACGTGGCCCAGATATGGCCAGAGAGATCCGCGTATACGTGCGTATGACCCCTTTAGACTGGTTGCGGCCATTTGGCCTCTCCGGAACCTAGGACTGCTTCCCACTCTACTGCCGACGAAGTTCTGCTGAGGCTGCCTCAGATTGGTTGCGGAAGTACGAAGAGGTTGTAGTGATGGTCTCCCTGGGATCTCGCCACTTTCTAGGCTTCCGCTTCCACGATCAATCCCTCTCCCGTTAGAGCGGGTGCGGCGATCGGGGAAAGAGCAGGCCGCCAAGATGGCGCCAGGAGCCCGCTCCTAGTGTCGGAGGCCCGGTCATGGACCGGGACGGTTGTTCGCTTGGTCAACCATGAGGGACCGTCGGCGCGTCGACGATGGAGGAAAGGTCGGGCAGCACGACGAGTTCAAGCGGCTGCAAGGCGTTCGGCTCGAAGTTCATCATTGGAACAATGAGGCTGGCGAATTCATCCAGTGGATTGTGCGGGCCGGTGTTGACGAAGCCTTTCTTGAATGGTTGCGCCACGTGAGCAATCGGCAATTCTTGTCTTGGTTGAAGGCCGCTGGTCCGGCTGCCCTGCGCTATTTCGTGAAGGTTTTCGAGGAGATGCCATAGGTAAGCAGTTGCTGCTACCCGGCCTGATGGAACGCTCTCGATGCGGCGGGTGGACTGGCCGTTGCGAGACTGGTTGTGGCCGGTCGAAGCGGTCGATCTGCACGACTGCTTCGGCAGGCTGTTGAGCGGGCGGCGGCCAAAGGATTGCATGTTTCGACCTTCGCTCCCCCGGTAACTCGTGAGATTTGACCGCGGGTTTCTTGGCAAATCCCTGTTCTTGAGGAGAGTCGACGGAGGACTTGTCTCTAGAATCGCAACGAGACGTTTCGTTGCAAACGGTAATAGATATGGACTTTTGGGGATGACGTCCAGCACGCACCAGCATTTGACTCTGCTTAAGAAGTCCACGAAGGCGATTTCGACGACTGATGGAAAATGCATCGATGTCTTCGAGCTCCAGTTGAACTCGGCTAGCGAAGCCGCCCTCAAAGTGTGGGCGAAGCACTTTCGCGCGCAGTACTGCCTAGACGATGAACTGGACAATCTGAGGGAGGGCTCGGGCAAGTCTAGAAGGGACTTCCTCCTGGAGTCCGTTTTTCCTTCTGCAACTACCAGGCTTGGCCCCGCGGTCCGTTCCGGCGACTTCGTCGAGATACTGGTTTCCGATGTGCTCGAAACCCAATACGGGTACTGGGTACCTCGGACTCGGCATTCGGGCAAGATGGTGCGAGACGAATCGCCGAGGGGCAGTGACATCCTCGGCTTCAAACTTGTCAGCGACGCCGATGGAGAGTGGAGTTCCAATGACATCCTGATCGTTTGCGAGGCGAAGGGACAGCTGAGCGGCAAGTTGCCGAAAGCTAGGCTGCAGGATGCGGTCGACGACTCCGTCAGGGACGCCCTGCGAAAAAGCGAATCGTTGATTGCCGCCAAGCGGCGCCTTCTCCAATTGGATCGACTTGTAGATGCAAAGCGCGTCGCAAGATTCCAAGATCCCCTCGCGCGCCCACACATTGAGCATGCTGGTGCTGCAGCAACGTTCTGTTCAAGCCTCTTTGATGAGGCTCTGATTCAAGCGACGGACTGCTCGCAGCACCCAAATCATCAAGGGATCATGTTGGTCGTCATTCATGCGCCGACTCTCATGAAGTTCGTTCATTCCCTATACGAAAGGGCCGCCGATGAGGCCTAGTCACGAGGCTCGGCACGCTGCCGCGATTACATTGTCCAAGGGGAAGATGTACGAATATCAGATTCCTATTGAGGAACATATCGAACTCCCTGAAGGCCTTAACCTCGAAGAGCAGTTTCCGTTGGCAATCGGCACCATAGGCGACCACGCTGCAGAGAAGGTGGATGGAGCGCTTGGCGCGGATGCAGGGACCGAGCCGACTGACCCGAACGACGTGCAGTTCGCCGCTAAGGCTCTTCACGCATTCATAGAAGCGCGAATGAACACCTCCGTCGAGAATGTAGTTCGCCTTCTGAGTTCGGCGGGCCACTACTTGGCAGGCCGGCCCGGCGACTCCGTGGTGGTCGCGAAAGGACTCGGGGATCTCTCCCATACAAGCGATCCGCTGGCAGTTGCTCTGCAATGGGCACTAGGAAGGCCTTGGAGTGAGCTCGTGCCTGGCATTGACTCCCATCCTCGCGCGAAGTCGCTGCTTGTTGCCCTAGCTGAGCACTTTCGAGATGGGACAAATGACACTCTGGTATCAGATGTCGAATCAATGCGGAACTGGGCCTATTCGGTCGGTACGCCGCATGAGCTCCTGTTCTCCGATTTGCTGAGTGCGGTTGCGCTTCACCGGGTCGAGCGATCCGCATGGAGCTTGCTGCCCAAGTACAGCGGCCTGGACCGCGCTCAATGGATCCCCTACCTGCAGCGCAAGACCGCTGTTCAAGAGATGTGGCCGTCGCAGCAGATGCTTGGTGTGGCCGGGCTCTACGCAGGCAGGTCGGCGGTCGTACAGATGCCGACTAGCGCGGGCAAGTCGCGCGCTACGGAGCTTGTCATTCGTTCCACGTTTCTGGCCAAACGCGCGCAGCTTGCCATTGTCGTCGCGCCATTCCGCGCGCTGTGTCAAGAAATCGCCGGGTCACTCCGCGATGCGTTCGTGCCCGACGGGTTTCAAGTCAATCAGTTGAGCGATGCGCTACTTCCGGACTACTTGGATGAGCTATCCCCGTTTGTTCAAGGTTCGCTCGATACCAATCCGGGCGTTGTTGTGCTCACGCCGGAGAAGCTTCTGTATGTCCTTAGACAGAATCCGCTTCTCATTGAAGAGGTGGGCCTCATTGTTTATGACGAAGGGCATCAGTTTGACACCGGAAGCCGCGGCGTGGCGTACGAGCTGCTACTTACATCCATCAAACGGCTTCTACCCAAGGCGTCTCAATCCGTTCTGATTTCCGCGGTAATTCGGAACGCTGCCGCGCTCGCGAGCTGGCTCCTTGGGGATCCAGAGCACGTCGTCACGAACTCTCAACTCCAGACCGACAGACTCATAGCATTTGCAAGTTGGCGAAGTGAGCAAGGTCATGGTCAGTTGCAATTCACCCGCCGAAGTGCGGAGGCTCAAGACTTCTTTGTGCCGCGAGTACTGACCTCTGAAGTGCTTCCACTCCGGCCCAGGGAAACGAAGCAGCGCATATTTCCCACTCGCAAGAGTGGCTCGATTGCCCTTTACCTCGCACTGCGAGTGCTCCCGAACGGTGCCGCCGCAATTTTCTGCGGCACCAAGCGTTCCGCTGCTGCGCTCGTTCGTGAGGCAGTGGAAGAGGTGTTCGAAAGGGAGGCCGTCCAGACATCTCCGGCCGAGTACTCGGCGTCCGACGAAATTCTAAAGATGCGGTCGCTGTACCAGGAGAACTTCGGTGGTGACTCCTACCTTACGAAGGCAGCTGCCCTGGGGATATTCGCCCATCATGGCAACACTCCTCATGGAATCAGGTTGGCAATCGAATATGGCATGAGGGCCAATCTCCTACGCTTGGTCGTTTGCACGTCAACCCTCGCGCAGGGTGTCAACCTTCCCATTCGCTACCTTTTCATTACTAGCACTTGGCAAGGGGCAGACGAGATTCGCGCACGCGATTTTCACAACTTGATGGGACGTGCCGGTCGTGCGGGGATGCACGGGGAAGGAACGGTAGTTTTCACCGGACCAGATCTATTCGACAAGCGACAGCGAGGATTAGGAGCAAAGAAGTGGAAGGAGGTCAACCATCTGCTGGAACCTGACAACTCCGAACCGACAGGAAGTTCGTTGCTTGAAATCTTCTTGCCTTTGGTGAGTGATAGGGGAGAGCGGGAGCTTGCCATTGAGTCGCGATTCGATGTAGTGAAGAAGTTGGCAAGCGATGCTGATGCGTTGAAGGCTACATTCACTACGCTGTCAGATGAGCTTCGCGAAGGGGGATTTTCAGCAAAGTCACTGCATGCCCAGCTCGAGCGCAAGGAGGACGTCCTTGCGGCAGTCGAGAGCTTCCTGATGGCGTATCGAGCAAGTGATGATTCGGCCGCCTTCTACGCGACTGCCCATGCCTTGGCGGAAGACACCTTTGCCTACTCTCTCGCGACCGAGGAAGAGCGAATCGCGCTGGTTGACCTTTTTGACCTAGTTGCAAAGAAGATTGAAGCGCAGGTCCCAGACGTAGCGGTTCAGGCACGGTATGGAAGGACCCTCCTTGGCCTCTCAAAAGCCCGAAGAATTGACGAATGGCTTGAAGAGAAGCGGTTCGAACTAGAGCTCATGGAATCTGATGAGGACATCTTTGAGCTTCTTTGGCCATTGCTGGTAGAACTCACCCGAGAAAAGCGCTTGCATGACACACAGCCTCCACAATCCATCCAGGAAGTCGCAAAAGGGTGGCTGGCGGGCAAGCCGTACCATGAATTACTAAAATTTCTTTCGAAGGCAAGCTTTCCATACGGAGAGAAACGGCGGAAGTTCACCATCGATATGGTCGTCGACCTTTGCGAAAAAACCCTCGGATATGAATTTGGGCTACTCCTCGCAGCGACTTCCACCGCGGTCCAACAGATGAACCTCTCTGAGAACGTACGAACTGGTCTTGCGGCGTTCCTCGACAGATTGCAGAAGCGGCTCAAGTATGGTCTTCCAACCGCCGCTGCCATAGCACTTTTCGAGATTGGATTCTCGGAGCGAATGCTGGCGCAGGCGTTGTTGAAATGCCTTACCGAGTCCGTGGACTTCACCGGTCAAGCCCGTAGGCAAGTGGTTCGCGAGCGCGAGAAGGTTGATCAAGTTCTATCTGCCTATCCGGCGTACTTCTCGGATGTTTATCGCTCGATTCTTGAATCGGTAGAAGCAGCACAGTAGGGCTTGAGGGCATCGAGAACCAGGCGATTCATCTGCGGGCTCCCGGCTTCTCATGTCACGGCAGCGTCGCATGCTTGGACGGCATGGTCGCGGTGCTGAAGTTGTCAAGCCCATCACCTGCCGTTCGTTGAGGGCAGTCGCGCCCGAGGTCTGCGTTCGCAGATCTCAAAGGACGGGGTACCTACTCGACGTTGACCACCGACGACAAGTGGAGCGGCGGGGAATGACCGCATAGCCGCAGTTCGCAGTCATTCACGTGTATCGACCGCGAGGACCGCTCCCGCTGCGACGCGGAAGACGGATTCACAACCTTTAGCCAAGTCAGAACCCCTCGCGCCTCGCCCACATCAGCACATCTTCCTTCTTCAAGATGAGCCGCGCGGCACGAGAGGTCTGAGCGCCTGGTTCAAAGGGCGCACTCACGTCCTTTCTTATCATTGGCTCGACCACGAGCTGCGTGCCAATGCGAGAACGCACGACAACATTCCGAAGGATGCCCGATTCGCCCGCTGGGCCAGCGCAACGAAGGGCAGTAGAAGAAGTGAGGCTCAGCGACTTGCAGACATCCGAACGAACAACGAGATCGACATGCTCGACCTCGGCAAGCCCGAGACGACGCAGGGCATGCGTGGAGATCCCATCAACCCCTTCGGAAAGCAACACAAGCACCGCGAAGACAAGAACGCCCATAAAGGGCGCGAAGATCAGAGCCGTACGCGGCGGGAGCCGGACAGTGGTCAGGTTCGCAGCGACCAGCAGCGCCAACCATCCCAGTATCAACAGCCCAGCCATCCAGGGGGAATGGCTACTCTCGCGTGCAAGATGAATCGCGAGTTGAAGGGCCGTGATCAGGCCACCCAGCCACACGAGCGCACTGAAGCCTAGAAAGAACACAAGCTCCCAATAGCTGCTTTCTGCGCCCTGGCCCGGCGGCTCTGTGGCTCGGCGCTGTTGCCAACGCAGGCGCCATACACGGCCCATGACAAAGACCACCGCAAGAACCGCAAACAGCCAGCCGAGCCAAGACCCAGAAAGCAGCAGGCGTGCCTTGTTCAACCAGGCATCGGCCATGCTGATCAAAGTCATCAGCACCCCACTTCCAATCACGCTCGCGAGCGTCCAGGGGCTTGGCGGAATCTTGTACTCGTTGAGCGCATATGCCGTGACCACCCCTGGCAACACTGCGACCAGCATGTAGACGATGACCGTGCCCAGCCCCACCAACGCAACAGCAAACAGGAGCGCAGTTGACGTCGCCAAGTCGACATCCGGCATGAAGCCGATGCGGAGGAAGAAGAACAGAACGAGCAAGCCGCCTGACGTCAGGGCAAACGCAGCAAGCGCCGAGATCGGATTGACGGTCAGATAGCTCAGCCAGCGTGTCGCCGCCGCCGCCGCCTTGGCAGGCCGGCTCACCGGCAATGGCGCCTGTTGATCGATGTCAGTGCGCACGAGGATCCAAGCAACTCGCTAACTCAGACACCGGCAGGTCCAGCGCATAGGCCAGACGCGCCACGTTGTGAAGGCCGATGTTCCGCTCACCTCTCTCAACCGAACTCACGTAGTTCGTGTGCAACTCGGCAAGTTCGGCAAGCCTCTCCTGCGTCATCTCCAAAGCCTCGCGGCGAGCGCGCACCGCCGCGCCAAAGGCGATCTGAGTCTTTTCCTTGGACGGAGGCTTGGAGCGCGGTTTCGGCACCGCGCGAGTCTCCCTGTACTCACACTATGAGTACACACACTATGAGTTTGGTTGAGGCATACTGTGCCGCGTGCTGCTTCCACTCATACTCACACAGAACGATGACATCGAAGCCATCTGCAAACTAGTTCACACGGGCCAGGCCAACGCCTTCATGCAGCTCGTCCCCTCCCCCACCGGCGGCATGCCGCTCCCCGGCGTCGTGGTGACCGAGTTCACCCCCTCCGGCTGGCTCGCCTACCGTGCCCATCTGGCCCGCAAGCGATCACCCTGACCCGCCTCGGCGACCGCCCATCGCCGCCAGCCTCACCCCGCCTCCCGCGCCAGCTTCGCCCGCCTTTCCACTTCCTTCGCACTCGGCACCTCCTGCGCGAACGACCCCAGCGGCACCTCGCCCGCCGGCACATAGGTACTCATCACCACGCCCGTCGCCGAGGTCCGCGAGGCCACCAGCCGCATCGCCCCCGGCTTCGCTCCCGCTTCGAACTGCCGCTTGCCGCGCCCCAGCACCACGGGAAAGGTCCACACGTTGTATTCATCGATCAGCGACGCAGCCTGCAGCGTCTGAATCAGGTTGCCGCTGCCGATGATCTGCAGATCCTGCCCCGGCTGCGCCTTCAGCGCCGCGACCGCCTCGGCCACATCGCCTTCCAGCAGCGCCGAGTTGTGCCACTGCAGTTCACCCTGCTTCAGCGTGCGCGAAGCCACATGCTTGCGCGTCGCATTGAAGGTCTTCGCGATCGGGTTGTCGTCCGGCTGATACGGCCAGTACGCCTCGAAGATCTCGTACGTCCTGCGCCCGAGCAGGAGTTCGCGGTCCTTGCCGTCCAGCCCGTTCATGTCCTGGCTCGCGGCCTCGTCCCAGTAGGGAAACGTCCAGCCGCCAAAGGCGAAGCCGCCGGTGGGATCTTCCTCGGGGCCGCCCGGGGCCTGGAGGATGCCGTCGAGGGAGAGCATGGTGGATGCGATGAGCTTTCTCATAGGGACTCCTTGGGTTCAGAGAGGCATGGACGAAGACCGTCCCATCCCTACGTCGAACGGGCCAAGCCGGGTTCGACACCATCCCTGCAAAAAAATGACGCCGGGCGAGTCAGCCTCTCACCTGGGCCAGGCGCTCCAGCGCATCCTCGCGCCGTTCAACGCGACGCCTCGACCTTGGCGGCACCCGGCTGCCGGGGGTGCAGGATCGGCCGCAGCTCTGGGGTCGCGCAGCGCTGCCGATATTTCGCATATCCCCCATATTTACTGCGCAGTAAATATGCCGAGTTCAGGAAATATCTACTGCGCCTCGATGCTCGCCGCCCTCATCAGCTTCTCCGTCAACCCGATCTCCGCCTTCAGGCTCCGCGAAAACTCCTCCGAGCTGCTGGCCTGCACGGTCGCGCCGGAGGCTTCGAGTTTGCTGCGCACGTCGGGCATGGCCAGCGCCTGGGCCAGGGCCTCCTGCACCTTCTTCACGATCGGCGCCGGTGTGCCCTTGGGCACGGCCAGGCCGCCGAAGGAGACGACCTCGACGCCCGGCACGCCGGCCTCGGCGAGGGTGGGCACCTGGTCGAGGCGCGCATTGCGCTTGGGCGAGAGCACGGCCAGGGGCTTGAGCTTGCCTCCCTGGATGTGCGGCAACGCGGGGCCGACGAGGGCCAGGGCAAAGTCGACCTGCTTGCCGGCCACGGCATTGGTGGACTCCGACGCGCCCTTGTAAGGAACGTGCAGGGCCTGGGTCTTGGTGGCGGAGAGCAGCAGCTCCGCGCCCAGGTGCGAGGGCGTGCCGACGCCGCCGGAGGCATAGGCCAGCTTGCCGGGGTTGGCGCGCAGGCGCTCGACCAGCTGCGTGACGTTGGCGATGCCCGAGTCGGGGTTGACGACGATGACGGAGTCGGACTGCGTGATGCCGCCGACGTGCACGAAGTCCTTCATCACGTCGAAGCCGGGGTTGCGGTACATGCGCATGTTGGTGGCCATGGGCGAGCCGCTGTAGACCCAGGTGTAGCCGTCGGCCGGCGCCTTGGCGGCGAGCTGCGCGCCGAGGTTGCCGGCGACGCCGCCGCGGTTCTCGACGACGACCGGCTGGCCGAGGATCTTGGAGAGGGCGTCGCCGGTGATGCGCACGGTGGTGTCGGGCGCGGTGCCGGCGAGGTAGGGCACGATCCACTTGATGGGGCGGCTGGGGTAGGGCTGCTGCGCCTGGGCGCCGGCGGCTGCGCAGAGCGTGCCGGCGGCGGCGAGGAGGATGGCGCGGCGGATGGTGTTCATGGCTTTGTCTCCAGTGAATGTTGTAGCGAAGTTCGGGGGACTGCGTTGCTCGTTTCAGCGGACGCTCTCGCCCAGCAGTTCGCGGGCGATGGTGTTGCGCTGGATCTCGCTGGTGCCGGTGAGGACGCGGTACATGCGCAGCAGGCGGAACATGAATTCGACGCGGCTGCCCTGGACGATGCCTTCGCCGCCCAGCACCTGCACGGCGCGGTCGGCGATGCGGAAGGCGGCCTCGCTGCAGAAGAGCTTGGCCATGGAGGCATCGGCACGCGCCTCGCCGCCGGCATCGAGGGTGCGGGCCACGCTGAGCATCAGCGCGCGGGCGGCGGCGAGTTCGGTGGCCATGTCGGCCAGCAGGTGCTGCACGGCCTGGAAGGCGCCGATGGGCTGGCCGAACTGGCGCCGCCGCGTGGCATGGGCGATGGCGTCGGTCAGCGCGACGCGCGCATGGCCGAGCATGGCGGGGCAGTGCAGCAGGCGGTTGACGGTGATGCGGCCGAGGGCGAGTGCCAGGCCTTTGCCCTGTTCGCCGATGAGGTTGGCCACGGGGATGCGGCAGTCGGTGAGCACGATGTTGCCGGTGCTCGACTGGCCGGCCAGCGTCTTGTAGCCGCTCTGCACCTCGAAGCCTTCGCGGTCGCGCTCGACGAAGAAAGCGGTGGTCTCGCGGCGCGCGGGGTCGTCGCTGGTGGAGGCGATGACGACCGCCATGTCGCAGAAGGGCGAGCCGGAGATGAAGCGCTTGGTGCCGTTGAGCACGTACTCGTCGCCCACGCGCACGGCGCGGGTCTGCACGGCGCCGGCGTCGGAGCCGGCCTCGGGCTCGGTGATGGCGAAGCAGATGGCTTTTTCGGCGCGGGCCACGGGGAGGATGAAGCGGGCCATCTGGTCGGGGGTGGCCTGCTTCGCGAGGGCGCCGACGCGGGGCGGGCCCGAGAGTTCGCCGAGCACGTGGGCGGCCAAGGGCGAGCCGGTGGCGTAGATGGCTTCCTTGATGAGGCAGTGGTCGTGCACGCTGAAGCCGGCGCCGCCGAGCTGCCTGGGCAGGGTGATGCCGTAGAAGCCGTGCTCGCGGGAGCGTTGCCAGACCTCTTCGAGCAGGGCGCGCGGCGCGCCGGATTCGTAGGTGATGCCGTGCTCGGCAACCAGGGGGTGCAGCTCGTCGCGGATGAAGGCTTCGACGCGGGCGATGAATTCGCGCGCGGCATCGCTGCCTTCGAAGGGCGGCATGCCGGCGGCTCGCGGCGCGGCGGCGGTGGGGGTGGTGGTGGCGTCCATGGCGCGGTCTCTCTGTTTCAGTTGACGCGCCGCTCGCGGCCGCGCCAGTAGGGCTCGCGCACGTCCTTGCGCGAGAGCTTGCCGTTGGCGTTCTTGGGCAGGTGGTCGGTGAAGTCGACCGAGCGCGGGCGCTTGAAGTCGGCCAGGCGGCCGCGGCAGAAGTCCATCAGCTCGCCGGCCTCGGCGCGGGCGCCGTCGCGCAGCACGACGATGGCCTTGACCGATTCGCCCCAGTGGTCGTCGGGCACGCCGATGACGCAGACCTCGTACACCGATTCGTGCTGCGCGAGCACGGCCTCGACCTCGGTGGGGTAGACGTTGAAGCCGCCGGAGACCAGCATTTCCTTCTTGCGGTCGACGATGTGGATGTAGCCCTCGCGATCGACGCGGGCCAGGTCGCCGGTGTGGAGCCAGCCATCGTCGCCGAGGGCCTCGCGGGTGGGTTCGGGGGCGCGCCAGAAGCCGGCGAAGACGTCGGGGCCGCGCACGCAGATCTCGCCGATCTCGTCGCCCTGCACGGGGCGGCCCTGGCCGTCGAGCACCTGGATGTCGGATTCGCAGGACGGGCGGCCGCAGGCCGAGAGCAGCTCGGGGCGGCCGCCTTCGATGGCGAGCGCATGGTCTTCCGTGCTGAGGGCGATGACGCCGCCGGTGGTCTCGCCGGCGCCATAGCCCTGGGCCAGCACGGGGCCGAAGGCGGCCCAGGCCTCGCGGATGCGCGCGGGGGACATGGGCGCGGCGCCGTAGGAGACCAGGCGCAGGCTGCTCAGGTCGCGGGTGCGGATGCTGGGCTCGGCCAGCAGGGCGTTGATCATCGCAGGGACGAAGAAGCACATGGTCACCTTGTGTTTCTCGATGGCTTCGAGGATCTCGGCGGGCTGGAAGCGTTCCATCAGCAGCACGGTCACGCCCTGGTAGAGCATGGGCTGGATGAACATGCCGCTGGCGTGGGTGATGGGGCCGCAGAGCATCAGCACGTCCTTGCGCTGGGCATGCATGCGGCCCATGACGATCTTGCGCAGCGAGGCCATGCGGTTGCCGACGGTCTGCATGGCCGCCTTGAGCTTGCCGGTGGAGCCGGAGGTGTAGTGCAGCACGGCCAGCTCGTCTTCGCGCATGTCGGCGTGGATGTGTTCGTCGCTGGCCTGGGCGAGCAGGGCTTCGTAGTCCAGCCAGCCGCCTTCGTCCGGCGCGGGGGCGAAGGCGATGCGGTGCTTCAGGCTGGCCACGGGCGCCGCGGCCTCCTCGACCATGGCGCGGTGCTCGGGGCCCGCGAGGCAGGCGGCCGGTTCGGCGTTGGCGAGCGCATCGGCCAGCTCCGTCGGGGCCAGGCGGGCGTTGAGCGCGACCTTGACCAGGCCGGCCTTGTAGAGCGCGCATTCGAGTTCGACGATCTCCGGCCGGTTGGGCGAGACGACGGCGACGCGGTCGCCCCGCTGCAGGCCCAGGGCAAGCAGCGCATGCGCGAGGCGGTTGGATCGCTGCTCGAGCTGCGCATAGCTCAGCGCGCCGTCGCGAAAGAGGATGGCGGGCCGGTCCGCCCAGAAGCGCGCGCTGCGCGCGGTGTACATGCCGAGGTTCATGGGGTGTGTCTCCGTATGGCTCGCAGTCTAGGAAGGCAGGGGGCGGCCTTGGATAAGCGAGCGGCCGGTCTTGATAAGCTGGCGTGATCGCCCAAACAGGGCGGACGGAGGCATTCCATGGGCGTGCGGCTCGACGACATCGATTACTTCCTGGCGGTGGCGCACCACGGCAAGGTGCGCGCGGCCGCGGCGGCGCTGAACGTGTCGCAGCCGGCCATCACGCAGGGACTTCAGCGGCTGGAGAAAGAGCTGGGATTTCCGCTCTTCGAGCGCAGCAGCCGCGGCATGCAGCTCACCGCGGTGGCGGTGCAGTTCCGCGAGCGAACGCAGGCGCTGCGCGCGAGCCTGGGCGACGCGATCAAGGAGGCGGCCGACATGCACCTGGGCGAGCTGGGCCTGCTGCGGGTCGGCGTGTCGCCGCTGTACGCGCAGCGGCTGTTCGTGCCGGCGACGGTGGCGCTGCACCGGCAGCGGCCGGCGGCGCGGCTGCGGCTGATGCTCAACCTGAACGATGCGCTGGTGGCGGCGCTGCGGCTGGGGGACATCGATGTGTCGATCAACGCGCTGCCCGGCGTGGTGCCGCCGGACCTGCACGCGCTGCCGCTGATGGACGACGCGCTGTGCCTGGTGGTGCGCGAGCACCATCCGCTGCTGGCAAGGCGGCGCCTGCGCCTCGCGGACCTGGCGGATGCGCAGTGGATCCTGCCCGGCCCGGCGGTGGCCGCGCGCCGCAGCGTGGAAGGGCGCCTGGCCGAGGCGGGCCTGCCGCCGCCGCGGGTGACGGTGGAGGTGAGCAACACGGCCGGCGGGCAGCTCAACCGCCTGATCGCGCAGAGCGACCTGGTGTCGATCATGAGCGAGGCGCAGCTGGACACGCCCCTGGGTGAAGGCCTGGCGCCGCTGCCGATGGCGGATGCGCGCTTCACCCGCACCATCGGCGCGCTGACGCGCAAGGGCGTGCCGCTGCCGCCGCTGGCGCATCGGTTCCTGGAGCTGCTGGAGGAGACGGCGCGCGCCGGCACGGCGGCGGCGAAACGCCCGGCTTCGCGCCGGGCGGCGAAGCACTGAGGGAGGCGGCCGCCTCTACGGAGCGCAGGCCGGCATCATCAAGGCGAAGAGCTCGCTGCGGAAGTGGATGCCCAGCCGCGTGAAGGCCCGGTTGCGGTAGGTCTTGACCGTGGGCAGGCCGATGCCCAGGTCGGCGGCGATGCCTTCCTGCGACATGCCCTGGAGGATGCGCAGGCACACGTCGACCTCGCGGGTGGTGAGCGCCGGCTGCAGCCGCCGCAGGCGCTCGGCGCGATCGTCCGGCACGGCCGGCCGGGCCAGCACGATGTGCTTGCGTGCCAGGGCCATGAGCAAGCTGCCGATGCGCCCGAACTCGGCGATCTGCGCGTCGCTGAGCGCGCGCTGGTGCTGGTGGCGATAGAAGTTGAGCGCGAAGAGCGAACGGTCCGCCTCCTCGTGCACGACCGACACGCGCTCGGCCATGCCGTGCGCCTCGTAGACCGTGGCGCGGTGCTCGGGCGGGATCTCGCGCGCGGTGATGTGGCACAGGCGCAGCGCGCCGCCGGCCGATGGCGGCTCGCGCTCGGCGCGCAGGGTGCGGTCGCGGGCAATGGGCCCGGCGAGGTAGGCGCGCCAGCAGTCGCGGGTGGTGTCGGGCACGCCGATGCTGGCGCTGAAGAAGATCGCGGGATCGGTGCCGGTGCGGTAGGCCGAGAGGGAGCCGAGCGGCAGCAGGCCGCGCAGGCCTTCGAGCAGCGCCGTGCCGAAGCAGGGCTCGCCCAGCGCCGACACGGCCTGCGCCAGCGCGTCGCTGCCGGCGGGGGCGGGGTCGGGGGTCCAGGTGCGCATCGGGGGTGAGGGTTGTCCCGTCATCTTCCGGGATGACAGGGCCGCGCCGCCACCGGACTTACGCTAGCCGCATGACCGATCCGCTTGCCGCACCGACGCTCGAACACTTCGCCGACCTGCAGGTGGACGTGGGCACACCCGAGGTGCTGGGCCAGGGGCCGGCCGGGCTGCGGCGCGTGGTGCCGATCCACGGCGGCAGCGCGCAGGGCCAGGGCTGGCGCGCCCGGGTGCTGCCGGGGGGCAGCGACTTCCAGCTCATCGCGAGCGACACGCTGTCGATCCTCGATGCCCGCTACGGGCTGGAGACCGAAGCCGGCGAGCGGATCTACGTGCGCAACCACGCGGTACGTGCGGCCTCGGCCGAGACGATGGCGGCGCTGCTGCGGGGCGAGCCGGTGGACCCGGCCCGCATCTACTTCCGCTGCGTGCCGCGCTTCGAGGCCGCGGCGCCGGCGCTGCAATGGATCCACGAGCGTGTGTTCGTGGGCGTGGGCGTGCGCCATCCGTCGCAGGTGGTGATGCGCTTCTTCGCGCTGGGTTGATTTTTTGTTCCGGAGACATCGATGAACCGAAGCATTCGCCGCGGCCTCCTGGTCCTGGCCATCGGCGCCGCGCTGGCGCCGCTCGCGCAGGCGCAGGGCGCTGCCTATCCCTCGCGCCCGGTGCGCCTGATCGTGGGCTTTCCGGCGGGCACCGGGCCCGACATCGTGGCGCGCCTGCTGGCGCAGAAACTGTCGGAAGGCTGGGGCGGCCAGGGCGTGGTGGTGGACAACAAGCCCGGCGCCGGCGGCCTGATCGCGGCCGGCGAGGCGGCGCGCGCGCAGCCCGACGGCTACACGCTGATGCTGGGCGAGACGGGGCAGCTGAGCATCGCGCCGAGCAGCTACAACAGGCTGCCCTACGACCCGCAGAAGGACTTCGTGCCGGTGAGCCAGGTGGTGAGCTCGGACTTCGTGCTGCTGGTCAATCCGCAGAAGGTGCCGGCGAAGAACGTGAAGGAGTTCGTGGCCTGGACGCAGCAGCAGAAAGGCCTGTTCCTCGCGACCTTCGGCGCGGGCACGCCGGGGCACTTCGGCGCCTACATGTTCGGCGAGGCGGTGAAGCAGAAGCCCGAGCCGGTGCACTACAAGACCACGGCCGATGCGCTGGGTGGCTTGTTCAGCGGCGACGTGCAGGGCGTGTTCGCCAGCGTGGGGCTGGCGGCGCCGAACGTGAAGTCGGGCAAGCTGGCGGCGCTGGGCTCCACCGGCGCCACCCGAAGCCCGTCGCTGCCCGATGTGCCGACGATCAAGGAGCAGGGGTATCCGACGCTGGAATTCAGCTCGTGGTTCGGCGTCGTCGCGCCGGCGAAGACGCCGCCCGAGATCGTGGCGAAGCTGCAGGCGGACATCCAGCGTGCGGTGGGCTCGGCGGACGGCCGTCAGAAGATCGAGGACGCCGGCTTTCGCGTGACCGGCACGACCGGCGCGGAGTTCGCGCGCATCATCGCGGCCGACACGGCGAGCTGGGGCAAGGCGGTGGCGGCGACGGGGTTCAAGGCGGACTGAAGCGCTCGCCGCTCCTGAGGCGCGCTCGCTAGCGGCGAGCGAAGAGCGGTTGCTCGTAGTGCGCCACGCGCGTCGCGCGCCCCGCGATGCACAGCTCCCTGAACTGGTAGAGAAAGGCCGCTGTCGGCGCGGCGATCCAGCCGTCGCCCACGGGCATGCGCAGCACGGGGTGCACGCTGTCCTCGATGGGGTCGAGCAGCGGCGCATCGTCGCGCATGAATTCGCTGACGGGGATGCGGTGGATGCTGGCCACCTCGGCCTCGCTCGGCACCAGCGAGCGCGCGGAGCCGGCCCAGACGACCACGGGCGTGATGGCGAAGCCGGAGCGGGTGACGAAATCATCGAGGCGGCCGAGCACGGCGTGCGCGTCGAGGCGCAGGCCGACTTCCTCGTGCATCTCGCGCAGCGCGGCCTGCTCCGGCGACTCGTCGCCGTCGATGCTGCCGCCGGGCAGGGCCCATTGGTTCGGGTGCTTGCGCAGGCCCATCGCGCGGCGGGTGAGGAGCACGGCGGCCTCGGTGCTCCACATCGTGGGCGCGCGCAGGCCGGGCAACGCGGCACCGAAGCCTTCCTCGATGATGGCGAGCGCGACGGCGGCACGCCTGGCGCCGGGCGGGTCGAGTGTTTGGCGTTCGAAGCCGCGAAGGCTGCCGGCGATGCGGGTTCGCAGGGCGTCGTCGGCTTGCAAGGGTGAGTCGGGTTGCGGCATTGGATGATTCTGGCGTCATGGCTCAGGACCGTCTGCGCCTGTTACTCGAATTGATAACCCAGCGAAGGGGACGGTGTAGCCATCGGGCGCCGCCTTCGAGGCGGCCTCGGCCGCCGGCGCCGGCGCGGTTGTCCACGACGAAGCTCTGCTTCAGTTCATCGCCGAGGCCCTGGGCCATCAGGCGTGCGACGGCATCGATGCCGCCGCCGGCGGCATAGGGCACGATCATCTTGCTGGTGCGGGTCCAGGGCCTGCTTCAGGCGCCGCATCAGCTCGCGTTCCGCCGCTGGTAGCCGGTCCCGGGATGCAGCTTGGGCTCGGGCAGGCTGTCCAGGGGGTAGCGGTTGTAGAAGGCCTCGGGCACCACGGGGGGAAATGCGGCGCGACCAGCCCGACGTAGAGCACGAAGCCCTGTTCGGCGCGCCGGGCGGCCTCGCCCAGTCACTCGACGGCGCGCTGCGTCACCGCGCGGTCGTACTGCGTGTACGAGGCGACGAAGTAGCGAAGCTGGCGCAGGGTGATGTTCATGGGTGTGGTCGATGTGTCCGGCACGGCGGTCAGATGGCTCCATGCACACCTGCTCACACCCGGGTGGCGTCTCGTGCACACTGGCGTGCCGTTTCGCCGCCATGTCCGCCGTGTCATTCGTCGGCATTGTCGGCGTTCTGTGTCCTCTCTCTTCATAGGAGCGCATGCATGGAAACCCAAGAGCTGCACCGCGGTCGCCTGATCGATCACATCCAGCTGGTCGTTCGCGATCTCGCCGCGAGCCAAGCCTTCTACACGGCCGCCTTCGAGGTGCTGGAGATCCCGATGGGCGGCACCGGCGATGGCTATTTCTGGGCCGACGAGCTGTTCGTGTCGACCGCCGACAGCGAAGCCGCGCAGGGCCAGCTGACGGGGCGGCACCACCTGGCCTTCCAGGCCCGGGACAAGGCGATGGTCGATGCCTTCCACAAGGCCGCCCTCGCGCATGGCGGCACCGACAACGGCGCGCCGGGCGAGCGGCCCTATCACCCGGGCTACTACGCCTGTTTCGTGCTGGACCCGGACGGCAACAACATCGAAGCCGTGTTCCATGGCGAGGCGCAGCGCAGCGCGCCGTCGGTGAAGGTCACGTTCTAGCGCGAGCCCAGCGCCTCGACGAGCTCCGGCACCGCCGTGAACAGATCGGCCTCCAGGCCGTAGTCGGCGACCGAGAAGATCGGCGCCTCCGGGTCCTTGTTGATCGCCACGATCACCTTGGAGTCCTTCATGCCGGCCAGATGCTGGATCGCGCCGGAGATGCCCGCGGCGATGTACAGCTGCGGGGCGACGATCTTGCCGGTCTGGCCCACCTGCCAGTCGTTGGGGGCGTAGCCCGCATCGACGGCCGCACGCGATGCACCCAGGCCCGCGTTGAGCTTGTCGG
>NZ_BAABGJ010000014.1:0-33326 GCF_039541515.1 Variovorax defluvii
TTCGTGAACTGACTCGCCGCAGCTGTTTGAGCGTAGTGAACGAAGTGAACGCAGCGAGTTCTGCGGCGGGGCCGGATGTACGAGCACCGCAGGTTGCCCGCAGCGAAGCGGAGGGACACGCGCAGTGGGGTCGCCTTTCTTTGGTTACTTTCTTTGGCGAGACAAAGAAAGTAACTCGCCCGCCGGGGCGAATTCCCGGCTCCTGCGCCAAACAACCAACAAGGCAAAAACAAAGGCACCCGCACCACCCGAAGTCTCATGCCACGCCGTGCTTCGCAAAGAACTCCCCGAAGATCTCTTCCTGACTCGGCACGCGCTCCGGAATGGGCCGCGAGATGCGCGTGATGTTCAGGTAGTGCCGATAGTTCATGTTCTCCGAGAAGTTGTTGCGCCCCCACGTCCCGCAGCCCATCGACAAGGAAAAGGGCAGCCCGTTGTCGAAGCTCCCGCCCGTGGCGATGGCATGAGCCTGGTCCACGATCACGCGTGACACCGGCAGATGCAGGCCCAGGTGCATCGCCCGTTCGGGCCGTGTGCTGTGCAGGCCCACCGAGTGGCCTGCCCCCTGGTGGCCGTAGATGCGCTCCACGGTCCGGGCGGCGGCGTCGAAGTCGGGCACGGCGTACAGCGCCAGCACGGGGCTGAGCTTCTCACCGGAGTAGGGGTGCTCGGGGCCCACGCCGTCTTCGTCCACCATCAGCGCGCGCGGATTCGCCTCCGCGATCGCCAGCCAGCCCGCGCGCCCGGCCGCATCCTGCGCGGCAGCGCGCTCTGCGATCTCGCGGGCCGACTTGCCGATGACGGCGGCAGACAGCTTGCCGTCGGGCCACATCAGTTCCTGCAGCACCTTCTTGCGCGCCGCGTCAAGCATCACCGCGCCCCGGTCCTTCAGGGCTGCGAGCAGGCGAGGGCGGATCGCATCGACGATCACCAGGCTGTTCTCCGACGAGCAGCTGGTCGCGTTGTCGAAGGTCTTCGACAGCATGATGCGCTCCGCAGCGAGCGCCGGATCGGCCGTTTCGTCCACGATGCTGGCCACGTTGCCCGCGCCCACGCCGAAGGCCGGCGTGCCGCTCGTGTAGGCGGCGCGCACGTTGGCCTGCGAGCCGGTCGCCACCACCAGGTCGCACAGGCGCATCAGCTCGGCGGTGGAAGCCTTGCTCACCGGCGAGGGGAGCAACTGCACCAGGTCGCGCGGCGCGCCGACGCGATCGAGCTGCGCGTGGATGAATTCGATCAGCCGCGCGGCCGTGCTCCAGCCCTTGGGCGAAGGCGCCACGATCACCGCGTTGCGGCCCTTGAGCGCGTTGATGATCTTGTTGGCCGGCGTCGCGCCCGGGTTGGTCGAGGGCGTGACCGCGCACACCACGCCCACCGGCCGCGCGATCTCGACGATGCCGCGCGCCGGGTCTTCCGCGATCACGCCGACCGAGCGGGCGCCCTTCAGGTCGCGCAGCAGGCCGAAGGTCTTGCGATGGTTCTTGCGGACCTTGTCCTCGACGTTGCCGACGCCCGTGTCGGCCACCGCCAGCTCGGCCAGCTCGCGGTTGCGCTTCGGCTCGATGATGGCCCAGCCGGCAGCGGCCACCGCCATGTCGACCTGTTCCTGCGTCCAGGTGTCGTAGATGCGCTGGGCCGCGCGCGCGCGGGCCACGAGCTCGGCCACGGGGCCTTCGGAAGGTGGGGAGGGATGTTCCATGGTCATCAGCTTCAGATCAAATTGGACATTCGGGGAACACCGCGGAACCGGCTTTGCCGGGCCGCTGGTGTTGCCCCCGGCGAGGGGGTTGGCGGACCCCACGAAGTGGGGGAGCCTGGGGGAGAGCAACATCCTCCTGGGCCGCTGGTGTTGTCCCCGGCGAGGGGGTTGGCGGACCCCACGAAGTGGGGGCGCCTGGGGCAGAACTAATCCACCCGGATGTTGGCGTCTTTGGCCAGCTTGTTCCAGCGCACCATTTCCGTGGCCACCACCTTGCCCAGCTGCTCCGGCGTGCCGCCCACGCCTTCGCTGCCCTGCGCCAGCAGCTTCTCGCGGATCTCTGGCTCGCGCACCACCGTGTTGACCACGCGGTTGAGCTTCTCGATCGCGGCCTTGGGCGTCTTGGACGGCACGAACATCGCGTACCAGGAGTCGACCTCGAAGTCGGCGATGCCCGCCTCCTGCATCGTGGGCACGTCGGGGAAGGCGGCACTGCGCTTGACGGTGGAGACCGCCAGCGCCTTCAGCTTGCCGGCCTTCACGAACTGCGCGGCCGCGGGGATGGACACCCACAGCAGCGGCACCTGCCCGCCCATCACGTCCGTCACGGCCGGGCCGCCGCCGCGGTAGGGCACGTGGGTCAGGTCGGTACCGGTGCGCAGCTTCATGAGTTCGCCCGCCAGGTGGCCCGGCGAGCCGTTGCCCACGGTCGCATAGGACAGCGAGCCGGGCTTCGACTTGGCCAGCGCGACCAGCTCGGCCACGTTGTTGGCAGGGAAGCTGGCGTTGGCCACCAGGATCTGCGGCAGCGAGGCCACCATCGCCACCGGCTCGAAGTCCTTTTGCGTGTCGAAGGGCAGCTTGGCGTAGATGGCCGGGTTGATGGTGTGCGAGGACAGCGTGAACAGCACCGTGTAGCCGTCCGCCGCCGACTTGGCTGCGACCTCGGTGCCGATCGAGCCGGCCGCACCGCCGCGGTTGTCGATCACCACCGGCTGTCCCAGTTGCTGCTGGAAGCGTTCCTGCACGATGCGCGCGATCACGTCGGTGCCGCCGCCGGGCGGGTAGGGCACGATCAGCTTGACCGGCTTGTTCGGGTAGTCGCTGCCGTTCTGTGCCTGCGCCGCGAGGGGCATGGCCACGGCGGCTGCCGTGAAAAGGGCGGCGCGCAGCCAGGGGGCGAAACGATTCATTCCAGTCTCCTTCTAGGGGTGGTCGTCATCGGCCCCGGGCCTCAGGCCTGTTCACAGGCCCTGACCGGTAGCCCAACGTGGTGCTGGCATCGCGCGCGCAGGCCATGACCTGCTCCGCGAGCCCGCGTGCCTGGGTGCGCGCGAAGCGGATGGAGGGCACGCTCATGCCCAGTGCGGCAATCGCTTCGCCGCGCGCATTGAAAACCGGCGCGCCCAGCCCGCAGACGCCGAGCCGCCATTCCTCGCGGTTCTCGGCGTAGCCGCGCGTGCGCGTGCGCTCGAGTTCGGCCTGGAGCGCGTCGTAATCGGTGATGCTGTGCCGCGTGTGCGCCACCAGCGTGCCCAGGCGCGTGCGCAGCGCCTGCGTGTCCGGCTGCATGGCCGCCAGCAAGGCCTTGCCGGATGCCACGCAGTAGGCGGCCGCCCGGCCGCCCACGCGCGAGTAGGCTGCCACGGGCAGGGGACTGTCGAACTTGTCGAGGTAGACGATCTCGGCGCCGTCCAGCGCCGCCAGGTGGATGGTTTCCCCCGTGGCCTGCGCCAGCGCCGCGAGGTGCGGGCGCAGCAGGGCGCCCGTATCGGCCACCTCGGACACCAAGGCGCCCAGCTCGAACAGCCGCAGGCTCGGGCGGTAGGCGCTGGAGGTCGGGTCCTGCACCGCCCAGCCGCATTCCACCAGCGTCTGCAGCGTGCGGTGCGCGTTGCTGCGCGCCATGCCGAAGGCCTGGGCGAGGTCGGTCACGCGGCAGTCGCGCTGCTGGCGCACCATCCATTCGAGGGCGGCGAGCCCCTTGGCAAGGGTGGAGTCCATCGGTTGGTTGTTCTAAATATTGGAACGTCGTTCGTGCATATGGAACAACTCTAGGCGCCGCTTCCGGGGCTGTCAACCGGGTCATCCAGTGTGCCGCGCAGGCCTGCCATCCGTGCAAAGTTCTCGAATCGTTCTACTTTGTAATTACATGGACCATGAATTCGACCAAAGTAGTAGGTCGAATGATTGCAAGAGCGGCAAACTTGCGCGCTCGCCCGGCGTGTGCCGGCCCGAATAAAAACTCGAAGGGTTTGCGCGGATGGACAAGTATTGGCTTTACATGGGCGCCCTGGGAGGCGTCATCGGCGTGGGCTGGCTGGTGATCGTGCCGATGTACCGGGGGTGGGCGTCGCTCAACAAGCGCATGAGCGATTGCGTCAAGGAGTCGACCACGCTGCTGGCCGTGCTCGAGGAGGACCGCGAGTCGCTGCGGCCGCCGCGGTCCTCGAGCCCGCGCTTCTCGTCCAGCCTGCGCTGAAAAGAGGTGTCGGCCAGGGCCTGGGGGGCTCGGCTCGAATGCAGTGACGGCGTCGACGGCGTTAAGGATCCGATAAGACCGCGCCCCCATCATTGCCGGTCGTCGCGCAGATGACCGATGGACGCCCAGACCCCCTCCCCACACTCCCTCCACACCGACCCCCTCCCGACCCGGGCGAAGGTGCCGCATGCCTGCGGCGCCGGGGCGGCCGATGCCGGCCTTTTCGATCCGGTCCTGGTCTGGGACGCGCCCACGCGGCTCGTCTACTGGCTCATGGCCGCCTGCCTCGCGGGCGCCTGGGCGACGGCCGGAGAAGGTGGCTGGCCGCAGATTCACGAGACGCTGGGCAGCACGATCGCCGGCCTGGCCCTGTTCCGCATCGCCTGGGGTTTTGCCGGCACGCGGCATGCGCGCTTCTCCAGCTTCGTGAAAGGCCCGCGTGCCATCGCGCGCTGCCTGAGAAGCCTGCGCCACGGCTGGGCGGGGCGCCCCATCGGGCACAGTCCTCCCGGCGCGGCGTTGCTGATCGCCGTGTTGTTGCTGGCGCTGATCGCCGGGGCATCCGGGTGGGCGGGTGCGCGCTTTGCACCGATGCGCTGGCTGGGCGATGTGCATGAGGTGGCGGCGCATGCGATGCTCGCGCTGGCGGCGCTGCACATCGCGGCCGCCGTGTTCGGCAGCTGGCGCGCGGGCGACAATCCGCTGCGGTCGATCGTCCGGGGCACGCGGCTCGGTGCGCCTGCCGAGGCCATCCCGAGCGCGCGCGGCGGCATGGCCTGGCTTGTGCTGGTGGCCGTGCTCGGCTTCTGGGTTTTTCAGTGGCGCAGCGCCTCGGATGTCCCTGCGCCGCCTGTGCCCAGGGCCATGGCGGTGCCCGCCTGAACCCGATGATCGGGCCATCGCCCCTTCGCCCCTCGTCCACCGAGCCCCCTGCTTTCAGCCATGCGCATTCTTCTCGCGGAAGACGACCACCTGCTCGGAGACGGGCTGCGCGCCGGTCTGCTGCAGCTGGGTTTCCAGGTCGACTGGGTCCGTGACGGCCCTGCTGCCGAGCGCGAGCTGCGGGCCAACCCCTATGCAGCCGCCGTGCTCGACCTGACACTGCCCGGCAAGGACGGCCTGCACGTGCTCGCTGCCGTGCGCCAGGCGCGCGTGGACTTGCCCGTGCTGGTGCTTACCGCGCGCGACGCCGTGACCGACCGCATCCGCGGCCTCGACGTGGGGGCCGACGACTACGTCGTCAAGCCGGTGGACCTGCAGGAGCTGGCCGCCCGGCTGCGCGCGCTAGTGCGCCGCTCGCACGGCCAGCCGCAGGGCTGCCTGAGCGCGCACGACGTGGTGCTCGATCCCGCCGCGCGCGCCGTCCGCAAGGGCGGAGAGGCGGTGACGCTGGCCACCCGCGAGTTCGACCTGCTGTATACGCTGATGCTCAACGCGGGCCGCGTGCTGTCGCGCGAGCAGCTCGAGCGGCAGCTCTACAGCTGGGGGCGGGAGGTGGAGAGCAACACCATCGAGGTCCATGTGCACCGCCTGCGGCGCAAGCTGGGCAACGCGCTGATCCAGACCGTGCGCGGGGTCGGCTACATGCTGATGCGTTCGTCCGACCCTTCATGACGCGGCCCCCGTACTCGCTGCAGGCCCGCCTGGTCTGGCTGGTGCTGGGCCTGCTCGTCGCGGTGTGGAGCGCCATGGCCGCCGTCACCTGGTTCGATGCGCGCCACGAAGTGGAAGAAATCCTCGACAGCCATCTGGCGCAAGCCGCTGCCCTGGTCATGGCGCAGCAGGACGGCGTCCCCGATGGGACCGCATCCGCCGAGCGCCCGATCGGCCCGATCGATGCGCCCGCGCTTCACCGCTATGCCTACAAGACCACGATCCAGGTCTTCCGCGATGGACGTCTGGTGATGCGCTCGGCCAATGCGCCAGCCGAGCCGCTCGTGCCGGAAGGCGGAAACGCCGCGAGGGAATTCACGACGGTGGCCATCGGCGGCAAGCCCTGGCGCGTGTTCGCCGTGCGCGACCCTGCGGCCGGGCTGGCGGTCTACGTGGGCGAGGAGGGCAAGTCGCGCAATGCCATCCTCTGGGCCGTGCTGCGCAGCACGCTGTGGCCGCTCGTGGCGGCGCTGCCGCTGCTGATGCTGGCCGTCTGGTGGGCCACGCGCCGCGGGCTGCGGCCGATGCGCCGGCTCGGGCGTTCGCTGCGCGGGCGCGGTCCCGATGCACTGGACCGCGTGCAGGTCGGCGACGCACCCGCCGAGATGGTGCCGATGATCGATGCGCTCAATGCCCTGTTCGAGCGCATCGAGAACCTGCTGAGCGCGGAGCGGCGCTTCACCGCCGATGCCGCGCACGAGCTGCGCACGCCCATCGCGGCGATCCGCACCCATGCGCAGGTCGCGATGAACGAAGCGGATGACGGGCGCCGCCGCCGTGCGCTGCAGGGCATGCTCGACGGCTGCGACCGCGCGGCGCGCCTGATCGAGCAGATGCTGATGCTGGCCCGGCTGGAAGCGGATTCGATGCCGCAGGAAAAAGCCGTCGACCTGCGCGCCGTGGCGCAGGGCGTGCTGGCCGAGCTCGCGCCGCGCGCCATCGGCCGCCGCCAGGTGCTGGCGCTGGATGCCGAGGGTCCTTGCGTCGTGCGCGGCGACGAGACGCTGCTGGCGGTCCTGCTGCGCAACCTCGTCGACAACGCGCTGCGCTACAGCCCGCCGGGTGCCCGCGTCGATGTGCGCGTGGCCTGTGGCGACGCGGGCCCGGGCCTCGTCGTGGAAGACGAAGGGCCGGGCCTGGCCGAGGCCGACATGGCCCGCCTGGGCGAGCGCTTCTTCCGCGCGCTGGGCACCGAGGAAAGCGGAAGCGGCCTGGGCCTGTCCATCGTGCGCCGCATTGCGGCGGTCCATCGGATGACGGTCGACATCGGCCGCTCGTCCTCGCTCGGCGGGCTCGCGGTGCGCGTGCAGGGACGCGCCGACGACAGTCCTCCACTCTGAGCGGGGGGCCGCGCGCGACGCGGTCTGCCGCGCCGGCCGCGTTCGCCTTCGCGGCGTTTTTCGCCTAGGTCTTTTGTCATGCCCGCCGCCCCCACCGGCCTGGGCGCTCTGTCCTGTGCAACTCAGGACGTCGAGCTCATGTAAACCTTTGTTTGCATACCTACAGTCATTCCCAAGGCAGACATCCACCGGCGGTACCGGTCGGATCCGCTGCCGAAGAAAGGCTTGGACAGTTGCATGCGAACCGGCGAATCACTGGCGTTCCTGGGCAGCGAACTGCTGACGGGAGAAGCAGGCGGCTCCTTCATGGAGTTCGCGCTGGTGGGGGCGCTGGTGCTGGTGTTCTGCACGCTGCTGCTCCTGGCCTGGTACAGGAATACCTGAGGTCCGGGGACCGGACCCGCTGAAAGGAATCGCCATGCAGGAAATTCACGCGTTGCTCGAACTTCTGGCGATGCTGGTGTTCGACCCGCGCACCGCGGTGCTGATCGCCTTGCTGGTCATCGCGGGCGTCACCGACTACCGCACCTACCGCATTCCCAACTGGCTGACCTTCGGCGGCGCCACCTTCGCGCTGGTCTACAAGACCGTCGTCGCGGTGAATCCGGGTTCGGCCTTTCTTCTGGCCAGCGGCGGGCTGCTGCTGGGCTTCGTGGTGATGCTGCCGCCGTACATGTTGAACGCGATGGGCGCGGGCGACGTGAAGCTGATGGCGATGGTCGGCGCCTTCCTCGGCGTGGACGAGACGCTGCAGGCGGTGCTCTTCGCTTTCCTGGCCGGCGGCATCGGTGCGCTCGGCTTCGCGCTGGCCCGGGGACATCTGGGCCGGATGCTGCGCAGCACCCGCGATGTGCTCTTCAACCTGGTGAGCATGAGCCTCGCCGGCGTGCGACCCGATGCGCGGATGCATGCGGGCCAGTCCATCGGCAAGCTGCCCTACGGCGTGTGCATCGCCATCGGAACGATCGGCTATGTGCTGAGCCGGCAACTCGGCTTCGCCTGAGAGCGGCGCTTTCCGCGCTCCCTTCTTCGTACCCACCCTTCGTACTCACTCTTCTGCGAGGCACTCCATGAGGAACATCAAGGCAATCGCGCTCCTGGTCCTGGCACTGCTCACCGGCCTGGCCGCCGCGGTCTATGCGACCGGGCTGATCTCGCGGCAGGGCGGCATCGCTTCCAACAAAGTGGTGGTGGCCGTGGTCGACATCGAACTGGGCAGCCGCATCAATGCGCAGATGCTCTCGACGGTCGATTGGCCCAGCGGCTCGGTGCCGGCCGGCGCTTTCCAGGACATGAAGAGCGTGCAGGACCGCGTCGCGAAGGTCGGCCTCCTGCGCGGCGAAGCCATCCTCGAGGGCAAGCTCGCACCGGTGGGCACGCAGGGCGGCCTGTCCGCCGTCATCGCCCCGGGCAAGCGGGCCATGACGGTGCGCGTGAACGACGTGGTGGGCGTGGCCGGCTTCGCGCTGCCTGGCAACTACGTCGACGTGGTCGTCAACGCCCAGCAGGACAGCGGCAAGGGCGAGCAGGGCGCGCAGATCAGCAAGACCGTGCTGGAGCATGTGCTGGTGCTGGCAGTTGCCCAGGAGGCCAGCCGCGACGACACCAAGCCGAAGGTGGTGAGCGCGGTGACGCTGGAGCTCTCGCTGGAGGACTCCGAGAAGCTCGACCTGGCGCGCAGTGTCGGCACGCTGTCCCTGGTGCTTCGCAACCAGGTCGACAAGGACAAGGTCGAGACGGCCGGCATCACCAAGAGCCAGCTGTTCGCGGAGAAGGCCATCGTGCCCGTGTCGACGGCCGCGCCTGCCGCCGCGCCGAAGCAACGGGTGGTCGCCGCCAGGCCGGCACCCGCCGCGGAATGCGTCGAGGTGATCCAGCACGCGGTCCGTTCGCTCAACTGCTTCTGACATCGAGGAGAGATCCAAGTGCATAGCAAGAACACCATCGCCCTGGCGCTCGCCGCCCTCGCCTGGGCCGGCACTTCCGGCGCGCAGACCCCGCCGTCCGCGGCGCAGGCGGCGCCCGCCGCCACGGCACAGGCAGCGGCCCCGGCAGCGCCGAGCCCGCGGCGCTGCACCTCCATCACCGCCGACAGCGAGCCGACGCAGGTCACGCTCGGCAAGTCGACCGTCATCCCGCTGCGCACCCGCGTGGCGCGCATCCTGGTCAGCGGCCAGGCGAGCGCGGCCCGGGCAGCCGCGGGCGCTCCGGCCCCGGGTGCGGCGCCTTCGCCTCAGGCCAGTGCCGCCGACGGTGTGGCCGACATGGAGGTGATGCTGCTCAGCCCGACCGACCTGTTCTTCCGCGGCAAGACGGCCGGCGCGATGAACGTGGTGCTGCAAAGTGCCGACGGCGCCTGCTTCATCAAGGACGTGATCGTCACGATCGATTCCGGCGCGCTGCAGGCCAAGCTGGCCGAGCTGATGCCCGAGGAGCGTGGCATCCGCGTGAGGAGCGCGGAGAAGACCATCGTCCTCACCGGCGAGATCACCGACCCGCTGAAGCTCGACGACGTGATGAGCCTGGCCGCCGCCTATGGCGGCGACGGCAAGAAGCTGGTGAACCTGCTGCGCGTGATGTCGCCGCAGCAGGTGATGCTCGAGGTCCAGATTGCCGAGGTCAGCAAGACGCTGCTCGACAAGCTGGGCTCGCGCATCGCGCTGAACCGCTCCGGCAGCGGCGGGCGGGACCAGTACTCGCTGATCTCCAACTTCCTGAGCAACGGCAACGCGCTGGCCGAGGCACTGCGCATCGGCAGGACGTCGGTGGCGATCGACGGCCAGAAGGACGACGGCCTGGTGCGCGTGCTGGCCGAGCCCAACATCATGGCCATCAGCGGGCAGCAGGCCAGCTTCCTGTCGGGCGGAAAGATCTTCATCCCGGTGTCGCAGACCAACAACCTCGGCGTGCCCACCATCACGCTGGAAGAGAAGGAATTCGGCATCGGCGTGAAGTTCACGCCCACGGTGCTGGGGGGCCGCCGGGTCAACCTCAAGATGGTGTCCGAGGTCTCCGACCTCACGCAGACCGGCTCGCCCTTCACCACCGTCGGCGGCGTGACAGCGGTCCTGCCTTCGCTCACGGTGCGGCGCGCCGACACCACGGTGCAGCTCAACGACGGCCAGAGCCTGGTGATCGCGGGCCTGATCAAGAACAACGTGACCGAGGCGATCAAGCGCTTCCCCGGCCTGGGTGAAGTGCCGGTGGTGGGCGCACTGGCGCGCAGCAGCGAGTTCCAGACCGATCAGACCGAGCTGCTGTTCGTGATCACGCCGCGCCTGGTCAAGCCGCTCGCCGAACCGCCCCGGCTGCCGACCGACAACCACGTGGTGCCCAGCCGCGCGGAGGTCTATCTGAACGGCGCGCTGGAAAGCGCCACACCGGCCCCCGCGGCCCCCGCATCCGACACCAAGTAAGGAGAGCCCCATGGTCCAGAAGCTTCTCGCGATGGCGGCGCTTGCCGGCCTGCTCGCAGGCTGCGCCTCGACGACGCCCAACTACGACAAGCGCTTCGGCGAAGCCGTGCGCGATGCCAAGAGAAAGATGACCGTCAACCCCGATGCGGGCCGCCAGGCCGACCCCGCGGCCGGCATGGACGGCAGGGCCTCGAAAGAAGCGATGGGCCGGTACCACGACTCCTTCAAGGCGCCGCCGCCGGCCGTCAACGTGATCAACATCGGCGGGGCCATCGGCGCCGGCCGCTAGCCACGCATTCATGAATTCGTGAAGAAAGGGGGTCGCCGTGCAGAGATAGCCACCATCGAACTCAGCCAACAACCCATGTCATTCGTCTTTTATCAACTTCAATCTTCAAGGTGAAACCATGAACCAATTCATTGCACGTACCCGCAACTTCCTTTCCAGCTTCGCCAGGGACGAGGAAGGCGCCCAGGTCATCGAATACGCGCTGATCATCGCCGTCGTCTCCATCGCGCTGGTGATCGCGCTGAACGCGCTGACGAGCAACGGCGGCGGCTTCGGGACCTTCATCACCCGCGTCACCACCTGCCTCACCACGGCGAACTGCACCTGAGGCGGGCGACGCTGCCGCCGCGCCGCGCGTGCCCCGCGCTCGCGGCCGGCTGCAGCGCCACGACCGGCCTCCATGCACGGCATTCACCACCCATCGGAAGGAAGAGGACATGCTCAAGAAGCTTCTCAGTGACGAGGACGGCGCGCAGGTCATCGAGTACGCGCTCATCATCGCGGCGATCTCCATCGCGCTGGTGCTGGCGCTCCAACCCCTGCTCCTGGGCACGGGCATCGGCGCGCTGGTGACGCGCGTGGTCACCTGCCTGACGGGCACATGTTCCTGAAGGTTTGGAGAGAGAGCCCGTCATGCGCCGCGTCGCATCCCTCCGCCGCCAGCGTGGCGCCGTGATTCTCACGGCGGCGCTCATGCTGCTGTTTCTTCTCGGCTTCATGGGCATCGCGATCGACCTCGGCCGCCTGTTCGTCGTGAAGTCGGAGCTGCAGACCGCGATGGACAGCTGCGCCCTCGCGGCCGCGCAGGAGCTCGATGGCCAGGGCACCGCGCTGACCCGCGCCACCAACGCCGGCCTGGCTGCCGGCAACATGAACCGCGTCGACATGCAGTCGGCCACCTGGGCCGGGCAGGGCCAGATCACGACGGCCGACATCAGCTTCATGGACGCCGCCTACGTGCCGACCACGGCACCGGCCGGCGCCCGCTATGCGCGATGCCAGCACGCGCAGCCCAACATCGCCGTGTGGCTGATGAAGGCCATGGGCGCCTTCTCCGGCGACACGGCCGGCAACCCCAATGTCCGCAGCGTCATGGCGAGCGCCGTCGCGACCCGCGCCAGTGCGCAGACCACCTGCCCGATCCCGGTCGCGCTCAAGCCCAAGGCGGGCGGCGTCGCCCCGGACTACGGCTTCAACGTGGGCGACTGGGTCACCCTGATCAATGCGCAGAACGCCGCGGTGGGCGGCGAGATCGGCTGGGCCAACCTGGACGGCTCCAACAACGCGTCCGAGACGGAGGCCGAGCTCAACGGCCGCTGCGGGACCCGTGTCGGCGACACGCTCGGAACGCCCGGCGTCCAGACTTCCGTGGCCGATGCATGGAATGCGCGCTTCGGCATCTACAAGAACACGAGCGGCCCCGACCAGAATCCGCCGGACCTCACGGGCTATGCCTACACCACCCTCAACTGGCCGGCCGGCCGCAACGCCTACGCCGGTGCTCCGGGCGCGGGCGCGCCCGCGAATGCGCAGAACTTCGTCACCAAGCGCGCGGCCTTCGCGTCGTGCGCCGACACCGGCACCAAGGTCAAGGGGGCCAACAGCTGCGAATCGATCACCGGCCTGTCGCTGAACAGTTTCCAGAAACTGGCGGCGCCCGGCAATACGACCGGCGGACACATGCAGTACGGCCGCAATCGGCGGATCGTGGTGGTTCCGGTGATCAACGGTGCGAGCCGCGTCATCGACTACGCCTGCATGCTGATGCTGCAGCCGCTGTCCATCCCGATGACGAACGTCCAGCTCGAGTACCGCGGCAACGCGGGCGCCACCGGCAGCCCCTGCACCACGAACGGTCTGCCCGGCGGCTCGGCAGGGCCGCTGGTGCCGGTGCTCGTCAGATGACAACGAGGTGACCGACATGAAGACCCGGACCCGGCAAAAAGGCGTGGCGCTGGTGGAACTGGCGCTGATCATTCCATTCCTGCTGCTGCTGACCTTCATCACCACCGAGTTCGGCCGCGCCATCTACGAGTACAACGCGGTCGCCAAGTCCACGCGCGACGCCGTGCGCTACCTGTCCTTCCAGACGCCGGGCACGCGCGTCACCGAGGCGCGCAACCTCATCGTCTACGGCAACACGGCCGGGACCGGCACGCCGCTGGCGCGCGGGCTCAGCCTTGCCAACGTGCCCGCGGGCAGCTGCTGCACCTGGCAGACCACGGGCGTCAATCCGGTGCTCAACACGGTGACCGTGAGGGTCAGCAATTACGCCTTCCGATCGATGTTTCCCAGGGTGATGGGCCTGGCCTTCGGCAACGCCAACGGCGAGATCGTCTTCGGCAACATCACCGCCACCATGAGGGCCCCGGCATGAAACGCAGCCAAAGACAAGCGCAGTCCGGTGCGACCGCCGTGGAGTTCGCCCTCGCGCTGCTGCTCTTCCTCACATTCCTCCTCGGCATCGTGGACTTCAGCCGCATGCTCTTCACCTGGAGCGCCGCGCAGGAAGCGACCCGCGCGGGCGCGCGCTACGCGGTGGTCTGCGACGACACCTTGCAGCAGGCCCAGGTGCTTTCGAAGATGCAGGCCATGCTGCCGCAGATCAGCACCATCAACGTGGCCTGGCTGCCCGTCGGCTGCACGTCCGCCACCTGCGAAGGCGTCTCGGTGACGATCACGGGGCTCAACTACCGGTGGATCTCGCCCATCGCCGGCCTGGCCGCCCGCGCCCCCATCCCCATGCCCACTTTCTCCACCTTCCTGCCGCGCGAAGTCATGCGGCAGGACCCCCACAGCGCTTCGATTTGCTCTTGAGCGGGAGTCCCACGATGAAGATCGCCGTCATATCACCCAACACCCATCACCTGCAGGAGATGAGCAAGGTGCTCGAGGCCCTGTCCCACAGCGTCGTGCTCGTCGAAGGCGGCAAGAGCCGGATGCGGCAGGTCGCGGAGCAGGAGCAGCCCGAGCTCATGATCGTCGACGGCATGTGCTGCGATCCCAACGAGCTGGCGCTGGTCGAGTACCTCAGCACCCACCACCCGAAGATCGCCGTCATCCTGCTGTGTGCCATGCAGACGCCGGAGTTCCTGATCAACTCCATGCGGGCCGGCGTGCGAGAGGTGCTCCCCTCGCCGGTGGGCGCGGCCGCCCTCGAAGCCGCGGTGAACCGCCTGGCGACCAAGCTCGCCGGCCTGCGCGGACACAGCGCCGGCCAGGTGCTGGCCTTCATGCCCTGCAAGGGCGGCAGCGGCGCCACCTTCCTCGCGACCAACCTGGGCTGGGCGCTGGCCGAGTCCAGGTCGGTGCTGCTGATCGACCTGGACCTGCAGTTCGGCGGCGCCCTCTCGTACGTGAACGACAGCCGCCCGGGCTCGACCATCGCGGACGTGGCGCTCGACATCAGCCGGCTCGACGCCTCCTTCCTGGCCGCCAGCACGGTCAAGGTGGCGCCCAACTACAGCATCCTGGCGGCGCCCGAAGATCCGTCGAAGGCGATGGATGTCAAGCCGGAGCACGTCGACGCCATCCTGGGCCTGGCGGCATCGCACTACGACTTCGTGCTGCTCGACGTCGGCCGCGTGCTCAACACGCTCGTGATCCGCGCGCTCGACCGCGCGCAACGCATCTACCCCGTGCTGCAGCCCGGGTTGCCCTACGTGCGCAACGCGAGCCGGCTGATGGCGGTGTTCAAGTCGCTCGGCTATCCGGCCGGCAAGATCGAGCTGATCGTCAACCGCTTCGAGAAGGCGGGCGAGATCGGCCTGGGCGACATCCGCCGCACGCTGGGCGGCGCGCCCCTGCTCACGGTGCCGGAGAGCTACAGGGAGGTCAACGCTTCCATCAACCGCGGCGTGCCGCTGGCCGAGCTGTCGCGCTCCAACCCGGTGAACCGCGCGCTGGCGGACATGGCGCTCTCGCTCGCCCCGCGGCAGGAAGACAGCCCGAGCCTGTTCGATCGGCTGTTCCGCCGGGCCTGAGAAGCTGTCTTCTTGCGAGCGCCGTCCTTCGCCGCCTTCCACCCCTTCACAACCTGCAGGACCACGCCATGTCATTCCGGGAAATCCTGAACGCCGTCGCGATCGAACCGCTCGCGCGCCCCTTGGAGGCATCCGCCGCCGATCCCCACGGCAACCGGAACGCGGTTGCCTCCGGCAGCTACAAGGCCCTGAAGGGCCGCATGCACCTGAAGCTGCTGGAGAAATTCGACCTCGCGGCACTCGAGACGCTGGCGCCCGAGGTGCTGCGCCAGGAGATCTCCGCCATGGTCACGCGCCTGCTGCAGGAGGAGCAGGCCGCCATCAACGACATCGAGCGCCGCACGCTGATCCGCGACATCCAGCACGAGATGCTGGGCTTCGGCCCGATCGAGCTGCTCATGGCGGACCCGACGGTGTCCGACATCCTGGTCAACTCCTACCAGCAGATCTACGTCGAGCGCAAGGGCAGGCTCGAGCTGACCAACGTGAGCTTCACCGACGAGAAGCACCTGCTGCGCATCATCGACAAGATCGTGTCGCTGGTCGGCAGGCGGATCGACGAATCCAGCCCGATGGTGGATGCCCGGCTGCCCGACGGCTCGCGCGTCAACGCGGTGATCCCGCCGGTCGCGCTAGACGGGGCGATGATGTCGATCCGGCGCTTCGCCCATGTTCCCTTGCGGATGAGCAACCTGGTCGAAGACCTCAAGAGCCTGACGCCGCAGATGGCCACCATGCTCGAAGGCCTGTGCAAGTCCAAGATCAACATGCTGATCTCCGGCGGGACCGGCGCCGGCAAGACCACGCTGCTGAACATTCTCTCCGGCTACATCCCGGAGGCGGAGCGCATCGTGACCATCGAGGATGCGGCCGAGCTGCAGCTGCAGCAGCCGCACGTGATCCGCCTGGAGACGCGCCCCGCGAACATCGAGGGCAAGGGCGAGATCACGCAGCGTGCGCTGGTGCGCAACGCGCTGCGCATGCGGCCGGACCGCATCGTGATCGGCGAGGTGCGCGGCGCCGAGGCCTTCGACATGCTGCAGGCGATGAACACCGGCCACGAAGGCTCGCTCACCACCATCCACGCCAACACGCCGCGCGACGCGCTGGCGCGGCTGGAAAACATGATCGGCATGGCCAACCTGAACCTGCCGCACAAGGCGGCACGGTCGCAGATCGCCTCGGCCATCACGGTGGTGATCCAGGCGCTGCGGCTGATCGACGGCCGCCGCAAGATCACCAGCATCCAGGAGATCACCGGCATGGAGGGCGAGGTGGTCACCATGCAGGAGATCTTCGCCTTCCGGCAGACCGGGGTGGGGCCCGACGGCCAGGTACAGGGCTACTTCCAGGCCACCGGCGTGCGGCCGAAGTTCGCCGACCGCCTGCGCGCATTCGGCTTCGCGCTGCCGGATGCGATGTTCGACCCCTCCAGGCGCTACGAATAGAAGGAGCCTCGCCATGGCGGAACACTTCGGCGGCAACGCCTACCTGGTCATCGCGCTGCTGGTCTTCGTGACCGTGCTGCTGCTGCTGGAAGCTGCGTACCTGGTCTGGCGCAACTACAAGGGCCCGGAAGCGCGCAAGATCGAGCAGCGTCTGCGCGCGCTCTCGGCCTCGGCCGACACCACCGCGCAGGCGCAGCTGCTGAAGGAGCGCATGCTCGGCGACGTGCCGGCGCTCGAGCGGCTGCTGCTGGGCCTTCCGCGCGCGCACCGGCTGGACCGCCTGATCGTCCAGTCCGGCCTCGATTGGTCCGTGTCCCGGCTGCTGGTGTCCTGCGCCGTCGTCGCGGTCGGCGCCTTCGCCGTGGCGATGCTGGCGCTGCACCAGCCGCCGCTGGTGGCCGCGGCGGCCGCTGCGCTGCTGGGCGCGCTGCCGCTGCTGTACGTTCAGTACCGGCGCAGCCGGCGCATGATGAAGTTGCAACTGCAGCTGCCGGAGGCGATCGACCTGGTGACCCGCGCCCTTCGCGCCGGCCACTCCTTCGCGGCCGGAATGCAGATGATCGGCGAGGAGATGGCCGAGCCGATCGCCAACGAGTTCCGCATCGTGGCCGACGAGGTGAATTTCGGCGTCTCGCTCCAGCAGGCGCTGACGAACTTGAGCGAGCGCGTGCCGTTGACCGACCTGCGCTACTTCGTGGTGGCGGTGATGATCCAGCGCGAATCGGGCGGCAACCTCACCGAGGTGCTGAGCAACCTCAGCCGCCTCATCCGCGAGCGGCTGAAGCTGCTGGCCAAGGTGCGGGTGCTGTCCTCCGAAGGGCGCCTGTCGGGATGGATTCTGGTGGTGATGCCTTTTGCGCTCGCCGCGGTCATGAACCTGGTGAACCCGCAGTTCATGTCCGTGCTGTGGACCGACCCGATCGGCATCGCGATCGTCGAGTACATGCTGGGCCTCATGGCCGTCGGCGTGCTGATCATGCGCAAGATCATCCGCATCCGGGTGTAAGGGAGAGACGCCATGCTGCTGTTTTCCACGCTCGTGTTTCTGGCCGTGAGCCTGGGGCTCGCGGGGCTGTACGTCTGGCTGGCGCCGAGCCGGGCCGGGCAGCGTTTGCAGGCGCTGTCGGGCACGCCGAAGTCTTCGCAGTGGGCGCACACCGTGGTCAAGGTGGTCGGGCCCTTCGCCCAGCTTTCTTCGCCGACGGGCGAGGAAGAGGCCTCGCCCTTGCGCCTGCGCTTCCTCAACGCCGGCATCCGGCACGAGGACGCGCAGCTGATCTACTTCGGCCTCAAGACTTTGCTGCCGCTGCTGTTCGCCGGCGGGACCGCGCTTGCGCTGCGGGCCTCGGGGGCGGGCGCCGACCTGAGCTTCGTGTTCTACCTGGTGCTGATGGCGATGGCGGGCTGCTACCTGCCCAACCTGGTGCTCGCGCTGATGATCCGCAAGCGCAGGCGCGAGATCTTCGAGAACTTTCCCGACGCGGCCGACCTCATGCTGGTCTGCGTCGAGGCCGGGCTGGGCCTGGATGCGGCGCTGGTCAAGGTCACCGAGGAGATCCGCATGAAGAGCCTGGCCCTGGCGCAGGAGCTGCACTGGACGAACCTCGAGATGCGCGCCGGCGGGACGCGGGAGAAATCGCTGCGCAACCTGGCGCAGCGCACCGGCGTCGAGGAGATCGGCACCTTCGCCACCATGCTCACGCAGGCCGATCGTTTCGGCACCAGCATCGGCGATTCGCTGCGCGTGTTCTCCGACGACCTGCGCCACAAGCGCCAGGTGCGCGCCGAGGAAAAGGCCGCCAAGGTGCCGACCAAGCTGCTGATCCCGCTGGTGCTGTGCATCTTCCCGTCGATCATCATGGTCATCCTCGGGCCGGCGGCGATCCAGATCATCCGCACCATCCTGCCGATGCTGGCGGGGCAGCATTGAGGCCATCGATTGGGGCCGACTCCGATGAAAGCGACGCTCGAAGTCCGTGCAGCCATGCCCGCGGCGGGGACCTGGGGCCTGTCGTGGCCGCTCATCGTGTGGCTCTGCACGGTCGTGGTCCTGACGGCGGGCCAGCCGGGCTTGGTGCTCCGGGACGCCGACACCTACTGGCACCTGGCCGCCGGCCGCTGGATCCTGGCGCATGGCACGGTGCCGACGGTCGACGCCTTCTCGCACTCGATGCCGGGCGCACCCTGGACCGCGTTCGAGTGGCTGTCCGAGCTCGTGATGGTGGGCGTGCACCGAGTGGCCGGGTGGGCCGGGCTGGTCGCCCTGGCGGTCGCGTGCTTCGGTCTCGTGCTGTCGCTGCTGATGCGGTTCCTGCTGGCGCGCATGGAGCCGGTCCATGCGCTGCTCTTCACCGGGCTGGCCGCCAGCATGATGCTGACGCACCTGCTGGCGCGGCCGCACGTGATGGCGTGGGTGCTGCTGGCGGTGTGGATGTCGGCGCTGGTGAATGCGGCGGAAGCGCGCCGCGCCCCGCCCTGGTGGCTGCCGGGCGTGATGCTGCTGTGGGCCAACATGCACGGCAGCTTTCTGCTGGGCCTGGTGCTCGGGTATGGTCTCGCGCTGGACGCGGTGCTCGCACATCCCCGTGGCCGGCGTGCGGCGGCGGCCAGGTCCTGGGCGCTGTTCGCTGCGTTGTCCACGGGCGCCGCCTTGCTGACGCCCAGCGGCTGGGGCGTGCTCGCGCATGCGATCTACATCATGCGGATGGAGGTCGCGCTCGCCGTCATCGCCGAATGGCTGTCGCCGGATTTCCAGCGGGGGAATCCGCTGGAGCCCTGGCTGCTCCTGGTGCTGGCCCTCGCACTCTGCGGCCGCGTGCGCCTGCCTTGGCTGCGCCTGGTGCTCCTGCTCGGGCTGGTGCACCTGGCATTGAAGCACCAGCGCAACGTCTCGATGCTGGGGCTGGTCGCGCCATTCCTCATGGCCACCCCGTTCGCGCGGCACTGGTATGCCACGCAGAGGCGCATGCGGGATGCGCACGCCCTCGATCGGTGGTTCCAGGCCCTGGCCGCGCCGGCACGGCCGAAGGCCATCGTCGTGTGCGTGAGCGTGGCCGCGCTCGTCGCCGCCGCATCACTGCTTATGCGGCCGCCCGCGCCTCAGGCCATGGTCACACCCCGGGCGGCGATCGATGCCGCCCAGGCTGCGGGTGCCCAGGGGCCTGTGCTGAACGACTACAACTTCGGCGGCTTCCTGATCCACGAAGGCATTCCGGTGTTCATCGACGGCCGGGCAGACATGTATGGCGACGCCTTCGTCGGAAAGTTCATCGATGCGCTGCGAGTCAAGGAGCGCAGGCAGTTCCTTTCGCTGCTGGACGAGTACCGGTTCGGCTGGACCTTGCTCACGCCCGGCACGCCTGCCATCGCGGTGCTCGACGGCCTGCCGGGGTGGCGCAGGGTCCATGCGGACGAGACAGCCGTGGTCCATGTGCGTGTCGTCGCCGAGGTGGCGCGCTAGAGTCCCGCCGCGGCAGGTGGCTGGGGCGTGGCGATTTTTGTGGCGGCGAGGAGCGCAGGGCGCGGGGCGGCGCGCGTGCCGAAGGACGACTCGCTGCCCGCGGTGTTGAAGCCGGTGATGCGCCCCACGGGGTCATGGCTCACGCTCCAGGTGGTGCTCGTGCTGGCGATGCTGCTGTGGTTCGGGTCCGCGTCCCCTGGCTCAAGGAGGCTCTGCGTCAGGCTGGTGATGCGCCCGGCGGCGTCCCAGACATAGCTGGAGAACTCGGTGGCCGTCAGCCGCGCGGCGGTGTCGTAGGTGCGGCGGGCGCTGAGCCCGGGTGCGAAGGCCCAGTTCCACGAAGTGGGCTGGCCCACGGGGTTCTAGGTCGTTGCGAGTTCGGCGCGGCCCATAGCCAGCCAGTCGCAGTTCGGTGAGGATTGCCTCGCCGGCATCGGGCATCAGAGGGGCCCCGCTGGCGTCGAGCTCCTGAATGCTTGCTCCAGAACATTGAGCATTCGAGATGGCGAAGACTTGGTGCAGCTTGCAATGTCCAGCGCCAACTCGACAGGGTAGGCAAGCAGGTCGATGCTGCCGCCTTCAACCCGCTGAATGAAGCCCGTCTCATAGCCGATTTTTTCATTCAGCTCATCGGGCGCTAGATGAGCCATTTCTCGAATCAACTCCACATACCGACCAAGAGGAATGTGCTCTGAGGATGGCGAAGTGTCGATGCCAAGTACCTCGTGGATCGACACGTCCAACACTGAACAAAGTCGAAGCGCATTCTGGATTGGGATGGCTGAGGCAAATTCTTCTGCGCGAGCCTCGATATCTCCCAGCTCATAGATCGTCAGATTGGCCCGTGCTGCCGTCTCTTGCTCGCTCAGGCCCAGGACCGTCCTGGCACGTCGGATACATTGATTCGGACTCATGACTTCTCCGTTCACGGCAGTAAGAATCGTGGAGTAGACCTTGGGCTGGGGCTGTGTCTTGGCGTGATCGAGCTGCGCGGATTTCGTCGCCTTCGCTCGGCGGATACAGCGGCTCTGTCTTGAAGACGAGCTGGCCCAGCGCGTTGTGCGCGTAGCTCGCACTGCCGCGGCGAGCCCAACGACCTGAAGCCCCGCTGTCGCTAGGGCTACACGGAGAGCCCTGAATGCCGGCGCAGAGAGATGCGAGAGATCTCGCCCTTCGTCGATGAGTCCGAAGCCTGAATAGATCGGCCGGCCCGTCTTACGGGCGGTGACCTCGGTGTCGTAGTCGCCACAGCTGCAGAACGTGATGCGAGCGATGGCTGACGGCGCATCGAAGTCCAAGCGGGCCGAGCGGTTCTCAGGCTCGTCGTTCTCGGGTGAGCTGAATTTTCAAGCTGGGTCTTGCGGTATGGGATTGGACGCGCTGAGCCCAGGTGATGAAGGTGTCCAGCATTTGATTTCCATGTGTACGTGGTTGTCGAACGGGTGCCGCCTGCCACCAAGCGGCCAAGTCGTGGCAAAAGGCTTTTTGCGTGAGAGAGTACGTTTATTGCTTCAGCAGCATGAAGTACCAAGCGACGTGGAAGGCAATAAGCACAAGTGCGAGCATCTGCCCTTGGGTGCACAGCCTTTTTCCTTCCTCGTCGTACTTCTCCTTGCTGAATGACCACCAGAAGAGCCATCCGATCGAGCGATCCGAACTGGAGGCTTTCTCATTAAGGTGATCATTGGCTTTTAGACCAAGCACGGTGTAGGCCACTCCGAAGGTCAATGAGGCGATCAGCAGAATCCAAATCCAGATGGTCATGGCATAGGTCCCATGTCAAGGGAAGGCACCGGAATCGGCGGCGACACAAAGACGCCCAAACGGAGGCATATCCGCGCATCGCGTTTGATGCCAGGGCTAATAAACAGGCCTCCAAATCTCTTGGGGACAGGAGCGCCTGGCGGATCCATCCGCTTCAGCACGCCGCTCTCATCTTTACAGCTCTGAGGCGGCGGCGGAGGGACAGGAGCATCGCAAATCTCGACGCCTCCACCAAACGTGAGTTCGGCGCTCATCGACGTCGGCTCCGTTCCCCCAGTAATGCAGGCCAAGCCCATGCATCCAAACGAGTTCACGTTCGGCCCCCCTCGACTTCGCCCCTGTGGGCTACCGCCGCCCATCAACCCAAGCGGATCGGAGTATCGCAGCGGATTTCCGTGCACGTAGCCGAACCTGTTCAGGTCGTCATGCAGTCCCAGCGGATCGCCCTGCGTGTATCTGCCCAGCCCTGCGCTGTAGCTGCGGAAGTAGTTGTAGAACAGCCCACTTTCTTCGTCGTAATACTGCCCTGGCCAACGCAGATTGAACACGAACTCAGCGAAGCTCGTCGTGCCTGGATTCGGTTTGATATCTAGGTTCGCAAACCTGTACTTCGCGATCGTCGGCTTCTCATCCCCGAACGCCGAGTAGGCCCACTGCCAGACCACTTGCCCGTTGGCGTCCGTGAGTCTTCTTGGCGTATTCAGGTGATCGCTGTGCACCGCGAAGAGTTCGCCATTGATCACCGCCGCAATCGGCATCGGCCCGTTGGCCGTCGGCAGGTAGATGTACTGCGTGCTGCCCGTGCTGTTGGCGCCTCCCGTGCCGGTCTCCGAAAGCAAGGTCCCCTCCTCGTCGTACATGAACGCGAAGCCCTGCTTCTCCGCATCGTTTGCGCTCGGCCCCCACAGCTTCGTGAAGAACGCGATCAGGCTTTGCATGAAGCCCTTGTCGCGCTCGTCTCCTTCCACCGGCGGATACAGCGGCTCGGTCTTGAAGACGCGCTGCCCCAGCACGTTGTGCGCATAGCGCGTGGTCGGACTCGTGTCCGTGGCGCCGGTGGTCACGGCGCTCAACCGTCCCTCGGCGTCATAGCTGTAAGTCCGCAGCCCGTCGCTGGCCAGGTCACCGTTGGCGGTGTAGCGATACGCCACCTTCGTGCCGACGCCGCCGGTGACCTGGCCGAATCCCCGGTACTGGTTGCTGTCGGGCTGGAACGTGTACTGACGGCGGGTCGTCTGCCCGTTGATCGTCTTGATGCTGCCGGTGCGGTTGCCATTGGCGTCGTAGGCGAAACTGGCCTCGCTCCCCGCGGTGTTGAAGCCCGTGATGCGTCCCACGGGGTCGTAGCTCACGCGCCAGGTGGTGCTCGTGCTGGCGATGCTGCTGTGGTCCGGGTCCGCGTCCCCTGGCTCAAGGAGGCTCTGAGTCAGGCTGGTGATGCGCCCGGCGGCATCCCAGACATAGCTGGAGAACTCGGTGGCCGTCAGCCGCGCGGCGGTGTCGTAGGTGCGGCGGGCGCCGAGGCCGGGTGCGAAGGCCCAGTCCCACGAAGTGGGCTGGCCCATCGGGTTCCAGGTGATGCCGGTGACGAGGGGACTGCCGTTCCAGTTCAACTGCACCAGCCTCCCCGTGTTGTCGAAGACGTGGCCGAGCGTGCTTCCGCTCGGATAGGTGATGCTATCGAGCATGCCCCCGCGTGGGGTGTAGCCGTAGCCGACCTGCTGGGTGAAGCCGCTGGCAAGCGTCTGCGTCTTGGAGACCACGCGGCCGGCGGTGTCCCAGGTGTAGCGGGTGGTTCCGCTGCGGTCGGTGAAGGAGCTCAGGTGGCCCTTGGCACCGACGTCATAGACGAGCGTGCTGAAGTGGCCGTCGGCATAGGTGATGAGCGTAGGGCGGCTCAGCAGGTCACGCTGGATGCGGGTGACCTGGCCCGAGGCATCGGTGAGGGCGATGGGTTGGCCCATCGCGTCGTACTCGGTGCGGATGGTGCCGGCGCTGGCGGGCAGCGCCAGCAAAGATGCCTGAAGTGCGATGCACGTGGCACGGACGATGGCGCGTGTGCGCCATGGACGGCTTGTCATGGAAATCCCTGATTGGTTGATCTTCTCGCTGCGCGGTGGCACGCAGCGGCGCAATCCCATCAGGGGGCTGCACGGGCGGGACGATGTCCGGCCGCCGCTCCCCCTCACGGTGGGCGCGGATCATAGGTGCGCAGGCCAATGCACACCAGCGTGGAAGAAAGTTCGTCTGCTCCAGACAACCCGAAAGTTGCACTTGGTCGCGTCGGACGATCCGGCTCGTGGTGAGGGCTGTCCGAGATGGGATGCGCGGTACGGCGGAGGTGAACTCACCGCTGGATGCGGCGCACCCGCGACTCACGTCTTGCGGCGTCCCCCGAATCTCACGTGTTGCGGTGCGTCCCCGAGCCACATGGTGCGGCCAGCCGCTTCGTCACCCAGGCTGCAACGTCCGTCAGGAAGAGGCAAGGCCCAACTGGTGCTTCATCGCATAGACATACAGCTCCAGCCGGTTTCCGACATCCAGCTTCTGGTAGATCGAGCACAGGTGGTTGCGCAGCGTGTGCTCGGTGATGAAGAGCTTGTTCGCCAAGGCCTTGTTGGACGCGCCGTTGCCTTGCACCACGGCGGCGATGATCTTGCGTTCCTTGCAGGTCAGGGCGGCCTGCTTCTCGGCCTCCGGATCGACGCGGGGCGTGCGGGCCGCGAGGAATTCGCTGAAGACGCGGCCCATGGTTTCGCCGTCCAGGCACAGCTCGCCCTGGTGAACGCGTTCGATCGCCTGCAGCACCTGCTCCGCCGAGGCATCCTTGCGCAACAGGCCGCGGGCACCTTTCAGCACGGCCTGGTCCAGCGTGCTCTGCTGGCGCTCGCCGGTCAGGATCAGCGCGCGGGAAGCGGTGCCCAACAGCAGCCCGGGGAGGATGTCCAGCGCACTGCGGCCGTCCAGGTCCAGGTCCAGCAGGATCACGTCGGGCGCCAGTCCGGGGGCCTGCGCGAGCGCCTCGTCGCAGCTGCGCGCGGTGCCGACCACGCGCATGCGGGGCTGCTCGCCGTCGATCAGGCGGGACAGGCCCCACAGCATGGTCTGGTGATCGTCCACCACCATGACGCCGATGGTCTTCGCGCTTGCTTGCATCGTTTCTCCTCCTCGGGTTTTACATAGGGATCTCGACCTGCACCGAGGTGCCACCGCCGTCACCGCGCCGCACGCGGGCCCGGCCGCCGAGTGCGCCGGCGCGCTCCGAGATGGAGCGCGGCAGGAACTCGAGGGACTGGTTGCCGTCGGCCTCGTTGTCGATCTGCAGCTTGAGCAGCCCGTCCGCGCATTCCAGGCGGATGGCGCCGCAGTGGGCCAGGGTGTGCTTGCAGATGTTGGCGAGGCCTTCGCGAACGATCTGCAGCACCTCGGCGGCCAGGCGGTCGTTGACCTGCAGCTCGCCCTCGACGCGCACCGCGATGTCGATGCCGTAGAACTCGCGCACCCGGCCGGCCTGCTGCCGCAGCAGGGCCGACACCACGTGGCCGGGGTGGGTGCGGCCGGCGCCGTTGCGCACCGCGCCCGCGTAGCGCCGCAGGTCGCCGATCACCTGCGTGGCCATCTCCTGCAGGCGGTCGAGGTCTTCCACCAGCGGGTTGTCGGCGGCCGCCTTGTTGCGCAGCGCGGCCAGGCCCATCTTCAGGCCGATGTAGGGCTGGATGGCGGTGTCGTGCAGATCGAGGGCGATCCTCTGCCGCTCCTGCGAGGCGGCGTCCGAGGCCATGCGGTCGAGCAGCTCGATGTTCTCGATCACCGGGAAGGCCTGGGCGCCGACCTGGGCCAGGAAAAGCGCGTCGCTGCGGCGGAACTCGGTGGTGCGCGAGAGCAGGTAGAGCCGGCCCTCGCTGCGGCACAGCGGCAGCGGGACCGTGATGAAGGAGCGGGCCTCCAGCAGTTGTGCCAGGCCCTCGCAGGCGACGCCGTGCCGGCGCGTCCACCGGCCCGTGCGGGCGTCATGGGCCCATGCGCCTGCACGGGAGGGCAGGGCGGCCCAGGGCGTGCTCCGGTAGAGCAGGGCCTTGTCCTGCGCCGGCAGCGCCAGCAGCAGCGCGGCCGCTTCCGGCACGATGTTGGCCGCCTGGGGCGAGGCCGGCCGCTCGCCCGCGCGCAGGGTGCGCAGCGTGCAGGCGCCGGAATCCTTGTCCCGCAGCACCAGCAGGCAACTGCTGGTCCCGTGGGGTCCGTAGAAATGCTGCAGCTTCTGCAGGATGCCGGTGACCGTGTGGTCCACGCCGAAGCGCGGGTTCGACAGCTGGCTGACCGCGTGCAGCAGTGCCAGCCGGCGCCGCAGCTCCACCTTCGAGCGGCCCCAGTGGACGATCATGTAGCCCAGCGCCAGCAGGAAGGTGGCGCGCACCAGCAGGCGGGGAAGGTTCTCGTCCAGCGCCGTGTCGATGCCGGAGGCCGCGTACAAGGCCACCGAGGCCAGTGTGACCCGGGCACCCTCCTCGAAGCCCCAGCGGAAGGAGGCCACCAGGATCGCGAAGAAGAAGAACAGGAAGAAGGCGCTGTGCACGCCGCCGGTGAGCAGCACGATCAACGTGTACCAGCCGAGGTCCAGCCAATGGATCAGGCGGCTCTGCGAGAGCGGCGCTTCGCGCTCGGCATGGATGCAGACGACCAGGCTGTGCACCACGTAGCCGAAAAAGGGCAGCCAGGCGGTGTCGCCGAGCTGGGGCAGGTCGACGGAAGCGGCGAGCAGGGCGGACAAGGCAAGCACCAGCCGCATGCGCGCCACCCGGCGCGCGTCGCCGGCGTCCGCGCCCAGCGCGGCGTCGAATGCAGCCGTCTCCCGCGCCTTTCCTTTGATGGCCTTTCCTTGGGCTTCTTGCTGCCCCGTCTCCTGCGTCTCCTGCCCTTGCATCGACTGACCTCCTCCGGGATCGGACCTTGCCGTCCGTTTAATGTGAAGAAATCACAGACTACTACTTTTGTAAGCAGATGAATATTTCGGGGCGCAACCGCACCCGCCGGGGGCGCAATAAGTCACAGCGCTTCGGGAAAGCCCCGAGACGGGCGATCAGCCCACGCGTGGGCCCGCCAGCAGTCCGATCAGGTCCGCGAACACCGCGCGTCCGGACCCGGCTGCCAGGTCCAGCACGTGACTGCGGCTGTAGTAAGGGCTGAGGTCCAGCCCCACGCCCACGCCCGCGATGCCGATGCGCCCGGCCTGCTCGTGCCGGGCCACCACGTCTTGCAGATGGTGGTCGAGATAGTGCGTGTCGTTGGCCAGGTTCGTGGCGCTGTCCATCGGCGAGCCGTCGGAGACCACCAGCAGCCGCTTGCGCTCCTCGCTGCGCGCCTGCAGGCGGGCGCAGGCCCAGTCCACCGCCTCGCCGTCGATGCCCTCGCGGAACAGGTCGGCCTTGAGCAGGGCGGCGATGGCGGGGCGGGCGCGGCGCCAGGGTGTTTGCGCGTCCTTGAAGACGATGTGGCAGCGCTCGTTGAGGCGGCCCGGGTGCGCGGGCCGGCCGGCGCGCTGCCAATCGCGCCGGGCGCGGCCGCCGTTCCACGCGCCGGTGGTGAAGCCCAGGATCTCGCTGGCGACGCCGGCCTGCTCCAGTGCGCGCGCCATGACGTCCACCAGCATCGCGATCGCTTCGGCATGTTCCTTCATGGAGCCGGAGCAGTCGATCAGGAAGCTCACCACGCAATCGGCCGCCGGCTCCAGCCGCTCCGTGCGGAACAGCCGCCGCTCGGTGGGCGAGGCGATCAGCTGCGCGAGGCGGCGGCCGTCGATGCGGCCTTCCTCCTGCGCGCCGTCCCAGCCTTCGCGCCGGGGTTCGGCCAGCAGCGCGCGCAGCTCGCGCGCGAGGCGGGCGATGTTGAGGCCCTGGGCGGCGATGCGGCGGTCCAGCCGTTCGCGGTATTCGGCCAGCAGCTCGCGGCGCACCATCGATGCCGCGTCGTGCTCGCGGTCGTAGGCGGTGGTGAAGACGCGGTAGCGGCCTCCTTCGCCCTCCAGCAGGGCGCTGCGGCCCGAGTCGGCCGCGGTGTAGCGCTCGACGATCTCGCGGTCCATGTCGGCGACCAGGCTGAAGACGCTGCGGCGGTCCTCGGGCTTGTCGTCGTCGGTGGCATCGCCCTCGGCCTCGCCCGAACCTTCGCCGGCCGCGTGGAGCATCGCCGCCACCGTGCGCGCGATGGCCAGGGCATGCACCGCATAGGCCGCCTGGTCGGCGCGGTCGCGGCGCAGGCCCGCCAGGGCGTGGCCGATGTGCGGGGCCAGGCCGAAGCGGGTGGCCTCGAGCATGTCCTCGGTCTCCTCCACCACCTGCTGGCCGCAGACGCGGGCGCGGCAGATCTGCGCCACGGCGTACAGCAGCAGGCCGCGCGCGGTGTCGGTCAGGCCCGAATGGTGGAAGGACAGCGACCACGTTTCGTGCCGGTGCCGCAGGTTGCGCTGCATGCCCGGCATGGCCTCGGGGGCGAGCGACTCCACGCGGAACTGCTCGAGCATCTCGAACAGCATGCGCTCCACCGGCTCCTCGGGGCGCAGGCGCGCGTGCAGCGCGGCGTCGGAGTGGCGCAGCCGCAGGCCCAGGCCGTCGGCCGTGCCGCGGAAGGAGGCGAAGTCGTCGGTCTCGGGCGAGGGGTGCAGGTGCGGCGCGTACCAGGGCAAGGCCTGGCGGCCGCGGTGCAGGCGCCGGCCGCGGAAATGCAGGTCGGCTTCGCCGGTGTAGGCGCGCACGAAGGCGGCGCAGAGTTCGTCCACCTCCTGGGCGTGCCGGACCTGGCGCTGGGCTTCCGTCATGGTGCCGGCCGCGTCGAAGTCAGGTGCCCGAGAGCTGTTGGGATACCTTCAGCTCCCGGTCGAAGCAGCGCTGGAAGTACTCCGCCACCAGCGGCCGCTCGGCCTCGTCGCACTTGTTCACGAAGGACAGGCGCAGGGCCAGCGCCGGGTCGCGGAAGATTTCCACGTTCTCGGCCCAGGTGATCACGGTGCGCGGCGACATCAGCGTGGAGAGGTCCCCGGCCGCGAAGCCCTTGCGGGTGAGCTCGGCCACCGCCACCATCGCGCGGACCATGGCATGGCCGGCCTCGTCGCGCATCGAGGGCACGCGCGCCTGCACGATGGCCGCCTCTTCCTCGGCCGGCAGGTAGTTGAGCGAGGCCACGATGTTCCAGCGGTCGATCTGCGCATGGTTGAGCCGCTGCGCGCCATGGTAGAGGCCGTTGAGGTTGCCCAGGCCCACCGTGTTGGCGGTGGCGAAGAGGCGGAAGAAGGGGTGGGGCTGCAGCACGCGGTTCTGGTCCATCAGCGTGAACTTGCCGTCACGCTCCAGGATGCGCTGGATGACGAACATCACGTCGGGCCGGCCGGCGTCGTACTCGTCGAAGATCAGCGCCACCGGCCGCTGCAGGGCCCAGGGCACGATGCCTTCCTGGAATTCGGTGACCTGCTGGCCATCGCGCAGGACCACGGCGTCCTTGCCGACCAGGTCGAGCCGGCTGATGTGGCCGTCGAGGTTGAGCCGCACGCAGGGCCAGTTCAGCCGCGCCGCCACCTGCTCGATGTGGGTGGACTTGCCGGTGCCGTGCAGCCCCTGCACCATCACCCGCCGGTCGCGCATGAAGCCGGCCAGGATGGCCAGCGTCACGTCGGGATTGAAGCGGTAGACCTCGTCGATCTCGGGCACGTGCTCGTCGCGCTCGGCGAAGGCGGGCACCTGCAGGTCGCTGTCGATGCCGAAGGTCTGGCGCACGCTCAGCAGGCGCTCGGGTTTCAGGGCGGCGATGTCGGTCATGTCGGGGGCTCCCATCAGGCTTGCGCGCGGCTGCCGGTTTCGGGGCCGGCGGTGGTGTCGGAATCGATGCGCGAGAGGGCCAGGGCGGCGCGCTGCAATGCGGGCAGCAGCTTCCTCGCCTTCTCCATGTCCATGCGCATCACCGGCGCCTGCACGGCGACGCACAGGTTGGATGGCCCGCTGTTGCTGGGCACCAGGGCTGCGATGCACAGCAGGCCGGGCAGGAATTCCTCGTTGTCGAAGGCACAGCCCTCCTTGCGTACGCGCTGGACCTCGCGCTCCAGCGCGTCCAGGTCGGTCAGCGTCTTGGGCGTGTAGGCCTCCAGTGGCGCGTGGGCCAGCAGGCGCCGGCGCTGCGCCGGGCTCATCTGCGCGAGGAAGACCTTGCCGCTCGCCGAGCAATGCACGGGCACGCGCGAGCCGGGGTGCAGATAGAAGCGCAGCGGCGCCGCGGTCTCGACGCGGTCGAGGTACACGACCTCGCTGCCCGACAGCGCCGTGAGGTTGCAGCTCTCGCCGATCTCCTCCACCAGCTGGCGCAGCACCGTGTGGCGCGCGCCATGGTGGCTGTCGTTGAGCAGCAGGTTCTCGGCCAGCCGGCGCAGGCGCGAGCCGATGCCGTAGAGCCGGCTGTCGCCCTCGCGCTGCAGCAGGCCCGCCGTCTCCAGTTGCTGGAGCATGCGGTGCAGGGTGGGCTTGGGCAGGCCGGTTTCTTCCACCAGGTCCTGCAGCGCGTAGCGGCGGTCCTTGGACGCGATCACCTCCAGCAGCCCGAACAGGCGCATGGTGGGGGTGTCGCCGTTCAGTTCGACGGCTTCGGGTTGGACGCCATTGACGACATTCATGGGTCGGATCATAGTCTCTTAAACAAAAAATGGGACAGGGCGTACCGATTTTTGGAATTTTGTTTGACTCCATCCGGACAGAGCCCTATATTCCGCCAAAACAAATTCCGGAACCATTGGTTCCATCTTTTTGATAGTTCCCTCGCGACAGCGCTTGACCCCTCGACCCTAGGAGACCCCATCCCATGACCAAACAGCCCCCCGCCACCGCCCGCACCGTCGTCAGCGGCGTCCAGAAGATGACGCCTTCCGAGGCCTTCGTCGAAACCATGGTCGCCAACGGCGTGACCGACATGTTCGGCATCATGGGCTCGGCCTTCATGGATGCGATGGACATCTTCGCGCCGGCCGGCATCCGCCTGATTCCGGTGGTGCACGAGCAGGGTGCGGCGCACATGGCCGACGGCTATGCGCGCGTGTCCGGCCGCCACGGCGTGGTGATCGGCCAGAACGGCCCCGGCATCAGCAACTGCGTGACCGCCATCGCCGCGGCCTACTGGGCCCACAGTCCGGTGGTGATGATCACGCCCGAGACCGGCACCATGGGCATGGGCCTGGGCGGCTTCCAGGAGGCCAACCAGCTGCCGATGTTCCAGGAGTTCACGAAGTACCAGGGCCACGTGAACAACCCCAAGCGCATGGCCGAGTACACGGCGCGCTGCTTCGACCGCGCCATCTCCGAGATGGGCCCGACCCAGCTCAACATTCCGCGCGACTACTTCTACGGCGAGATCGAGTGCGAGATCCCGAAGCCGATGCGCGTGGAGCGCGGCTCGGGCGGCGAGAACAGCCTCAACGCCGCGGTCGAACTGCTGGCCAATGCCAAGTTCCCGGTCATCCTCTCCGGCGGCGGCGTGGTGATGGGCGATGCGGTGGAGGAATGCAAGGCCCTGGCCGAGCGTCTGGGCGCGCCGGTGGCCAACGGCTACCTGCGCAACGACTCCTTCCCGGCCAGCCACCCGCTGTGGGCCGGCCCGCTGGGCTACCAGGGCAGCAAGGCGGCGATGAAGCTGATCGCGCAGGCCGACGTGGTGCTGGCCCTGGGCTCGCGCATGGGCCCCTTCGGGACCCTGCCGCAGCACGGCATGGACTACTGGCCGAAGAACGCCAAGATCATCCAGGTCGAGGCCGACCACACCAACCTGGGCCTGGTGAAGAAGATCACCGTCGGCATCCACGGCGACGCCAAGGCGGTGGCCAAGGCGCTGCTGGCGCGCCTCGCGGACAAGACGCTGGCCTGCGACGCCACCAAGGCCGAACGCGCCGCGAAGATCAAGGAAGAGAAGGACGCCTGGGAGAAGGAACTCGACGGCTGGACCCACGAGCGCGACCCCTTCAGCCTCGACATGATCGAAGAGGCCAAGAAGGAAGGCGGCAAGTGGCTGCACCCGCGCCAGGTCCTGCGCGAGCTGGAGAAGGCCATGCCGCCGCGCGCCATGGTCTCCACCGACATCGGCAACATCAATGCGGTGGCCAACAGCTACCTGCGCTTCGAGGAGCCGCGCAGCTTCTTCGCGCCGATGAGCTTCGGCAACTGCGGCTACTCCCTGCCGACCATGATCGGCGCGAAGCTGGCCGCGCCGGACCGGCCGGCCATCGCCTACGCCGGTGACGGCGCCTGGGGCATGAGCATGGTCGAGATCATGACCTGCGTGCGGCACGACATTCCGGTCACCGCGGTCGTCTTCCACAACCGGCAATGGGGCGCCGAGAAGAAGAACCAGGTCGACTTCTACAACCGCCGCTTCGTCGCCGGCGAACTGGAGAGCGAAAGCTTCGCCGGCATCGCCAAGGCCATGGGTGCCGAGGGCATCGTCGTGGACAAGCTCGAGGACGTCGGCCCGGCGCTGAAGAAGGCGGTGGACATGCAGATGAACCAGGGCAAGACCACGGTGATCGAGGTCATGTGCACCCGCGAGCTGGGCGATCCCTTCCGCCGCGATGCGCTGGCCAAGCCCATCCGCTTCCTGGACAAGTACAAGGACTTCACCTGAGCGGGGCCGCAAGCAGCATGGCTTCCGCGGCATTGCAGCTGCCTGAGGAGGTGGCTGCGCATCCCCGGCTCGACGCCCTGGTAGCCCGGGCGCGCGAGCGCGCGCGGCACCAGCGGGTGCGGGTCGGGCTGGTCCATCCCTGCGATGCGGCGGCGCTCGATGCGGCCGCGCGCATCCGCGACGAGGAACTGGCGCAGCCGGTGCTGATCGGCCCGCGCGAGGTCATCCTGCGTGCGGGTGATGCGGCCGGCATCGATGCGCTCGGCTTCGAGATCATCGATTGCAGCGGCGAGGCACCGGAGAGCGCGCGCCGCGCCGTCGCGATGGCGCGGCAGGGCGTGGTGGCTTCGCTGATGAAGGGCTCGCTGCACACCGACGAGCTGATGTCGGCGGTGGTCGACAAGCACGTGGGCCTTCGCACCGAGACGCGCATCAGCCATGCTTTTCTGTTCGACCTGCCGCGCTATCCGAAGCTGCTCGGGCTGGCGGACTGCGTGGTCAACATCGCGCCCTCGCTCGATGCGAAGCGCGACATTCTGGGCAACGCCATCGGCCTGTTGCGCAAGCTGGACATCGCGCAGCCCAAGGTCGGCATCGTGGCCGCGGTGGAGACAGTGAACCCGGCCATCCCGGCCACGGTCGATGCGCAGGCCCTGGTCGCGATGGCCCGTGCCGGCGCCTGGCCCGGCGCCGTGGTGGAGGGCCCCTTCGGCTTCGACAACGTGATCTCGGCCGAGGCCGCGCACATCAAGAAGATGGAGTCGCGCGTGGCCGGCGACGCCGACCTGCTGCTGGTGCCCGACCTCAACGCCGGCAACATGCTCTACAAGAGCTTCACCTACATCGGCGGTGGCGAATGCGCCGGGCTGGTGCTGGGGGCGCGCGTGCCGATCGTGCTGACCTCGCGGGCCGACTCGCTGCCGGCGCGCATCGCCTCGGTGGCGCTGGCGGTGCTGGGGGCGCAGTAGGCCGCGACAAAATATCAGATTCTGATCTGAGCCAAACGGCCCCAGAATCGCGCCCCGCAAGGGGAGCGGGGCTGGCCGGCCGCTGAAGCCGAGACCGGGTCTCCCCCTCGAATGTGCAGGGAGATCCAGGATTGAACAGAAAGCTCCATCGTCTCGTCTTCGATGCTGCGCGCGGGATGC
>NZ_BAABGJ010000015.1:0-221449 GCF_039541515.1 Variovorax defluvii
GCGAGACAAAGAAAGTAACTCGCCCGCCGGGGCGAATTCCCGGCTCCTGCGCCACACAACCAGCAAGGCCAAAACAAAGCCCCGAACGCCAAGTCCAAGCCAAAACAAGAACAAAGCCAAAACAGAGGCCCAGAGCCCTCCCCCCCACCCTCTCCCAGAACAAGAGTGCGCAAGTCAGCGCCGGGCGAATCCTGAAACCGTCGCCCCCTAGGCGCAGATCGCAGCCGAAGCCGGAGCTTCTCCGATGACGATGCCCATCCGTCTCTTCCTGGTCGACGACCATCCGCTGGTGCGCGACGGCCTGCGTGCCCGGCTCGATCCGCTGCCCGGCATCGAGATCGTGGGCGAGGCCGGCAGCGCCGCCGAAGCGCTGGAGGCCATCGACCGCCAGCAGCCGCAACTGGTGCTGGCGGACGTGGGCATGAAGGACATGAACGGCATCGAGCTGGCCGCGGCATTGCAGGCGCGCCACCCGGGGGTGCGAGTGGTGATGCTCAGCATGTACGACAACCCCGAGTACGTGCAGCAGGCACTGGCGGCTGGCGCGCGCGGCTACGTCCTCAAGGACGCGCCGGCGGCGGAGATCGTCGCGGCCATCGAAGCCGCGGCGGCGGGCGGGACCTTCCTGAGCCCGGCGGTGTCGCAACGCCTCTTCCGCAACCAGGCGCCGCGGCCGCTGCTGACGCCGCGCGAGAGCGAGATTCTGTCGGCGCTCGGGCGTGGCGAATCGAGCAAGCAGATCGCGCGCACCTTGGGCCTGAGCGTGCGGACGGTCGAGGCGCACCGGCAGAGCATCAAGCGCAGGCTGGGCATCGAGGGGCAGGCGGAGCTGATCAAGTACGCTGTGGAGCATGCGCGAGGCTTCGGTCAAGGCTGAGCGGACACTTGATCAGGGTTATCCCTTAGGTGATGCCGCGCAGTTCGCTTGCGCGGTGTGACGGATGCCGGCGCGCGCTTCGCTCGCCACACTCCCTGGGTTCGCGTGACCCAAGGAGACACATCCGTATGCATACCATTCGCCGCCACCTCGTGTGGCTCGTCGTGGCGATCGCCGGCGGCTTTGCGCTCGGCACCGTCGCCCTGGCGCGTGGCGAGGCCATCAGCGCCCTCTGGGTGGTGGCTGCCGCCCTCTGCACCTATCTGATCGCCTATCGCTACTACAGCTTGTTCATCGCCGACCGCGTGCTCGGCCTGGACGGCAAGCGCATGACGCCCGCCCATCGCCACAACGACGGGCTGGACTACGTGCCGACCGACAAGAACGTGCTCTTCGGCCACCACTTCGCGGCCATCGCGGGCGCGGGGCCGCTGGTCGGACCGGTGCTGGCGGCGCAGATGGGCTACCTGCCGGGCCTGCTGTGGATCCTGGCCGGCGTGGTGTTCGCCGGCGCGGTGCAGGACTTCATCGTGCTCTTCATCTCCACCCGCCGCGACGGCCGCTCGCTGGGCGACCTGATCAAGCAGGAGATGGGCACGGTGCCGGGGCTGATCGCGCTCTTCGGCACCTTCATGATCATGATCATCATCCTGGCGGTGCTGGCGCTGATCGTGGTCAAGGCGCTGGCCGAGTCGCCCTGGGGGGCCTTCACGGTGGCGGCGACCATCCCGGTGGCGATCTTCATGGGCGTGTACCTGCGCTACATCCGCCCCGGGCGCATCGGCGAGATCTCGGTGATCGGCTTCGTGCTGCTCATGCTGGCGATCTTCGGCGGCCAGGCCGTGGCGAACAACCCGGACTGGGCGCCGCTTTTCACCTTCGACGGCAAGGCGCTGACCTGGATGCTGGTCGGCTACGGCTTCATCGCCGCCAGCCTGCCGGTGTGGCTGCTGCTGGCGCCGCGCGACTACCTCTCGACCTTCCTGAAGATCGGCACCATCATCGCGCTGGCGATCGGCATCGTCTTCGTCGCGCCCACGCTGCAGATGCCGGCGGTCACGCAGTTCGCGCAGGGCAACGGGCCGGTGTGGTCGGGCAGTCTGTTCCCCTTCCTCTTCATCACCATTGCCTGCGGCGCGGTGTCGGGCTTCCATGCGCTGATCTCTTCCGGCACCACGCCGAAGATGCTGGACAACGAGCGCCACGCGCGCTTCATCGGCTACGGCGGCATGCTGGCCGAGTCCTTCGTCGCCGTGATGGCCCTGGTGGCGGCCGCCTGCATCGAGCCGGGCGTGTACTTCGCGATGAACAGCCCGGCCGCGCTGGTGGGCAACACGCCGGAGACGGTGGCGCAGGCCATCTCGAACTGGGGCTTCGTGGTCACGCCCGAGATGCTCACGCAGACCGCGAAGGACGTCGGCGAAAGCACCATCCTCGGCCGGGCGGGCGGCGCGCCCACGCTGGCCGTGGGCATGGCGCACATCCTGCACCAGGCGATTGGCGGCCAGGCCATGATGGCCTTCTGGTACCACTTCGCCATCCTGTTCGAGGCGCTGTTCATCCTGACCGCGGTGGACGCCGGCACCCGCGCCGGGCGCTTCATGCTGCAGGACCTGCTGGGCAGCTTCGTGCCGGCGCTCAAGCGCACCGACTCCTTGGCGGCCAACATGCTCGCCACCTTCCTCTGCGTCGCGGCCTGGGGCTACTTTCTCTACCAGGGCGTGGTCGATCCGCTGGGCGGCATCAACACGCTGTGGCCGCTGTTCGGCATCTCCAACCAGATGCTGGCCGCGGTGGCGCTGATGCTGGGCGTGGTGGTGCTCTACCGCATGAAGCGCGAGCGCTACGCCTGGGTGGCGATCGTGCCGGCCGCCTGGCTGCTGGTGTGCACGCTGACGGCGGGCTGGCAGAAGATCTTCTCGGCCGATCCGAAGGTCGGCTTCCTCGCGCACGCCTCGAAGTACGCCGAGGCCCTGGAGAAGGGTGTGCTGCTGGCGCCGGCCAAGACGCCGGAGGCGATGTCCCGCATCGTCTTCAACGACCGGCTCGATGCGGCGCTGTGCGCGCTCTTCATCTTCGTCGTCTTGAGCGTGCTGTTCTACAGCGTGAAGAGCGTGCTGGCCGCGCGTGCCTCGCACAAGCCGACGGCACGCGAGACGCCTTTCGAGGCGATGCCCACCCAGGCCGCGTGAAATGAAGCTCTCCCCCAGGCTTCGCGCACTTTGTGTCGCTACGCCACCCCCCTCACCTGGGGCAACACCAGCGGCCCGGCAAAGCCGGTTCCGCGGTGTTTCTCGAACGGGCCTCGCTGCGCTCGCCTCGCGCAGCGTCATGGGATATTGAGGTGATGGCTTCTACGCTGTCCGAAGCCGGGCGCTACCTGGGCCGCTCGCTGGCGCAGTCGCTGCGGCTGATGGTGGGCCTGCCGGACTACGACGCCTACCTCAGCCACATGGCGCGCACGCATCCGGAGCAGGCGCCCATGAGCTACGAGGCTTTCTTCCGCGAGCGCCTGGAGGCGCGCTACGGCAGCGGCAAGGGGCGCTGCTGCTGAGCGCCCGCAGCGGGCTCAGATGTCTTGCAGAAGGGGGTAGGGGAGGGGCTCGACCTTGAGGGCCGCGCCGCCGGCGGAACCGGCATGCAGGCCTCCGGCGTCGAGTGCCGCGATCTGGATCGACACCAGCGCGGCCCAGCCGCCGCCCGGCGCGGGGGCGGCCTGCGCCACCAGGCCGACGGGCTGCTCCGCGTCGTTGGCGGCAAAGACTTCCTGGCCTGCCTCCACCGGGGCCTCGGACTGCACCAGGTAGGTCCGCCGCTTGAGCGTGCCGCGGAACTGGCTGCGGGCCACCACCTCCTGGCCGGGGTAACAGCCCTTCTTGAAGTTCACGCCGCCCACGGATTCGTAGTTGAGCATCTGCGGCACGAAAGCCTCGACGATGGGCGTGCTGACGGTGACGATGCCGCTGCGCACCTCGCTCCAGGACCACAGTGATGCATCGAGCGCCGGGCCCTCGGGCGGCGGGGTGCCGGCGGGGGCGATGTGCAGTGCACGCGGAACGCCGTCGGCGGGGTGGAGCGACACGACATGCGCTTCGCCGACGGTGCTGCAGCGGCCCGGCGCCGCGCCCGCATCGACGCCGTTCGCCGCCAGCGCCGTGCCGGCCAGACCGTGCAGCGCGAATTCTTCGGTGGCATCGCTGAGCTTGAGCTTGGCCCGCAACACGTACATCGAGAGTCGCTTGAGCGTGGCCGGCAGGATGTCGCGGCCCAGCACCAACAGCACCCGGTCCGGCTGCGGCTTGATGCCGATGAAGCTCGCGATCACGCGGCCCTTGGCCGTGCACAGCGCGGCCAGTCGCGCCTCGGCGGGGCCGAGCAGGGCGAAATCCTGGGTCAGTTGGCCGTTGAGGAAATTGGCGGCCTCGGGGCCCTCGGCGCGGATCACGCCGAGGTGGGAAAGGGCTGTAACGCCGTTCAGAACGACAGGGGTCATCGCTGAATTATCATGGGCCGGTCCGTTCCGTTCGGCCCGCAGGGCTACCGCGCTTTTCTCCTCGTCCACCGGATCCGTGCGCCGCTTCCTCCTCACGCTTTTTCTGCTCGCCGCTTTCGTCGTGCTCGGCGCCGGTGCGGCCGGGCTGTGGTGGGTGCAACAGCCGCTCAAGCTGCCGGCACCCTCGGTGGACCTGTCGGTGGAACCCGGCACGACGCCCAAGGGGGTCGCGCAAGCAGTGCAGGCCGCGGGCGTGGCGGTGCCCTGGCAACTGCTCTACGGCTGGTTCCGCTTCTCGGGGCAGGACCGGCAGATCCGCGCCGGGAGCTACGAACTCGAGCGCGGCGTCACGCCGAGGCTGCTGCTCAACATGCTGGTGCGCGGCGAAGAGGCCACTCGCAGCGTCGTGCTGGTGGAAGGCTGGAGCTTCCGCCAGGTGCGCGCCGCGCTGGCCAAGGCCGAGCAGCTCAAGCCGGACAGCCTGGGCCTGAGCGACGAGGAACTGATGAACCATTTCGGCAGGCCCGGCGTGCACCCCGAAGGGCGCTTCTTCCCCGACACCTACACCTATTCGAAGGGTTCGAGCGACCTCGCGCTGCTGCAGCGTGCGATGCGTGCCATGGACAAGAAGCTGGAAGCCGCCTGGTCGGCCCGGGCCTCCGACCTGCCACTGAAGTCGCCCGACGAAGCGCTGATCCTCGCCAGCATCGTCGAGAAGGAAACCGGCGCGGCCAAGGACCGCGCCGAGATCGCGGCGGTGTTCATCAACCGCCTGCGCGTCGGCATGCCGCTGCAGACCGACCCGGCCGTCATCTACGGCATGGGCACCCGCTTCGACGGCAACCTGCGCAAGAAAGACCTGCAGACGGACACGCCCTGGAACACCTACACGCGCCCCGGCCTGCCGCCCACGCCGATCTCCATGCCCGGCAAGGCGGCGCTGCTGGCCGCGGTCCAACCGGCCCAGAGCAAGTCGCTCTACTTCGTATCGCGCGGGGATGGCTCCAGCCACTTCAGCACCTCGCTGGACGAACACAATCGCGCGGTCAACCGCTACCAGCGCGGCATCGACACGCCGCCGGCCAAGGGTGAACAGCGATGAGCGCAGGCCTGTTCCTCTCGCTGGAAGGCATCGACGGTGCCGGCAAGTCCAGCCACATCGATGCGCTGGAAGCGCTGTTCAAGGCGGCGGGACGGCAGGTCACGCGCACGCGCGAGCCCGGTGGAACGCCGCTGGCGGAGACGCTCCGCACCCTGGTCCTCAACGAGGCCATGGACCCGCTGACCGAATCGCTGCTGGTGTTCGCGGCGCGGCGCGATCACGTCGTGCAGGTGATCGAGCCCGCGCTCGCACGCGGCGACGTGGTGCTGTGCGACCGCTTCACCGACGCCACCTTTGCCTACCAGGGGGCAGGGCGGGGCTTCGACCAGGCGGTGCTGGCCACGCTGGAGCGCTGGGTTCAGGCGCGTGACGATGCGGCACTGCTGCAGCCGGCGCTCACGCTGTGGTTCGACCTGCCACCCGAAATCGCCGCCGAACGCCTGGCGGGTGCGCGCCTGCCGGACAAGTTCGAGTCGCAGCCGGTCGAGTTCTTCCGGCGCGTGGCGAGCGGCTATGCAGCGCGTGCGGCCGAGGCGCCCCGCTTCGCGCGCATCGACGCGAATCGCTCGCGCGAACAGGTCTGGGCGCAGGTCGAAGCGGTGCTGGCGGAGCGTGGCCTGATCGGGAGGCACACGCGATGAGCGACGCGGCACCTCTGCTGCCCTGGCTGCGCCGGCCCCTGGCCGAACTCCTGCGCCAGCGTGGCCATGCCTGGCTCCTGCATGGGCCGTCCGGCCTGGGCCAGTACGAACTGGGCCTGGCGCTCGCCGCGGCCTGGCTGTGCGAGCGGCCGGCGGACGGGCAGGGCGCCTGCGGCCATTGCCCGAGCTGCCACGCGATTGCGGTACGCACCCATGCGGACCTCTGCGTGCTGATGCCCGAAGTGGCGATGCAGGAACTGGGCTGGCCACTCGACGAAAAAAGCCAGGCCGACATCGACGACAAGAAGCGCAAGCCCAGCCGCGAGATCCGGGTGGAAGCCATGCGCGACGCGGTCGGCTTCGCCCAGCGCACCAGTGCGCGCGGCCGCGGCAAGGTGGTGCTGGTCTATCCGGCCGAGCGCATGAACACCATCACCGCCAACGCGCTGTTGAAGACGCTGGAAGAGCCGGTCGGCGACGTGCGCTTCGTGCTCGCCAGCGAGGCTGCCTGGCAATTGCTGCCCACCATCCGCAGCCGCTGCCTCGGCTTCACCCTGCCGTGGCCCGGCGAGGAGGAGGCGCGCGACTGGCTGGTGGCGCAGGGCGTGCCGGCCGCGGATGCGCCGGCGCTGCTGCGCGCCGCCGGCGGCCGTCCCAGCGATGCGCTTCGCCTGGCCGCCGCAGGCCAGTCCCCCAAGGCCTGGAGCCTGCTGCCCAAGGCCTTGCAGCGCGGCGAGGTCGCCGCCCTGGCCGATCACGCGCCCGCCCAGGCCATCGTCGCCCTGCAGAAGCTGTGCCACGACCTCATGACGGTGGACAGCGGCGCCGCGCCCCGTTTCTTCGACGCCGCCGACCTGCCGGGGCCGCCCTCACGCGCGGCGCTGGCGCGCTGGGCCCGGTCCCTCGCAAATGCGGCAAAAACCGCAGAACATCCTTTCAATGCCGGCCTGATGCTCGAGGCGCTTGTGAGCGAAGCGCGAAGCACCCTAAACTCGGCCGGCCGCCGCCCATGAATACATCCGCCACCCCCACGCCCGCCGCGCCCGCCGCAACCGCCCGTCCCAGCGTCATCCAGTTGGCGATCAAGGAAAAGGGGGCGCTCTATGCGGCCTACATCCCGCTGTTCGCCGAAGGCGGCATCTTCATCCCGACCTCTCGCGAATACCGGCTCGGCGACGATGTGTACGTGCTGCTGACGCTGCCGGAAGACCCGCAGCGCTATCCGGTGGCCGGCAAGGTGGCCTGGATCACGCCGGCCCGTGCGGCCGGCAACCGGGCGCCCGGCGTCGGCATCCGTTTCCCCTCCGACGAGAAGTCGCGCCAGCTCAAGGCGCGCATCGAGGAGGCGCTCGGCGGCATCATGGCCTCCGACCGCCCCACCCAGACCATCTGAGCGTTCCCGTCCCCCGTGACGCGGACCGCGGGCGCTGCGACTGCGGCGCCCTTTTTCTTTTTGCCGCGATGTTCACCGACTCCCACTGCCATCTGACTTTTCCTGAATTCGCCGGCCGGATGCCCGAGATCCGCCAGGCCATGGCTGCCGCACAGGTCGACAGGGCACTGTGCATCTGTACCACCCTCGAAGAATTTGCCGAGGTGCACGCTCTGGCGTCCGGTTTTGACAACTTCTGGGCCAGCGTAGGTGTCCATCCGGACAACGAAGGGGTGACGGAGCCCTCCGTCGAGGATCTGGTGTCGCGTTCCGCGCTGCCGAAGGTGGTCGCGATCGGCGAGACCGGGCTGGACTACTACCAGATGGAAGAGCGCAAAGGCGGGCGCAGCATCGGCGACCTGGAATGGCAACGCAAGCGCTTCCGCGTGCACATCCGCGCCGCGCAGCAGGTGCGCAAGCCGCTCATCATCCACACCCGCGAAGCCTCGGCCGACACGCTGGCCATCCTGAAGGAGGAGGGCGAGGACGGCGGGGCGAGGGCGGCGGGCGGCGTGTTCCACTGCTTCACCGAGACCGCGGCGGTGGCTCGCGCCGCACTGGACCTGGGCTTCTACATCTCCTTCTCCGGGATCCTGACCTTCAAGAAGGCCGCCGATCTGCGCGAAGTCGCCGCCTTCGTGCCGCTGGACCGCATGCTGATCGAGACCGACAGCCCCTACCTCGCACCCGTGCCGTACCGCGGGAAGACCAACAACCCGTCGTACGTGCCCTACGTGGCGCAACAGATCGCCGAGCTCCGCGCCCTGCCGGTCGAGGCCATCGGCGAGGCGACCAGCCGGAATTTCGAGGCCCTTTTCAAAGGGGTGAAGTCGTGAAAAACAACTTCAAGAATCTACTTTATCTTATTGTTTTTACTGCATCTTTTTCGATTTATGCGGGTTCGTATGAAGACTTCTTCCGGGCCGTGCGCAGCGACAACGCCAGCGGCATCCAGGCGCTGCTGAACCGCGGTTTCGACCCGAACACCGTGGACGAGCACGGCCAGGCGGGCCTGCTCATCGCCATGCGCGAGCCCTCGCCGCGCGTGATCCAGGTGCTGCTGGATTCGCCGAAAACCAACGTCGAGGTGCGCAACGCCAAGGACGAAAGCCCCCTGATGCTGGCCGCGCTCAAGGGCCAGCAGGAACTGGTGACGCGCCTCATCGCCCGCGATGCCGACGTCAACAAGCCGGGCTGGACGCCGCTGCATTACGCGGCCACCGGCGGCCACGTGGCGATCATGAAGCAGTTGCTGGAGCACTACGCCTTCATCGATGCACAGTCGCCCAATGGCACCACGCCGCTGATGATGGCCGCGATGTACGGAACGGCCGAGGCGGTGCAGTTGCTGCTCGACGAAGGCGCCGACATCGCGATGAAGAACCAGCTGGGCATGACCGCGCTGGACTTCGCGCAGCGCGCGAACCGGTCCGATGCGGCGCGGCTGCTGAGCAACGCGGGCGCGGCCAAGGCCAAGCGGCCGAGTGACGGCAAGTGGTGATCGTGGATCAGTGATCGGGGCTGATGCTCGGCCTGGGATCCGCATGCTCGGACCGGCCCGGGTCTCCTTCGGCAACACAATATGCATTATGTTAAATCAAGGATGCGAATCCGCAGGACGCTCTCCTTCCACGACCCGTTCGGCCAATCCGCTCGAAATCAAAGGCTTTCGATCCGCTGAAGCGCGCCAGGCACCTTGATCGGCCCCGCGCGGTCCGATGGCGCGCTGGATCGCGAACTTTCTGGAGTTGCGCAACCGTGTCAACGCCACCGGCGCATGGGTTCAACCGCGGGGACTGTGCGACAGAAAGAACCGCAGCATCTCGGTGCTTGCATCGGCCCCTGCCGGGTTGGTGTAGCTTCCATGGGCGCTGCCGCCCGACCAGGCGTGTCCCGCCCCGTGCAGCCGCCAATACTCGGCGGTGCTGCGGCCCGCATGGTCCGTGTAGACCGTGCGCGTGTGGCGCTGCCCTTTGCCCGAATGTCCTTCCGCGGTGCGCGCGGTCGGCATGCTTCCCGTCGCCTCTTCGGTCGCCGTGCGCGCCGCCTCGATGATCGCCGCCCCATTGCTCACGTGCACCGTGACATCCGCATCGCCATGAAAGACGATGGTGGGCGGCATGGGTTGTGCGCGCGTGGCGCCTGACGCGGCACTGCTGCCGCGCATCGCGGACATGGCGGACATCAGGTCCGTCGCCGAGCCGCTCGGCAATCCCGAGTGGATGCCGACTGCCGCGAATACGTCTGGATAGCAGCGGCCGAGAATGTCCGCCATGGCGCCGCCCGCAGACAGGCCCGCCACGAAAACGCGCGCCGCATCGACGTGATGCTCGGCCGTGATCGACTGCGCCAAGGCGGCCAGGATGGCTGGCTCACCCCGCCCGCGTTGCTGATGCTGCGGCTTGAACCAGTTCCAGCATTTCTGTGAGTTGGCGTGCTGCGTCTGCTCCGGATAGAGCACCACCACGCCGAGATCGCGAGCCAGCGCATTCATTTGCGTGCCTGCAGCGAAGTCGTCCGCGCCTTGCGTGCACCCGTGCAACATCATCACCATGGGGCGCGGCGTGATCGCGATGCCCGGCGCGCAAGGCGGAAGATAGAGCTTGTACGCCAGCGTGCGCCCCTGGTGCGTGAAGCGGCCGTCGATCCACCGTTCCTCGCGTGCACCATCGACGTCGAAAGGTGCCTCGCCGGGTCGTTCCACCACCCCAGGATGGCGCACGTTCGGGGTTGCCTCGGCGAACTCCGCAGGCAGGTCGATCACGCGCGTCAGGCCATCGAGGATCACCGCTGCGCCCGGGCGGCGCGACGCGTGGGAGGTGGGCGGAGGTGTCGCGGGGTCGCTGACACCGAACACTTCGGAGGCACCTCCCCGAAGCGCGCGCTGGATCGCCTGCGTCGCCTCGCGGAGTTGTCCGTTGCGGGTCAGCGCCGTCGCCTCGACCATCAGTTTCTGAAGCAATTCGTTCATGAGTTCTTTCGTGTGGATCAATGAATTCGTCCGGCCAGCGCTGCCTTGACGGCGCTGCTGGCCTGCAGCGCTCCCAGCACCGTGATGGATTCGATGGTGGCCAGGGCGAGTTCAGGCGTGACGTCGGCGCCGAAGCTCGCAAGGCCGAGTACGCGTATTTGCAATTTCTGTCCCGAAGCGCGTGCGGCCTCGAGGTCTGCTGCAGAGAAATGCTGGAGACCAAGCACCAGCAGCTTTCGCGCGACGGCTTGCTTGAGTGCGTCCGCGTGTGTGGCGAGTTGGTTGCGAATCGCGGTGCGGATGAAATCCGTTCGATTCGCGTAGAAGCTCTCGGCGACCAGGAGATCGATATGACCGAGGTCGACAAAGCCGACGTTGATCGTGATCTTTTCTGATTCGGGTGTTTTCGCCGTAGGAAGGCGCGTCACATTGTTGCTGGGCATGCGGCCATCCTAACACCATCCAGCTGGATGGTGTGGGGATGTTTTTTTTGCGTGGAGATCCCGGAGTGACGGGCGCCGAGCGGCCGGCACCCCTCATCCGCGGTCAAGCGTCTTCTGCGACGGCGTCTGCGCCTCTTGTCTTTCGCCCGAAGAGCGCTCCTATTGGAACGATGACTTTTTATGGATCGGAGACAGTATGAAGATCGCCCAGGTTTCGCCTCTGTGGGAGGCCGTGCCGCCGACCTTCTACGGGGGCACGGAGCGCGTCGTCGCCAATCTCAGCAATGCCTTGGTCGACCAAGGGAACGAGGTCACCCTCTTCGCGGCCGGAGGATCGCACACCCGCGCGACGCTGGTGCCGGTCCGGCGGCAGGCGCTGCGGCTCGATCCGGCGCCGCTCAAGTCCGAACTGGCCGCGCATCTGCTTCTCATGAGCGAAGTTAGGCGGCGCGCCGACGAGTTCGATGTGCTGCACTTTCACATCGACCTGTTGCATTTCCCCTTTTTCGAGGACATGGCCGATCGCACCCTCACCACGATCCATGGCCGACTGGATCTGACGGACCTGGCCGAGGCATATGGGAGGTGGAGTGAGTTTCCCCTGGTCTCGCTCACCCATCAACAGCGCGAGCCGATGCCCTCGGCCAACTGGATCGGCACGGTGCACAACGGAATCGACGACACGCATTTCAGCCCGTTGACCAAGCCGACGGGCGCATATCTCGCCTTTCTCGGTCGCATCGCGCCCGAAAAGCGTCCCGACCGCGCCATCGACGTCGCGATTCGCGCGGGTGTACCTCTCAAGATCGCAGCCAAGGTGGATGCCGTCGACCGCGCCTACTTCGAGAACTGCATACGCCCGCTGCTGCAGCACCCGCTCATCGAATACGTGGGCGAAGTGAGCGACGCCGAGAAGCCCGGGTTCCTCGGGAACGCACGCGCCCTCCTCTTTCCGATCGACTGGCCGGAACCCTTCGGGCTCGTGATGATCGAGGCGATGGCCTGCGGCACACCGGTCATTGCATGGCGCTGCGGATCGGTGCCAGAGGTGCTGGAGCATGGCCTGACCGGGTTCATCGTCGACAACGAACAGGAAGCCACGGCCGCTGTGAAGCACGTGGGGAAGCTCGATCGTGCGCGCATACGGGCGGCTTTCGAGCGCGGGTTCTCCGCCAAGGTGATGGCATCCGCCTACGTCAAGCTCTACCACGGGCTGCCGGCAATGAGCCTGCCCGCCGCCGCTTGAGGAAGCTGTTGTGATGAGCCAGGGACAGGGAATGACACAGGAGCCTGCGCTCCAGGGACTCGACACCGAGGAACTCATCGAACGCAGCCCGCAACGCCTGTTCGTGCTGAAGGAGGGAGACACCTTCCTGGTCGCCGACATCTACGGCGATGTGACCGGCGCTGCGGACGGCTTGTTCGTGAACGACACGCGGCTGCTGTCGACGTTCTGCCTTCGCTACGGGGGCCGCAGGCCCTCGCTGCTGTCGGGCGGCGTGAGCCAGGACAACGTCTTCTTCGCCGCGCATATGACCAACCAGCCCTTGCCGCCGCTGGGCGATGCCGCGACGCCCGAAGGCGTGATACATGTGGAGCGCGAGCGACTGCTGTGGTGCGGCCGGATCTTCGAGCGGATCAGCCTCTTCAACTATGGTCGCGCACCGGTGAAGGCGCCGTTGACCATCCGCTTCGGCGCGGACTTCCGCGACATGTTCGAGGTGCGCGGACAGCAGCGTTCGCAGCGCGGCATCGCGCAGCCGGCCGTGGTCGAGGAGCGCGCAGTGCGGCTCGGCTACGAAGGCCTGGACCATGTCCTGCGAACCGTGAGCATCGCGTTCTCGGAGGAGCCCGTGAGGCTGGACGAATCCCTGGCAGAGTTTTCTGTCGAGGTTCTCCAACGTACACCCTGGGTCCTCTATATCGAGGTCGGCCCCTCGCTCGCGATGGCGCCCAGCCGCGCCCGCCACCGGCAGGCGGCTGCAGCCGCACGGCGCAGCATGCGCATGCGGCAGCGCCGGGGTGCACGGACCTATTCGTCGGCTCGGCACTTCCAGCACTGGATGGACAAGTCGCGCGCCGACCTCGCGCTCCTGACCACCGAACTGCCGACGGGGCCCTACCCTTACGCGGGCATCCCGTGGTTCTCCACCCCCTTTGGACGCGATGCAATCGTCACCGCGCTGCAGACCTTGTGGCTCGACCCCTCGCTCGCACGCGGCGTGCTGTCGTTCCTTGCGCACAATCAGGCGCAGCAGACCTCCTCCTTCCGCGACTCGGAGCCCGGAAAGATCATGCACGAGAGCCGCAAGGGCGAGATGGCGGCGGTCGACGAACTCCCGTTTGCCAAGTACTACGGTGGGGTCGACACCACGCCGCTGTTCGTCATGCTCGCCGGCGCCTATGCCGTTCGGATGGGCGGCGCGAGCGAGATCGATGCCTATTGGCCCGCTCTGAACAATGCGGCCCGGTGGATCGAACGCAGCAGCGGCGGCAATCCCCAGGGCTTGTTGACGTACGCGCGCGGCGAGGCCAGCGGATTGGCCAACCAGGGATGGAAGGACAGCGACGATTCAGTCTTCCACGAAGACGGGAGTTCGCCCGAGGGGCCGATTGCGCTCATCGAAGTCCAGGGCTATGCCTGGCGCGCCTATCTCACGATGGCCGAACTCGCAGGCCTGCGGGGCGAAGTCGACGCGGCCGCACACTGGAAAAGCCGCGCGGGCGCCCTCAGGCGCGCTGTCGAGCAGCACTTCTGGCTCGACGGCCTGGCGTACTATGCGCTCGCGCTCGACGGCACGGGGCGCCCCTGCAGGGTGCGCTCCTCCAACGTAGGCCATCTGCTGTACTGCGGGCTGCCTTCCCCCAAGCGCGCGCAGGCGGTCATTCGACAGCTGCTCGGCCGCGCGTTCGACTCGGGCTGGGGGATCCGCACCCTGCCGTCAGAGGCCGCGCGCTACAACCCCATGTCCTATCACAACGGTTCGGTCTGGCCGCATGACGTTGTGCTGTGCGCATCGGGCATGGCGCGCTACGGGGAACGCGACGGCATCGTTCACCTGATGACCGGCTTGTTCGAAGCAGCCACCTTCTTCGGCATGCGCCTGCCCGAGCTGTTCTGTGGCTTCAGCCGCGAGACGGGGGAGCCGCCCATTGCCTACCCCGTCGCGTGCTTGCCGCAAGCATGGGCGGCGGGGTCCGTCTTCATGTTGCTGCAAGCAATGCTCGGCTTGCACATCGACACCGCACGCATGACCGTGCATGTGAGACAGCCGCGCCTGCCGAATGAGCTGGACCGGCTTCAGGTTCGCCACTTGAAGGTGGGAGACCAGGTGGTGGATCTCAGCTTCCAACGGGCGGAGCAGCGCGTCGTCGCTTTCATCGAGAACCAGCGCGGATCGCGGAAGGTGCATCTCTCTGTGCACTACTGACCTTCGCTGCGGCCTGTTTCGACGCTGATTGCAAACTACGATGCGTCAACACCGCCCGTGAAAAGCCCGCGCGAAGCGGGCCTCGAACCCTCGAGGAAGTGAAGCGTAGGGTGATAGGCGCCACATCCGCATCCAGCAGCCCAGGCCCCCTAGTCCGGAAGCTGTTTCAGGACGGGGCCCTGTGCCACTGCTCCGCCCGCTTTGGAGTCGAAGGATGCGCAACCTGACAGCTGCAGGGGAGAGGCTGCGGCCGTGGACAGAGCGTCGGCGCAATGGTGAGGCGTTTCGAGTCCCTCCCCCTCCAGGGCCCGGACTTGTATCGAAGGCGCCTTGGAAACGACATCGCCAAAAATGGTGGCAAAGGCGACGTCCGCTGCGTCTCTCCCCGTTCCCAGGCGGAGGAAGCCCATGGGAACCCCCGTACCCGAGGCGTCGAACAGGTACCAGCGGTCCCCCAGGTAAACCTCCACGTAGGCGTGGAAATCAGGCGGCCCCAGGGCGGGGTCCGCGCCATAGTCGGTGCCCGTTCCGATGCGCGCCGGTATGTTCAATGCGCGACACAGCGCGATCATCAGGTGCGTGAAGTCGCGGCATACGCCGACCCGCTCGATCAAGGTGTCGATGGCCGACGTGTTCGAGTTCGTGGTATTCGAAGCAAAGGTGACATGCTGCTGGACCCAGTGCTGGATGGCCAGCACCCGGCTGTACCCTTGCCAAAGATTGCCGAAGTTCGTGAGGGCCATTCTGAGCAGCCGGTCCGATTGGCAATACCTGCTCGGGTAGACATAGGGGAGCACTTCCAGGGGCAGGCAACGCATCGGTACTTCGTGCAAGCTGCCAGGGTCGGCGCGATGGTGTGCGATGTCGACGGTTGCACGGTAATTCAGATGGAGCGTGCCCTGATCGGCGTGCAAGCGCATGAAGCGTGTATGCGTTGCCGGGTCGGTGGCCACATCCGGAATCACGGGCTGGCTGAGCGCGAGATGCTCTTCGACCACCGTCTGCTGTTCGGTGTGCGCGGCGTGCACATTGAAGATGAAGTCGGCTCCGGCCGGGGTCCGGACCTCATAGTCGAGCTCCACCTGATACTGAAGCCGGATCATCGTGGCGCACCGTTTCTCATCCCCCTTTGTCCTCTTCATCCACCGCCCGGTCTGTAGGACAAGCCAGTGAACGCCACCCACAAGGTCCCGGGCGGGAACGTGAGGTCCACGGCGCCGGCTGCACCACCTGTTGGCGCCGAATGCATCCAGATAGCGATCGCGTCTCGCGCGCCTGGGGGCCGCGATGTGGCCGGCTGGTTGGTCATCGGCGCGCAAGGCGCCCTACCCCGCCTTGCGCAAGGCGGTGATGAGCGCGTCGAGCGCGCCCACCGCCCCGTCGCCGTCACGCGCGCGCAGGCACTGCACGACCTGGCGGCGCAGCGGGAATACGTCCGGCCGCGGATGTGCCGGGATCACGTGCGTCATGCGCTCGCGCAGCACGGCGGTCATGGTGTTCGCCATCAGGCGCAGCGCCTCGTTGTGGCCGGCCATGGCGATGGACGAGAAGAATCGCGCCGTGGCCTCGATGCGCTGGGCCAGCGCTTCCACGCCCTGGTGCTGCTCGATCTCGTCGACGGCCGACTCGATGGCCTCGACTTCCGCCTCGGTGGCGCGGTCGCAGGCCAGCCGCAGCAAGGTCCCGTAGAGCGTGCGGTAGGCTTCATCGATGTCGGTGGTGTTGAGCTGTCCGTCCAGCACCAGCTTGCGCAGCGACTCGGCCAGCATCCTGTAGGCGCCCTTGTAGAACACCAGCGCCGGGTCGGCAGGACCGCCGGCCATGTGCCGCACCTCGCCGATGAAGATCTCGTGGTCGCCGGCCTCGTGGCGGGCATGCACGCGGCACTCGAAGCTGGCCAGGCAGTCGTCGATGAGCGGCGTGCCCATGGGACCGGCGCGCCACGCCACGCCCTCGAACTTGTCGGCGATCTTGCTCGAGGCGAAGCGCCCCGACAGCCCGTCCTGGCTCTGCGACAGGATGTTGATGGCGAAGGCGTCGGCCTCCACGAAGGACCGCAACAGGCTGCTCGCCTTGCGCAGGCTGAAGAGCACCAGGGGCGGCTCCAGCGACACCGAACTGAAGGAGTTGCACGTCAGGCCCACCGGCTTTCCGTCGGCGGCGTTGGTCGTGATGATCGCCACCCCGGTCGGGAAGCATCCCAGCAACTGGCGGAACAGCCTCGGCTCGATGACCTCGATGTGCGATGCAGCGTGGCTCATGGCGTCGGCGTCCCTTGGCGCTTGAAGAGCTGAACGATGTTGCCCTCGGGGTCGCGCAGCGACAGCACCGCGCCGTGCGAACCCATGTCGCGCTGGCCCAGCACCTCGCCGCCCAGGGCCTCGACGCGCTCGATCGTGGCGGCGAAGTCCTCCACCTCGAACACCATCACCACCCCGGAGGTCGCGGGCGCGCCCTCCTCCTTGCAGGCCACGGCGACGTTGGTGTTGCCTGCGCCGTACTGGATCCAGCGATCCTGGTCGCGGAACTTGAGCTGCAGCCCGAGTGCCGATTCGTAGAAGGCATGGAGTTCGGCGGGGCGCTCGGCCACCACGAACACGTTCTGAAGGCGCTTGGGGGATTCCATGGGAAGGCTCACGGTCTGGCTTCGTTGTAGAGATTGATGAGGGAGGCCTTGAGGAAGCCGCCGTCGACCACGATGTCCTCCCCGTTGACGTAGGTGGATGCATCGCTGGCCAGAAAGGAAACGGCCTCCGCGATGTCCGCGGGATGGCCGATGCGCCGGGCCGGAATGCGCGAGGTGCGCAGCTTGAGCGCGTCGCCCTGGTAGTGCACTTCCGACAGCGGCGTACGGATCATGCCGGGGCTGACGGAGTTCGCGCGGATGCCGCGCGGCCCCCACTCCACCGCCATCTGGTGGGTCAGCGCGCGCATCGCGCCCTTGGTCGGCCCGTACGCGCCTGAGCGCGTGGACACCTGGGCCGCGATCGAGGCCACGTTGACGATGCTCCCGGCCTGTCGCTCGAACATCATCGGCACCAGGGCCTGCGCGCACAGCAGCGCGCCGCGCAGGTTCACCTGGAAGACGCGGTCCCACAGCTCGATCGGGAAGTCCTCCAGCGGCACCTGCTTCGCGGTGATGGCCGCGTTGTTCACCAGCACGTCGCAGCGCCCGTAGCGAGCGCGCGTGAGCGCCGCCATCGCCCGCACGGAGGCCGGGTCCGCGATGTCGCAATGCACGGCCAGCGCGCCCTCGGATTCGACGGGTGCCTGCGGATGGCTGATGTCGGCCTGCACCACCTGCGCGCCGATCGAGCGCAGGTGCTGGCAGATCGCCTGGCCCAGCCCCCCGGAGGCGCCGGTGACCACGGCCACGCGCCCCTGCAGGGCCTGGCGGTCGAAGGTGTTCGAGAAGGACATCGTCGAAGTCACTCAGGCCGCGGCGGCGCTCATCGACTCGACCTCCTTGCGGATGGCCGGGATGATCTTCTCGCCCCACAACTCGATCTGCCGCAGCATGGTCTTCTGGTCGCAGTCGCCCAGCTGGGTCTGCAGTGCGATGTGCTTGGGACGCAGGATGCTGATTTCCTCCAGCATCCTGTCGATGACCTGGTTGACCGAGCCCACGGGCAGGTTGGCGCGCAGCTGATCCATCGTCGGATCGGTGGGCGACGGCACTTCCTTGACCATGTAGCCGTCGTCCGATTGCGCGCGGCGGAACTTGAGGCTTTCGGAGATGCGGCGCTGGAAGCGTGCGTTGTCCAGGTAGGCGTCGATCTCGGACTGCTTGTCGGAGGCGAAGGCGCAGCGCAGGAAGCCGAACTTCACGTCGTCGTCGAGGTCGGCGCCATTGTCCTGCGCCACCTTCTCCAGGCGCTCGCGCAGCGAGGAGACGGCATCGGTGCCGTTGAGCAATGCGGTCACGAAGAGGTTGTGGCCTTCGCGCACGCCGCGGCCCAGCGTGACCGGGTTGCCCGAGGTGATCCAGAGCGGCGGCATCGGGCTTTGCACCGGGCGCACGGCGATGGAGCTGGGCGGCAGCTTGAGGTACTTGCCCTGGTACTCGACGATTTTCTGGGTCAGGCCCTTGGGGATGATGTCGAGGAACTCGTTGTAGATCGCGCCCGACTCCTCGATCTTCACGCCGAAGCGCTCGAACTCGAATTCCTGGTAGCCGGAGCCGATGCCCAGTTCCAGGCGGCCATGGGAGACGGTGTCGACAAAGCCCACTTCGGCCAGGAAGCGCGCGGGGTGGTACAGCGGCAGGATGCACACGGCCGAGCCCAGGCGGATGCGCTGCGTCTTGGCCGCCATGTGGGCGATCATCATCAGCGGCGAAGGCGAGAGCGAGTAGTTGTTGAAGTGGTGCTCTGCGTACCAGGCGGTGTCGAAGCCGGCCTGCTCGGCCGCCACGGTCTGCTCGATCGAGTTCTGGATGACCTGTTGCGAACTCTGGTGGTAGCCGCGTTGCTGGGCCAGGATGAAGACGCCGAATTCCATGTGTGTTTCCCGTTGCGAAGCGTGTTGTGCGATGCAGGGAATTCTGGAGTTCGCCCCTCGAATCGAGAATAGCGAGGGAGCGCGATTCAGTCCTGCAAAAAAATGCGGGATATCTGGCTCTCCCCCAGGCTTCCCCACTTCGTGTGGTCCGCCAACCCCCTTCCGGGGGCGCACCCAGCGGCCCGGCAAAGCCGGTTCCGCGGAGGATGTCGCTCTCCCCCAGGCTTCCCCACTTCGTGTGGTCCGCCAACCCCCTTCCGGGGGCGCACCCAGCGGCCCGGCAAAGCCGGTTCCGCGGGTGCTCCCGAAGGGGCCGGCTTCGCGGCCTGGGGGTTTCTTGCGGCGAACGAAAAAAGTGCCATCGCGCCGGCTTGCGGCAGGATGGCACGTCAGGCTGTCGGGGATCGCGGGGCGACCGCCCTGCCCTTTACTTGTCCTTCAGGTCCGTGGTCCTGGCCAGCCCTTGCCAGATCGCGGCGTCCTTCTTGATCGAGGCGGCGAATTCCTTCGCGGTGCGCGCCGGCGGCACGATCATGTTCTGGCCCTCGATCTTCTGGCGCACCGCATCGGTCTGCTGCAGGCGGTTGATCTCGGTGTTGAGACGGTCGATGATGGCCTGCGGCGTTCCGGCCGGCGCGAAGAAGCCGTACCACCCATCGGCCTCGAACTTGTAGCCCTGCTCCGCCAGCGTGGGCAGGTTCTTGGTGGCGGGCCAACGCTGCGAACCTGTCTGGCCCAGGCCCACCAGCCGGCCGTTGTGCATGTGCGGGATGGGCGACTGGATGTCGGTGAAGCCCACGCTGATGTTGTTGGCGATCAGATCCGTCACTTCGCTGACCAGCGTCTTGTAGGCCACGTGCGGCATGTCCAGGCCGTAGTGCGCCTTGATGCCCTCCATGGCCAGGTGGCCGGAGGAGCCGTTGCCCCAGGAGCCGTAGGCCAGCTTGCCGGGATGGGCCTTGGCGTAGGCCACCATGTCGGCCAGGTTCTTGAAGCCGGTGCTCGGGTTCGCCACCAGCAGGATGCCGGCCGCGCCGAACTGCGTGACCGGCACCAGGTCCTTGTCGGCGTCGTAGGGCAGCTTGGCGTGGATCACCGGGTTGATGAGGATGGCGGAGGACGGCGCGAACAGCAGCGTGTAGCCGTCGCCCGGGGCCTTGGCCACCGTGTCCGTCGCGATCAGGCCATTGGCGCCGGCCTTGGGCTCGACCACCACCGGCTGCTTCAGCACCTTCGACAGCGGCTCCGCGATCATGCGGGCGAAGATGTCGCCGCCGGCGCCGGCCGAGCCGGCCACCACCAGGCGGATGGGACGCGAAGGCCAGGCGTCGTCGGCGAAGGCGCTGGCACCCGCACCCAGCATCATGCTGGCGAGCAAGAGGGTGCGTCGGTTCAGAGATGTCGGGATCATTCGGGTCTCCTGTTGTGGCTGCGCAATGGATGAAGAACTCAAAAAGAAAAAAGGGTGAGCGGACCGGGCTCGATGGCCATGGCCGGCGCGGCGCCAGGCGGGAGCTTCTTCGCACCCCGCCGGGTGCATGCATGTCGATTCGGCGATGCCGCGATGACGCGATTCGGCGTCTGTCTTGACGCGTCAGGCTTTGCTTCGGCCGCTCAGGCGGCCAGCCTTTCGGCGGCCGGCGCGTTGCGTCCGAGTTCCTTGCGGATCGCGGGGATGATTTTTTCACCCCACAACGCGATCTGTTTGAGCATGGTCTTCTGGTCGAAGTCGCCCAGCTGGGTCTGCAGCGCGATGTGCTTGGGGCGCAGGATGCTGATTTCTTCCAGCATCTTGTCGATGACCTGGTTGACCGAGCCCACGGGCAGGTTGGCGCGCAGCTGCTCCATCGTCGGGTCCGTGGCCGAGGGCACTTCCTTGACCATGTAGCCGTCGTCGGACTGGGCGCGGCGGTACTTCAGGCTCTCGGAGATGCGGCGCTGGAAGCGTGCGCAATCCAGGTACGCGTCGATCTCGGCGTTGCTGTCGGAAGCGTAGGCGCAGCGCAGGAAGCCGAACCTGACGTCGCGATCCAGGTCTTTGCCGTTGTCGGCCGCCACCTTGTCGAGGCGCTCGCGCAGGCCCCGGATGGCCTCGTTGCCGTTGAGCAGCGCGGTCACGAAGAGGTTGTGGTTCTCGCGCACGCCGCGGCCCAGCGGCACCGGATTGCCGGAGGTGATCCATACCGGCGGCATCGGGTTCTGCACGCAGCGCACGGCAATGGAGCTGGGCGGAATCTGGAGGTGCTGACCCTGGTACTGGAAGATCTTCTGGGTCAGGCCCTTGGGCAGGATGTCCAGGAACTCGTTGTAGATGGCCGCCGATTCGGCGATCTTCACGCCGAAGCGCTCGAATTCGAATTCCTGGTAGCCGGAACCGACGCCCAGGTCGAGCCGGCCATTGGAGACGGTATCGGCGAATCCGACTTCCGCCAGGAAGCGGGCCGGCTGGTAGAGTGGCAGGATGCACACGGCGGTGCCCAGGCGAATTCGATTTGTTTTCCCCGCCATGTGCGCCACCATCATCAGCGGCGACGGCGAAAGAGAATAATTGTTGAAATGGTGCTCCGCATACCAGGCCGTTTGAAATCCAGCCTGTTCCGCCGCGACGGTCTGCTCGATGGAATTCTGGATGACCTGTTGCGAAGTCTGGTGGTAGCCTCGCTGCTGGGCAAGAATGAATACTCCGAATTCCATGCAATGTCTCCGCTTCAATAGCATCCGTAAGGGCCGTCGAATTCTAGGTGTGCGGGCCGGAACGGCTATGGCAGAAACTGCAGATCAGAACTGCGGAATCCGGAGGATTCATGGATAGATTGCGCGCGATGGAGCTGTTCCTGTCGATCTCCCAGACGCGGAATTTCTCCGAGACGGCGCGGCGCTTCGGCATCTCGGCCACCGGGGTGTCGCGCATGATCACGGAGATCGAGGAGGAGCTGAAGGTCAAGCTCCTGCTGCGCTCCACCCGCCAGGTGGCGCTCACCGAATCCGGCCAGGAATATGCCCGGCAACTCGAAGGCATCCTCTGGAGCATCAACGAGCTGCAGGCCAACATCACCGCGATCAGCTCGGCGCCGCAAGGCCTGCTGCGCGTGCATTCGCGGGTGATGTTCGGACTTGGCGTGCTGCCGGCGCTGCTGGCCGAATTCCGCAAGCGCTACCCGGACATCCACATCGAGCTGACGCTGACCGAGGCCGCGGTGGACCTGCGGCGCAACCAGTTCGACATCGACTTCCGCATCTCTCCGCCCGTCGAAGCGGGGGTGAAGCGCCGCATGCTGTTCCAGAGCGAGCGCTATCTCGCCGCCGCCCCTGCCTACCTGGCCCGCAAGCCCCCGCTCACCGGGCCCGAGAGCATCCTGGAACACGACTGCCTGGCCTACGAACTGCCGGGCAACCAGTACTGCTGGCTGTTCAAGGAGGAGGAGCGGCTCACCGAGATCGCCTTCAAGCCGCGCCACGTCAGCAACAACGGCATCGCGCTGCTGGAACTGGCCCGGCTCGGCGAGGGGCTGGTGCTGCTGGACGACTACACGGTCCACAACGACCTGCGCCAGGGCACGCTGGTGCGGGTGCTGCCCCAGTTCCGCATCAGCAACAAGGGCTTCGACGAAGGCATGTATGCCACCATCCTCGACACGCCCATCATTCCCGCCAAGATCCGCCTGTTCCTGGATTTCGTGGCCGAGCACGTGGCCGGGCCGGAGCTGCGCTTTTCCGCGCATGGCAAAGCCGCGGGCTTGAGCGTGACGCCGGCGGCGTAGCCGCTTCAAGACCGCAGCGGCAGGCGGCACACCGGTCGCGCCATCCCGCGAAAGCCCAGCCCGGTGATCTTCAGCACCGCGCCATCCAGCGGCCCCGTGGCGCTCAGGCGTCCGCTGTCGCTGAGGGTGGTGACGAACAGCGCGTCCATCTGCGCCCCGCCGAAGCACAGGGCGCTCGGGTAGGCCACCGGCAGTTCGATCCTGTTTGTCAGCCGGCCTTCCATGTCGAAGCGCCCCAGTGCGCCGATGCGCACCAGCGCGGTCCACAGCCCGCCCTCGCTGTCGAAGGCACAACCGTCCGGGCCGGAGCCCAGCGTCTCGGTGCGGACGAACTCGCGCTTGTCCGCCAGGCCGCCGTCGGCTCCGACGGCATAGGAGTAGATGACCCGCGCGGTGCTGTCGGCCACGTAAAGCCGCTGGTCGACCGGGTTCACGCAGGGCCCGTTGGTGATGCCCAGCCCGGTGTCGACCCGGTGCAGGCGCAGCCCCGTGTCGAGCCGGTACAGCCCGCCGAGCGGCGCTTCGCCGGGCTCGCGGAAGACGTGCATGGTGCCGACCACGAAGCTGCCGTCGGCCAGCGAGATGCCGTCGTTCAGGCGCAGATGGGGGTGGCTGTCTTCGATGCGCGCCAGGGTCTGAAGGCGCCCGCTCGGCAGGTGCAGGACGGCGATCTCCTCTTTCAGCGCCAGGACGATCCACTCTCCCTCGTCCCCATTGAAAGCGAAGGAGCCCAGCGGCGCCGGTGCCGTGTGCCGGGCCACGACGGCCCCGGTGTCCGGGTCCAGCGCCAGCACCAGCCCGGCGCGGCAGTCCAGCAGCCACAGCCGCCCGCCGTGCCATACGGGACACTCGCCGAGCGCAGTCTTCAATTCGCCGAGACGTTGAATTTCCATTTGATTTGGGGAATTCCGGGATTGATCGAATCGCACCGGAAAACCATGTCGAATTCCGGATGAATTCATTTCATGATCCATTCCGGGCGACCGGTTGACGCATTGCCGGGGCTCAGGCTTGCCGGCAGGAATCGCCCTGCTTCCCGAATTTTGAAGTTCCCGCATCGTAGCCACCTCGCCCGGCCGTCACCTCTGCATTTTTCGCAGAACACTCCCACAGTTTGAACGCCAATCGATTTGGACCCGATTTCTATAATTCGGCGACCGCACGATACGAGACAAACCGGCGGGAGCATCCGCGCCTGCGCAGCCCCGACTGGACCTTTCCTGCCAACGGGCCGTTTGTCCAGCGCGTGCATTTTTTCTGATTTCCGCCGGCGAGCTGGCTTCTGACAGAGGTGGTCTATGAGTGATGAATGGGTTCGTTTGGAAGTCTCCGCCGACGGCGTGGGACTGGTCACCATGGACCGCCGGCCGGTCAACGCGCTCAGCCGCGAGATGCGCCGCCAGCTGGTCGCCACCTTCGACGCGATCTCCGAGCGCGAGGACATCCGCTGCGCCGTGCTGACCGGCGCCGGCAACGTGTTCTGCGCGGGCGCCGACCTGAAGGACCGCCCCAGCAGCGAGATCGCCGGCGACTTCCTCGAGCACAACCGCATCACGCGCGAGACCGGCAACGCCATCCGCGAATGCGCCAAGCCCGTCATCGCCGCCATCAACGGCGCGGCGCTGGGCGCCGGCTTCGGTCTGGCCGCCGCCTGCGACATCCTCTATGCCTCGGAAAACGCCACCGTGGGCATGCCGGAGATCAACGTGGGCCTGGCGGGCGGCGCCTCCATGCTCAAGACGCTGTTCGGCCGCTCCACCCTGCGCCGCATGTTCTTCACCGGCCAGCGCCTGAGCGCCCACGACCTGCTCAAGCGCAACATCATCGAGGACGTGCTGCCCGAGAAGGACCTGCTGCCCGTGACCCTGGCGCTGGCTCGCGAGATCGCCTCCAAGGCGCCCCTGGCCGTCATCTACGCCAAGCGCGCCGCCAACATGGTGGACGTGATGCCGCAGCGCGACGCCTACCGCTTCGAGCAGGAGTTCACCATGGCCTTGTCGAAGACGGAGGACGCCCGCGAGGCGCGCATGGCCTTCCTCGAGAAGCGTGCACCCGTCTTCAAGGGGCGGTGAGCATGCTGACCCAGGTTCAGGCCGCGCCGGGCGCCGGGCTCGACGCCTTCTTCCAGGCTCGCAGCATCGCTGTGGTCGGCGCCTCCGACGACATCACCAAGATCGGCGGCCGCCCCGTCCAGCTGCTGCGCAAGTACGGCTACGCCGGTGCCATCTATCCCATCAACCCCAAGGGCGGCAGCATCCAGGGCCTGCAGGCCTACGCCTCGGTGCTGGACACGCCCGCCGCGCCCGAGCTGGCCATCCTGGCCGTGCCGGCGGATGCTACCCTCCAGGCGGTGCGCGACTGCGCCGAGCGCGGCGTGCACGGCGTGATCGTGCTGTCGGCCGGCTTCGGCGAGGCCGGCCCCGAGGGCGTCGCCCTGCAGGGCGAGCTGGTGCGCGTGGCGCGCAACCACGGCATGCGCCTGCTGGGCCCCAACTGCCTCGGCGCGGTCAACGTCGTGGACAAACTGGTGGGCTCCTTCTCGATCGCGCTCGAGCAGAGCATGCCGCCCGCCGGCCAGGTGGGCATCGTCTCCCAGTCGGGCAACATCGGCAGCTTCACCATGCGCAACATGGCCGACCGCGGCCTGGGCCTGAGCCGCTTCATCGCCACCGGCAACGAGGCCGACGTGGACGTGGCCGACGGCATCGCCGCGCTGGCCGAGGACGACGCCACCCGCATCATCCTGTGCTGCATGGAAACCTGCCGCCATGCCGGCCGCCTGACCGAGGCGCTGGACATGGCGCGCCGCCGGCGCAAGCCGGTGATCGTGCTGAAGATCGGCGCCACCGAGCAGGGCCAGGCCGCCGCGGCCTCGCACACCGGCGCCCTCACCGGCTCCGACGCGGTCTTCGATGCCGTCTTCCGCCGCCATGGCGTGCTGCGCGTGCGCTCCTTCGAGGAACTGCTCGACGTCGGCCACGCCGCCGTGCTGCTGAGCGATGGCCGCCTGCCGACCACCGATGCCGTGACGCTGGTGGCCGCATCGGGCGGCTTCGGGATCATGATGGCCGACGCCATGGTGGAAGCCGGCATGACCCTGCCCCAACTCGCCGAGACCACCAAGGCGCTGATCCGCGAGGCCGTGCCCACCGCGGGCACGAACAACCCGGTCGACGCGTCCGCGCAAATGTCGGCGCGCCCGGACATCCTGCTGAAGATGCTCACCGCACTGCAGGAAGACGCCAACGGCAGCACGCTGGTGCTGCTGCTCGCCCTGTCGCTCTACAACCCGCGCCTGCGCGGCGTGTACCTCGAGGCGCTCGCGAAGATCCGCGCCAGCCACCCGGACCGGCTGCTCGTCATCATCAGCCAGGGCCCGCCGGATGCAGTCGCCGAGATCAACGCGCTGGGCATCCCCGTTTTCCCCGGCATTCCCGCCGCCGCCAAGGGCCTGGCCGGCCTGGTGCGGCTCGGACAACTCGCCGCCCTGCCCGCCGCCCCGGCTTACCAGGGCCCGGTGGATGCGGTCGACCCGGCCGTCTTCCGCAACGAGTTCCATGCCAAGAAGGCGCTCGCCGCCGCCGGCATCAGCGTGCCGCGCGAAGAGATCGTCGACTCGGCCGAGCAGGCCGTGCGTGCGGCGCAGGCCACCGGCTATCCCGTGGTGCTGAAGATCGCCTCCGAGGACATCGCCCACAAGACCGAGATCGGCGGCGTCGCCCTGAACCTGCAGGATGATGCGGCCGTGCGCGAGGCCTACGACCGCCTGATGGCCAACGCCGCGAAGAACGCGCCGAAGGCGCGCCTGGACGGCGTGCTCGTGGCTCCCATGGTCCGCGGCGGCGTGGAGCTGATCGCCGGCGTCTCGCGCGACCCGGTGTTCGGCCCCGTGGTCATGGTCGGCCTGGGCGGCATCTATGCCGAGATCCTCAAGGACGTCGCGGTGCAGGTGGCGCCGGTCTCGGAGGACGAGGCGCTGCGCATGCTGCGCAGCCTCAAGATGTTTCCGCTGCTCGACGGCGCGCGCGGCCAGGCCAGGGCCGACGTGGCCGCGGCCGCACGCACGGTGGCGCGGCTCTCGGAATTCGCCTGCCGCCATGCGGCCGACGTGGCCGAGATCGACATGAACCCCATCCTGGTCCGGCCGGAAGGCGAAGGCGTCCTGGTGCTGGACGCCCTGATGGTCCCGACTTCCAGCAGCACCCCCGCCCACTGAAGCCTCACATGCACATGGACAAGAACCCGGCCATCCCGGACGCCGCCGCAGGCCCGGCCGTCTACCGCCAGTACGCACGCGAATGGCTGCGTGCCAATCTGCCTGCCCACATGCGTGCGGACAGCCTCGACTACCGCGTCCCCACCCTCGACGAGTGCCGCGACTGGGAAGCCGCCATGTACAGGGCCGGCCTGGCCGGCATGACCTGGCCCCAGGCCTACGGCGGACTCGGCCTCACGCTGCGCGAGCACCTGGCCGTCAACAAGGAAGTGGGCGCGCTGGCCATGCCCGAGAGCGTGAGCTCGATCGGCAAGGAGCTTGCCGGCCCCATCATCCAGACCGTCGGCACCGAGGAGCAGAAGCAGCAGTTTCTGCCGCGCATCCTCTCGATGCAGGACTACTGGTGCCAGGGCTTCTCCGAGCCCGACGCGGGCTCCGACCTCGCGCGCCTGCGGACCCGGGCCGTGCAGGAAGGAGAGCACTGGCGCATCAACGGCCAGAAGATCTGGACCAGCGGCGCGGCCAAGGCTCACTACTGCCTGCTGCTGACCCGCACCGGCACCGTGGCCGACAAGCACCGCGGCCTGCTGATGTTCGCCGTGCCCATGAACACGCCCGGCATCCGCGTGGTGCCGATCAAGTCGATCGACGGCAAGGAGTCCTTTGCCGAGGTCTTCTTCGACGACGTGGTGGTGCCCGACAGCGCTCGCCTGGGTGCGCCGGACGAAGGCTGGAACGCGGCCATCCGCGTGCTCTCCATCGAGCGCGCCACCAACCGCATGTACCGCGCCTGGCGCTTCGAATGCGAACTGCGCCAGCTCGTCGCCGCCTGCAAGTCGGACCCCGCGCTGTCGAAGCTGCTGGACGACGGCTACTACCAGCGCCGCATCGGCGAGGTGGTCGGCGAGATCGACGCCCTCAAGGGCCTGGTGGAGCGCACGGTCGACCTGATGATGGCCGGCGACAGGATCGGCGCCCGCGGCTCGCTCACCAAGCTCTTCTGGTCCGAATGCCACCAGGCCTTCGCCGGCCTCGCGCTCTCGGTCGTGTCGCACGTGAACCCGCGCTCCAGCGCCCTCGCGCAGCGCGCCCGCAAGCACTTCAGCACGGGCTACCTGTTCGCCCGCGCCGAGACCATCTACGCCGGCACCACCGAGGTGCAGCTGGACATCATCGCGCAACGCATCATGAACCTCCCGAAGGACTGAGAAGCTGTGACCGACAACGATCTCAAGCCCGAAGAATTCGCCCAGGCCGCGGCCGAGGCGATCACCGACGCGCAGGGCCGCGGTTTCCGCGAGGCGGGGCAGGTCCTGGCGAACGCCGGCCTCTGCGGCGTATGCGCGCCCGAAGCCGCCGGCGGCCTGGCGCTCGGCATCGAGTTCGCCCTGCCCATCGTGGCCGAGGCCGGCAAGCTGCGCCTGCAGTGGCCGCTGCTCGAGACCATCCTGGCCGCCAAGGCGCTGGGCGACTCCCCGCTCGCGGCCGAACTGGCCGGCGGCGAACGCATCGCGACCTGGGCGCTGGAAGGCAGCCTGGCCGAAGGGCTGGCCGGCCATGCGCGCCACGCCAGGCAATGCGACTGGGTGCTGGTGGCCGACGGCCAGGGCGGCGGCGCGCTGCTCGACCTGGCCACCTCGGTCGAGGTCCGGGAGGACGGCGCGCTCGACCCCGAGCATCCCCAGTCCTGGCTGGACCTGCGGGGCGCCAAGGTGCTGGCCACGCTCGATGCGGCCGCCTTCGCCGCACTCCGGCGCGAAGGGCAGATCCTGATCGCCGGCCTGGTCAACGGTGCCGCCGAGGGCGCGCTGGAGGCCACCGCCGCCTACATGTCGACGCGCGTGCAGTTCGGCCGGCCCCTCTCGGCCAAGCAGGCGGTGCGGCATCTTCTGGCGCGCATGCGGCTGCTGCAGGAGGCCTGCAACGCCGGCATCCACCGCGTGCTGCGACCGGACGAAGACAAAGGCCTGCGCAACACCGGGCCGGTGCTGGCGCAGACCCTGTCGAGCGCGGCCTTCGTGCTCGAGAAGTCCATCCACCTGCACGGCGGCATGGGCTTCACGTGGGAACTGCCGTTGCACCACGCCCTGCGCGAAGTGCGCAAGTTCGATGCGGCCTTCGGCTCGGGCGCCCTCGCCCGCCAGGTCGGACAGGACTTCATCCGCTCCGTGTGACACCCAAGGAATTTTCATGAATCAGGATCTGCAAGGCCGCGTGGCCCTCATCACCGGCGCGGGTGCCGGCATCGGTCGCGAGACCGCGCTCCAGATGGCCGCGCGCGGTGCCGTGGTGTGCGTGAACGACCTCAAGGAAGAACTGGTCGGCCCGGTGGTGAAAGAGATCGAGGCCCGCGGCCAGCGCGCCTTCGGCGTGCCGGTGAACATCGCCAGCCGCGAAGGTATCCGCGAGGCCATCCAGCGTTCCTTCGCGCATGGCGGGCGCTTCGACATCCTGGTGAACAACGCGGCCTGGGTGCGCTACCAGGCCATCCCGGAAATCATGCCGGAGACGGTGGAGCGCATGCTGGACGTCGGCTTCAAGTCCGTCATCTGGAGCCTGCAGGAGGCCGTGGCCGTGATGGACCCGGAGCGCGGCGGGTCGATCGTCAACGTGGCCTCGGTCGCGGCGCTGCGCTCGGCCGCCAACTCGGTGGTGTACTCGGGCATCAAGGCCGGCATCCTGGGCATCACGCGCGCGGCGGCGGCCGAGCTGGGCGCGCGCCACATCCGCGTCAATGCAGTGTGCCCCTCGGCCGTTCCCACCGAAGGCACGCAGCGCAACCGCAATGCCGAGCGCGACGCCAACCGCATCGCCCGCACGCCGCTGGGCCGCCTGGGCACGGTCGAGGACATCGCGCGCAGCATCTGCTTCCTGGCGAGCGACGACGCAGGCTTCATCACCGCGCAGGCGCTCACCGTGGATGGCGGCATCACGCTGACCAACATCTGATCGAGGCCGTGGCGCACATGCCAACGGTCCTGATCACCGGCGCCGCCTCGGGCATCGGGCGCGACACCGCCCGGCTGTTCGCGGCCACGGGCTGGGCCTGCGTGCTGGTCGATCGCAACGCCGAGGCCCTGCAGGCGCTGGGCCGCGAACTGCCCCCGCCGCCCGCCGGCGCGCACGTGCTGCGCGACATCGACCTCAGCGATGCCGCACAGGTCGCCTCCCTGCGCGAGGGCACGCCCGTGCTGGACGCCATCCTCAACAACGCGGGCATGTCCGACGCCTCCAACACGCCGCTGGTGGCGCAGGAGCCGGCGCAGCTGGAACGGCTGCTTGCGCTCAACCTGGCGGCGCCCGCCGCGGTGGTCGACGCATGCACGCCGCTGCTGCGGCCGGGTGCGCGCATCGTCAACGTGTCCTCCGGCGCCGGCCTGCATGCCATTCCCTGGCGCGGCGCCTACAGCCCGAGCAAGGCCGGGCTCATCGCCCAGACGCGCGCACTGGCCGAGGCGCAGCCCGGCTGGTGCGCGGCCGTGCTGGCGCCGGGCTTCGTGCGCACCGAGCTGGTGGACGGCCTGATCCACGCCGGCCGCATCGACCCCGCGCGCGCGGTGGCGAAGATTCCGCTGGGGCGCATGGCCGCGCCGGCGGAGCTGGCGCAGGCGCTCTACTTCCTCGCCAGCCCCGGCGCCCGGCCCTTGAGCGGGCAGGTGCTGGCGGTGAACGGCGGCTCGTCCATCTATGGCGGAAGCCAGGCCTTCGCGCCGGCCGCCCTGCCGGTGCTGCCGCTGGACCTGCCGCTGTGGCTGGAGGTCTGCGGCGGCGACGAGGCGCCTTGGCAAGCGCTGACCGCCGCGAGCACGTCCGCCGGGCAAGGCCGCTACGCCGCCTGCCTCGACCTGTCGCCCCTGCATGCGGGGCCCGCCGGGCTGCTACGCGCCGTGCACGCCGCGGCCGTGCGCTTCGCCGCACGCCATGAGCAACAGGCCAGCCTGACCCTGCTGCTGCCGCAGGCGAGCCCCGGCCGCTGGCAGGACGCAGGCGATGCCGCGGCGGCGCACATGCTGGTCGCCACCCTCGCCTGCGAGTGGGGACCGCGGGCCTTGCGCATCAATGCGCTGGAAGTGCCGCCGTCCTTCGAGCCCTCTGCCCTGCACCCGCTGCTGCGCTACGCCTGCGGCGCCGCTGCCCAGTACCTCACGGGGCAGACCGTCGCCGTGCGCACGGACGCGCCACGAGAAAGCCCATGAGCGCGGACCCTTCCCCGACCGATCGGAAGCGCGAGCCCGAACTCGCGCGGATCCGAGCCTTCTTCATCGCCCAGCGCGGCTACTGGCGGCCCTGGACCGAGACCATGCTGCAGGTGAACCCCGCGTTCGTGGAGCAGTACGCACGCTACGCCGGCCACCCCGCGCACACCGGCCCCCTCAGCGAACGCATGGTGGAGCTCATCTACGTGGGACTGGACGCCTCGTCCTCGCACCTGTTCGAGTCCGGCCTGCACACCCACATGAAGCGCGCGCTCGAGGTCGGCGCGACCCCGGCCGACATCTTCGACGTGCTGCATCTCGTGGCCGTGCAGGGCGTGGCCGGCGTGTGCCAGGCCGCCGACATCCTGGACGAGCTCGCCGGCCCCGGCGCCGCGCCCGTGGACCCGGCCCTTCAGGCCCGCATCGGCAGGTTCGGCAACGCCCACGCGCTGGGCCTGGACGCCCTGGCGCGGCTGGACCCCGGCTACGTGGACGTGCTGCTCGACTTCGTGGAGCAGGGCCGCCCCGGTGCAGGCCTGAGCCCGGCCGAGCGCAGCCTGGTGCAACTGGCCCTTCATGCCTGCTTCACGGCGTTCAATCCCAGGGCGGTACGGCAGCTCATCGCGACCGCGCTGTCGCAAGGCCTCAACCGCGCCGAGCTGCTGCAGGCCATCCAGATGGGCGCGCACCTGGCCGTGCACGGCAGCGCGCTGGGCGCCAACGTGTTCCGGCAGATGCCGCCGTCATCGGGCGAGTAGCCCAAAGACACCGCGCGCCCGTCGGACGCGCGGCGGCAGCACAATGGCGCGCTGCATGAACGTCTCCCTCCCGAACACATCACCACCCCGGCCCGGCATGGGCCTGCTCGCGCGCGTCAGCGCGGCGCATTTCGTCAGCCACCTGCACATCCTGGCGCTGCCGGCCCTCCTGCCCGTGCTGCCGGCCTTCCTCGGCGTCGGATTCGTCGAACTCGGCCTGGCACTGAGCGTCTTCAACATCGTGTCGGCACTGGTGCAGGCACCGCTGGGATTCGCGGTGGACCGCTTCGGCGCGCGGCGCGTGCTGCTCGCCGGCCTGGCGCTCGGCAGTGCGAGCTTCGCCTCGCTCGCCTTCCTGCACAGCTATGCGTGGCTGCTCGTCGCGATGGCATTCGCGGGATTGGCCAACGGTGTCTACCACCCGGCCGACTACGCCATGCTGTCCGCCGGCATCCAGGAGTCGCGGCTGGGCCGGGCCTTTTCCGTGCACACCTTCTCCGGCTTCCTGGGCGGCGCCATCGCACCGGCCATGCTGTTGAGCATCCATGCGGTGGGCGGCGTGCCATGGGCTTTCGGCGCGACGGCGCTGGCGGGCCTGATCGCCTGGTTCACGGTGTGGATGAGCCGCGAGCCCGTGGCTGCGCAGCGCGCCAGGCCGGCGCAGCGAACGGGTACGGCGCGGCCGCACGGACGCCCGCTCGGCGTCCTGACGCCAGCCATCGCAGCCCTCACCCTGCTGTACGTGTTCCTCAACCTGAGCACCGGCTCGATCGAGAAGTTCTCGGTTTCCGCCCTGGTCGGCGGCTATGGCCAGACCCTGCCCTGGTCCAACACCGCGCTGACCGCCTTCCTGTTCGCCAGCGCCTTCGGCGTGCTCGCCGGCGGCACGCTGGCCGATCGCACGCGCCGCCACGGCCTGGTCGCGGCCGCTGCCTTCGCCGGCGCCGCGGTGCTGACCGCGCTGGTAGCCTGGGGCGGACTGCCGCCGGTGGCATTCGTCCTCTGCCTGGGCGTCGCGGGTTTTCTCACCGGGATGATCGCGCCCTCGCGCGACATGCTCGTGCGTGCCGCCGCACCGCCCGGCGGCGAAGGCAAGGCCTTCGGCATCGTGTCGACCGGCTTCAACATCGGCGGCGCCGTCGGCCCGGCCTTCTTCGGATGGCTGCTGGACCGCGGCCACTTCAGCGCGATCTTCTGGGCCGCGGTGGTCTTCATGGCCATCACGGTCGGCTTGACACTGCTGCAGGAACGCGGCGCCGCGCGGCGGCGTTCGGCTTCGGTGCCGCGAGCGGTCGCGGGGTAAGCGGACCGACGGGAACGCGCGGTCCGCTTCCACGGCGCCCGTGGCCGACCATGGCGGCGGCCCTGCCCCGGAATCGCTGAGCTTTTTCGCCGTCGCGCAAGGCGTCTTCCCCGGCTTGCCATCGAGCCCGGCGCCCCGGAGAATTTCCGTCCCGCAAGGCGCAGGCGTCCTGCCTGCCGATGTCATGAACCTCGACCCTGTCCCTCCCGTGGCGCTGGTGGTGGACGACGAGCCGGTGACCCGCCTGATGGCGAAGCTCACGCTTCAGAGCCTCGGCTGTGCGCCCGTGCTGGAGGCGGCCGACGGCATCGCGGCGCAGCAGGTGCTGCGCGAGCATCCCGAGGTCGCGCTGGTGCTGACCGACATCATGATGCCGCGCATGGACGGCCTCGAACTGCTGCGCTGGGGGCGCCGGGCCGTGCCGGAGGCCATGTGGATCGTGCTGTCCGGCCTGGAGACCTTCGACTCGGCCGTGGCCGCCATCCGCCTCGGCGCCTTCGACTTCCTGCCCAAGTCGCCACGCAAGGAAGAGATGAGCGTGGCCGTGCGCAACGCGCTCGAGCGCCGCCACCTGCTGGCCGAGCGCGAGCGCCTGCACCGGGCGCTGGAGGACAAGGTGCGCGAACTCGAGGAGACCTCCGAACTGCTGCGGCGCGACCTGGAGCGCGCGGAAGTGATCCAGCGCGCCCTGCTCCCGCGCAGCCCGCCGCCGATGGAGGGCTATTGCATCCAGGCGGTGTACCGGCCCGGGCAGCACGTGGGCGGCGACCTGTACGACGTGGTGCGTCTGGGCGAGCATCACCTCGCCTTCTACCTGGCCGATGCCACCGGCCACGGCGTGACCTCGGCCATGCTCTCGGTGCTCTTCAAGCAGCGGCTGGTGCTGGTGGACGCGGTGAGCGGCCTGGCGCTGCCCCCGGCCGAGGTGCTGGCCGCGGTGAACCGCGCGATCTGCGAGGCACATGCGGCGCCCGGGCTGTTCCTCACCGCCGTGTTCGGCCTGCTGGACACCTCGGACGCCAGCCTCACGCTGGCTTCCGCAGGCCATCCCCCCGTGCTGATCGCGCGCGAAGGCGGGGAGAGGCGCCAGGTCCGCCGCACCGGGCCCGCGCTGGGGCTGGCGGCGGATGCGCGCTTCGGGCAGGAGCGGCTGCACCTGCTGGCGGGCGACCGCATCCTTCTCTACACCGACGGGCTGCTGCCCTCCGGGTCGGCGCCCGAGCTCGAGTCGCTGCAACAGGTGCTTGCCAGCCCGCTGGCCAGCGCGCAGGACGTGATGACGCAAGTGCATGGCGCGATGCCCGCGGGGGTGGACCGGGACGACGTCACCATCCTGCTGATCGACGCGCATGCGGGCGCCTCCTGGTTCGACAACGGCGCCGAGCGCCCCGCGGCCGCCGCCTCCACGATGCCGCGGCCCGAGAGCGAGGTGGTGTTCTTCGGCGAAGCCGATCACGTCGCCTGGCTGGCGCTGCGCGGCCGGGCGAGCTGGATGCAATGCGACGCCTTCCACGAAGCGGCCCTGGCCGTGCTGGACAGGGGACGGCCCCTGGTGCTGGACCTCTCCGGCTGCGAGTACATGGACAGCACCTGCCTGGGCACGGTGCACGAACTGGTCGCCCGCGGCGGCGTGTCGCTGGCCGAGGTGGCGCCGTCCGTCCGCGCCATGTTCGAGGAGCTGAGCATGCAGCAGGTGCTGGCCGCGGTGCGTGAGGACCGGCCCGCCGCGCCGGAGCTTTACCCGCTGGACGCCGGCGGCGACCAGGCCGCGGTGCAGAAGCGCATCCTGAAGGCGCACGAGGCCCTCTCGGCGCTGAGCGAGCGCAACCGCGAGGAGTTCAAGGACGTGGTGGCGTCCCTGCGCGGCGAACAGGACGGGCAGCACGGACAGGACGCACGCCGATGAGCACCACCATCCGCGTGCTGCAACTCGAGGACGATCCGGCCGACGCGCAACGCATCGGGGCCGGGCTGCAGGCCGAAGACCTGGCCTGCGACATCACCTGGGTGCGGACCCGGAACGACTTCGTCGCCGCCCTGCAGCGGCAGTCCTTCGACCTGGTGCTCTGCGACTTCGAAATCGGCGGCCTGGCGCTGGTGCGGGAGGTGCTGCAGCGGCATCCCGGCCTGCTGCTGATCGTCATCACCAACGCGCTCTTGAGCGAGCAAGAAGGCGTGCAGTGCATGGAGGCCGGGTCCACGGACTACGTCATCAAGATGCGCCTGCACCGGCTGCGCTACTCGGTGCGGCGGGCCATCGCCGAGCGGCAGCACATGGCGGCGCTGCGCCAGGTGGAGGAAGACCTGCGCACCCTCAACGCCGAGCTCGAGGCACGTGTGCGCGAACGCACGGCCGAACTGGAAACGGCCAACACCTTCCTCAACTCCATCATTCACCACATCCCCTACCAGGTCATCGTCAAGGACGCCAAGGAGCTGAAGGTCATCCGCGTCAACCGCGCCATGGAGGAACTGACGGGGCGCAGCCAGCAGGAGCTGCTGGGCAAGACGGCCCACGAGTTCGTCGTCTCGCAGGCCGAAGCCGACTTCTTCACGGCCAAGGACAAGGAGGCGCTGACCCTGGGCCGCGAAGTGGACATTCCCGCGGAGAGCCTGCACACCCGCGACGGCAGCGTGCACGTGCTCCATGCGAAGAAGATCCCGATCTTCGACGAGTCCGGCGAGGCGCGCTACCTGCTCACCATGTCGGAAGACGTGACGGAAAGAAAGAAGAAGGAGCAGGAGATCGAGCGCCTGAACGCCGCCCTCGCCCAGCGCAGCGCCGAGGTGGAGGCCGCCAACCGCGCCAAGGGCACCTTCCTGGCCACCATGAGCCACGAGATCCGCACGCCCATGCACGGCATGCTGGGCATGCTGGAACTGCTGGGCCTGACCGAACTGGATGCCGAGCAGCGCGAGACGCTCGGGCTGGTGCGCGAATCGAGCCGTTCGCTGCTGCGCATCATCGACGACATCCTCGACTTCTCGAAGATCGAGGCCGGCAAGCTGGAGGTCCGGCCCGAGGTCGTCTCCATCAAGCGGCTGATCGAAGAGGTGCAGAGCATCTACCTGGGCAACGCGAGCAGCAAGGGCCTGATCGTGCGGCGCATGGTGGACCCGCGCGTCAGCCCGGCGCTGCGGGTCGACCCGGTGCGGCTGCGCCAGATCCTCAACAACTTCGTCAACAACGCGATCAAGTTCACCACCGAAGGCTGGATCGACATCAACGTGCAGTGGCTGGGCCGCTCGGACGGCGTGGAGCACCTGCGCTTCGAGGTCAAGGACACCGGCATCGGCATCTCGCCCGAAGACCAGCAGCGCCTGTTCCAGCCCTTCAGCCAGGCCGAGGGCGAGGAGGCGCGGCGGCGGCCGGGCGGCACGGGCCTGGGGCTGGTCATCTCGCGGCAACTGGCGCAGATGATGGGCGGCTCGATCCGCATGGAGAGCGAGCCGGGCAAGGGCACCACCATCACGCTGGAACTGCCCCTGCCCATCGCCGAGGCGGTGCCGGCCCCGGGCGCCGATGGCGCGCGCCCTCTTCCTTCCTCGTCCTCGTCCGCGCGGCGCATGGCGCCCGACACCGCGCAAGCCGAGGCCGAGGGCACGCTGGTGCTGCTGGTGGACGACCACCCCGTCAACCGCATGCTGCTGCTGCGCCAGGTGCGGGCCCTGGGCTACGCCGCCGAGACCGCGGACGATGGCGTGCAGGCCCTCGCTGCGTGGAGATCCGGCCGCTACGGGCTGGTCATCACCGACTGCCACATGCCGCACATGGATGGCTACGAATTCGCGCGCAACATCCGCGGGCTGGAATCCGAGCTCGGCGCCGCGCGCGTGCCGATCATCGCCTGCACCGCCAACGCGCTGCAGGGCGAAGCGGAGGCTTGCCTCGCCGCCGGCATGGACGACTTCCTGGTCAAGCCGGTGGAGCTGGCGCAGCTGACGGCCAAGCTCGATCGCTGGTTGCCGCTGCCCCTCGCCCCTGCCCTGCCCGCGGCGACGCCGGCATCGGACCCGCAGGCAAGCATCGCCGATGGCCCGATCGACCAGGCCCTGCTGACGGCCAACTGCGCGGGCGATGCATTGATGGTGAACCAGGTGCTGGCCGCCTTCCGCCTGACCTGCGAGGACGATTCGGCCGGACTGCGCCAGGCCGTGGCCGACGACGACGTGCCCCAGGTCACCCGCTTCGCGCACCGCATGGCAGGCGCCAGCAAGATGGTGGGCGCGCTCGCCTTCGCCGCGGCTTGCGAACGCATCGACCGCGCCAGCCGCGCCGGCGACTGGAAAACCGTGCTTGCAGGCATGGCGGCGTTCGAGCGGGAATGCGGGCGGCTGGATGCCCACTTTGCGGAGCGTGGCAAACATGGCGCATGATGTGAACTGATGGACGGACCTCGCCGACGTGCGGGGGACGCCGAATTTTCCCCACTGAGCTCTTCGAACTCGTCGAAACCGGGGCTCTTCATGGACGGCCACATGCATCGATTCCTCTCGAACCATCGCGACGACCTCATCGAAAGGTGCAAGGCCAAGGTTGCTCAACGACCCAAGCGCGCAGCCACGGCTGAGCAGTTGGCCAACGGCGTTCCGATTTTCCTGGACCAGCTGATGAGGACGCTGGAAGCGCAGGAGAACGGCGAGGTCGACGAGAGCTTCAGGATTTCAGGTGCTGCTGGCGGTGACGCCGCTGCCTTGTCCGAAATGGGCCTGAGTGCGGCAGCGCACGGCAAGCAGTTGATGGAGCTCGGCTTTTCCGTCGACCAAGTCGTGCACGACTACGGCGACCTTTGCCAGGCCATCACTGACCTCGCCGTCGAACTCGATGCGCCGTTCTCCGTCGACGAGTTCCGCACCTTGAACCGTTGCCTCGACAACGCCATTGCCGACGCGGTCACCGAATTCAGCACCTGGCGGGACGCCAGCGTCGCACTTCAGCAGACCGCCGAGGAGAACGAGCGACTGGGGGTGCTGGTGCATGAGCTGCGGAACTACTTGCACACCGCAACGCTTGCATTCACCGCGCTGGAATCGGGAAGAGTTCCGATTGGCGGCGCAACAGGCGCCGTGCTGAAAAGGAGCCTGGCCTCGTTGGCGGCCATGCTGAATCTGTCACTGTCTCAGGTCAGGGTCGCGGCCGAAGGTCCTCAGGAGGCGGCCTTTTCGGTCGCGTCGTTCGTTGCGGAGGCCAGGAATGCCGCCTCGCTCGATGCGAGCACCAAGGGCTGCACGCTCTCGGTCCTCGACGTCGATGGCACACTGGGCATCTCGGGCAATCGGGAGCGGCTCTTGGCGGCCCTGGTGAACTTGCTGCAGAACGCCATAAAGTTCACCCAACCTCGTACCGAAGTCATCCTGAGTGCCCATGCCGAAGGGGACTATGTCCTGGTCGACGTCATGGACCACTGCGGTGGACTTCCGCCAGGAGCCACAGCGCGCATTTTCCAGCCCTTTGTGCAGGTTGGTGAGAACAAGAGCGGCTTGGGACTCGGTCTTTCCATCGCGCGACGAAGCGTGGAGGCTGAGGGGGGCGTATTGAACGTTCGGGACCTTCCGGGCACTGGATGTGTCTTCACCATCAAGCTTCCGCGAAAGACGCTCTTGGTTGAGTGAGCCCCATCGTCGAATATCCGTTCCTGGCCGTCATCGGCGCCAGGCGTCCTTGCTGTACCGCGCCGAAACATCCGATTGAAGGCGGCCACTGACTCGTAGCCGACCTGGCGCGACACCTCGGGCAGGGAAAGATTACCTTGTCGCAGCAACCGGCTCGCCCAGTAGAAAACCGCGTAGCCCAGCTTGATGCTCTTCTGGCTGCCGCTTTGCAAAAGGTCGTGAAGACCATCTCGCGGCAGCTGCAGGTCCACGTGATATCGCACCGCGAGTTCACCGCCCTGGGCCCTCGGGACACGCTCTCGCGCAAGCTGGCAGCCCGATCCTCGTTCGAGATCGTCGCGATGGGCGACACCAAGGCCGAGGTGCCGAGCGAGCGTGTGAGCCTGATTCGACGGGCTTCTAAGAGGCTGGCGCCTCGCTTCGCAGCCCGTCTCGCACGCCCCTCGGGGGGGCCAGTTCAATGAGTCAGTGGACTAGCCGCTCCAGCGCTGCCAACTGCCACTTCCTCTCGGCGACGAAGGACTCGGGGTCGCACACGGCGCCATACCCCCCCTCGGCGTAGACCACAGCGTACGCGGCGTAGTCTGCCGCCTGAATGGCACGGCCGCCCAATGCATTCGCAACGGCATAGCTTGCCGACACGGCGGCATGACCCACGCCGTCCAACGAGCGGGAGCCTTGATGCCCATTGGCCAGCGTTGCGGCTTCGGCCGCGGCCTGATCGAGCGCTGCTCGATCCGCCTCCCCCTTGACGTACGCCTTCAGGACGTCGAGGCAGCGCGTGACACGCTCATCCTCGAGCAAGTGGCGGACTCGCTCGGCGCACTCGCAGGCAAACGCCAGCTTCAGCTCTTCGTACCGCGCAGACGATTCATGGGCCAGCAGGGCCGAGGAAACTGTATCGGTCATGACCCCTCCTTCCTTGTGACTGACTCGCTCCGGCGCGCAGGGCGCCCCGGCTCGCCACGCGTCATGAAATTTAGTGTGGCCAAAGCCGCTCCGGATACAGAGGCATACGAAGGTACATCGTCAGAGCGTGCCCGGCCACAACAATCCGTTCGACAAAGCCCGAACCGGCTCCCTCCATCTCACAAGGAAGTACTCATGTCGAACACACACGCATTCGCACTCCCCCGGCGCTCATTCCTGGGCGCCGCTGCCATCGGCGCCATGGCCGCGCAGTTCGGCACCGCGGCGGCATGGGCCCAGGATGCGGCCCCGACCTCGGCTGCGCCGCTGAGACGCCTCGCGCCGCTCAAGAACATCCACGCCGGCGTGCTCGACGTGGAATACGCCGAACTCGGCCCCGCGGACGGCGACCCCGTGATCCTGCTGCACGGCTGGCCCTACGACATCCACACCTATGTCGACGTCGCGCCGCTGCTGGCCGCGGCCGGCCGTCGGGTGATCGTGCCGCACCTGCGCGGCTACGGCGGGACGCGCTTTCTTTCCGAAGCGACACCGCGCAACGGCCAGCAGAGCGCCGTGGCCGTCGACATCATCGCGCTGATGGACGCGCTGAAGATCCGCCAGGCCACCATCGCAGGCTGCGACTGGGGCGCACGCACCGCCTGCATCATGGCGGCGCTGTGGCCCGAGCGCGTGAAGGCGCTGGTGTCGGTCAGCGGCTACCTGATCGGCAGCCAGCAAAGCGGCCAGGTGCCGTTGCCGCCGGAGGCCGAGTTGCAGTGGTGGTACCAGTACTACTTCGCCACCGAACGGGGACGGCTGGGCTACGAGAAGAACCGCAAGGCCTTCGCCCGGCTGATCTGGCAGACCGCGTCGCCGCGATGGGCCTTCGACGACGCCACCTTCGAACGCAGCGCCGCGGCCTTCGACAACCCGGACCACGTGCGCATCGTGGTGCACAACTACCGCTGGCGGCTGGGCCTGGAAGATGGCGAAGCGAAGTATGGCGAGCTCGAAGCGCGGCTCGCGCAGGCGCCGCTCATCGGCGTGCCGACCATCACCCTGGAAGGAGATGCCAACGGCGCGCCGCATCCGCAGCCCAGTGCGTACGCCCGCAAGTTCGCGGGCCGCTACGAGCACCGGACGATCCCCGGCGGCATCGGCCACAACCTGCCGCAGGAAGCGCCCGCGGCCTTCGCGGCTGCGGTTCTGGACCTGGCGAAGCGCTAGCCCTCAGAGCACGTCTAGAAGCTCTCCCAGTCGCCGCCCGCGGGCAGCTTCGACGGGGCTTCGCGCGGCACTGGCGGGGCAATCCGCTGCATTGGCTTGGCCGGCACCTTCGGCCGCACGGCGACCGGCCGCGCCGACGCGGACGCGGGCAAGGACGCGGGCACCGGCAGGGGCACGGGCACGGCGGGCGCCTCGTCATCGTCGAGCTTGAAGGTGCCCACCACCTGCGACAGCTTGCCCGCCTGCTCCTGCATCGAGGCCGCCGCGGCCGCGGCCTGTTCCACCAGCGCGGCGTTCTGCTGCGTCACCTGGTCCATCTGCGTGATGGCCTGGTTGATCTGCTCGATGCCCTGGGTCTGTTCGTGGCTGGCTGCCGTGATCTCGCCGATGATGTCCGTCACCCGCCTGACGCTTCCAACGATCTCTTCCATGGTGCGGCCGGCTTCGCTCACCAGCGCGGTGCCGGCGTCCACCTTGCCCACCGAGTCGTCGATCAGGCCCTTGATCTCCTTGGCCGCGCCGGCGGAGCGCTGCGCCAGGTGGCGCACCTCGGCGGCGACCACCGCGAAGCCCTTGCCCTGTTCGCCCGCCCGCGCGGCCTCCACCGCCGCGTTCAGCGCCAGGATGTTGGTCTGGAAGGCGATGCCGTCGATCACGCCGATGATGTCGACGATCTTCTTCGAGGACGCATGGATCGACGCCATGGTGTCCACCACCTGGCTCACCACGTCGCCGCCCTTGACCGCCACGTCGGAGGCCGACTGCGCCAGCTGATTCGCCTGGCGCGCGTTGTCGGCATTCTGCTTGACGGTGCTGGTGAGCTCTTCCATCGAGGCCGCCGTCTGCTGCAGCGAGCTGGCCTGCTCCTCGGTGCGCGAGGACAGGTCCTGGTTGCCGGACGCGATCTCGCTCGATGCCGCCACGATCGAATCGGTGGACGCCTTGATGCGGGTCACCACGTCGGTCAGCGTGTCCTCCATCTCGCCCATGCCGCGCAGCAGCCGGCCGAACTCGCCGCCGCGCTCGGTCCCGAATTCCTTGCTGAGGTCGCCCGCGGCCACCGTCTCGGCGATCAGGATGGCCTCGTCCAGCGGCCGTACGATGGCTCGCACCATGCCGAGGGTCCAGCCCACGCCGGTCCCCAGCGCGAGCAGCCCCAGTCCCAGAAGCCAGCCGTTGGCGCCGGCGATCGCCTCTTCGATTTCCGCGGCGGCCGCTTTGGCGTGCCTGGCCTGTTGTGCCTGCAGGGCGCCGAGGGCGGCCAGATGCTTCTGCGCGGCGTCTGCGGCACCCGCGCCTTCGGACAACTGGCGCATCGCGCTCGACAGCGCCTCCATCTGCGCGGCCTGGGCTCGCACATGAATGTCAGCCGTGCTGCGCAAATGGAGCATGCCCACCATGATCGATGCAGCCATGCACAGCAGCACGATCCCGAAGCCCCACCCGAGGCGGGTCGCGATCTTCATATTCCGCATGCTTGTTCCTAGACGGCCGTCGATACCGGGCCGGGTCACCAGGCATATCGGCTGCGGCCTCGTGGAACTTGAGGCTGCGAATCTAGGTACAAACCCGCGATCCCGGGGAACGCGGCGTCGCGGTGACCGCGAGCGACACTCAGCCGTCGATGGGCACGCCGCCACCGAAGCGGCAGATCCACTGGTCCCAGAGTTCCTGGTTCACGGCAGCGAAGGGCTGTTGCCAGAGGGTCAGCATCTGAAGCTGGGCCTGCTGCACCCGCATCAAGCTGTCGATGACCGCGGTTTGAAGATCGAGCAGCGACTGGAAGCTGCCATAAGGACCGCTGGGCAGATCGGTGGCAGAGGCGAAGGTCATCAGGGTCTCCCAGTGGATTCCGATTCCGTTCCGGCTGCGGCTCGTGCGAAGCGTCGCGCCGGTCGAAAGCGAAGCCTAGAGGAAGGAGGCCGCCGCTTCAAGCCTCGGATGCGGCAATGCGCACGCGCTGGACCTTGCCGCTGAGGCCGCGATGCTCGCGCGCGCCGCTGCGGCAATGGATGTGCACGCCGACCGCGCCCTGCCTGGCGAGGAAGGCCGACAGCGCGCTGCGCGCGCGGCGCAGGCTGGCATCCGCGGCCTGCCCCCTGAGGCCGGTGCTCAGGAGCAGCTCGCAAGGGCCTTTCTGCACGAGTTGGAAATCGAACAGGCCGCCATCGTCTTCCAGCACCGTGCTCACGGCCAGCGGCGGGACGCGGACGGTTCGCGTGCCCGGCCGGCCCAGGCGCAGGGCGTCGTCGTTGCGGCCTTCCACCTCGATCACGGGCAGCGCGCTGCCGCAGGCGCAGGGGACGGGGTCCTGCCAGACGCGGTCGCCCAGGTCGTAGCGGATCAGGGGCTGGACATGGTTGGCGAGGTTGGTCAGCAGCGTGGTGGTGCCGCGCCCGCCGGCCGGAAGGACGCGACCCTGCGCATCCACCGATTCCAGGATCGCCCAGTCGCTGTTGAGATGCAGCCGGCCCTGCCGGCATTCGCTGGCCAGCGTGAGGAACTCCGAGGCGCCGTAGTTGTTGACCACGGGGCAGCCGAGCGCCTGCTGCACGAAGCCGCGGCAGGCGGCCGACAGGTTTTCCCCCCCGGTCCAGACCTCGCGCGGCGCGGTCCGCAGTCGCCCGGCCTGGCGCTCCTCGGCCAGCAGCAGCGCGACGCTGGGATAGGTGGCGATGACCGTCGGACGCAAGGCGTCCAGTTGCCTCAGCAGCGATTCGGGCGATTGCAGAAATGAGAGGCTGTGCAGACTGAGCGCCAGCATCGGGTTGAGCCGGCGCAGGCGTTCGATCGACACCGTGCTGGCGAAATGGCCGCCGGTGGCACCGACGAAGACGATGCGCTCGCCGATGCCGAAGGGATTCATCAGGCGCTCCAGCGAGCGCGCCGCCGGCCGGCGCAGGTACTCCAGCGCGTCATACACGGCCATGGCGTGGGTGTCCTGCACGAAGATGCCCGGGTGGCCGCTGCTGCCCGAACTCTCCCACACCACGTAGCGGCCCTCGAAGGGGTCGGCGATGCGGGAGCGATCGGCGGTGAAGCGGCGCAGCGCATCGAGGCGCAGCACGGGATCGGCCACCCAGTCGTCGAAGGCGTCCATCAACTCGGCCTTGTGTACGAGCGGCAGGGTGTCGAGGCGGATGTCCGCCGGATTCCGCCCCGCCAGATAGCGCCGGTAGAAGGGCGAACCGCGTGCGGCGGCCCGAAACAGGTCCGCCAGGCGCCGGTCGCGCCGCGCCGCGAGCGCGGCGGCGTCGGCATGCGCAGCGGCCGCCGCGTCGAGGGCGATGCGGTTTGTCAGCCAGGGATCGAAGGGTGGCAGCACGGCGGCCCAAAAACACACCATGGTGGACGCAGATGCGTCGCTTGCCAAGCAGAGATATCAAGAATCGGGAAGGACGACGGGCGACCGCCCCGCCCCGCCCTGCTCTCTCAGCGGCCGCTGCGCGACAGCAGCACGCTGCTGCCGGTGGTGTTGAAGGAAATCGTGGGCGCGCTGAAGTCGCTCAGCGGCGCGCCGAGACCGATCTCGCCGCTGCCGTGCAGCACGCACTCGTCGCGCCGCAGCGCGATCTCGCCGCTGGCGCCCGCGGTGCCGTGGAAGCGCACCCAGGTGCCGTACGTGCTGATGTCGACCAGAACGCAGCTGCCCAGGCGTGCCTCGATGCGCGCATGCAGCCGCGACACGCGAGGATCGTTGACCACGAACTGGGCGTCGTCCACCCGGCCCAGGTGGATCGGAAGCTCTTCGGCGCGGAACATGGAGCGCACGTCCAGCCATGCCAGTTCGATCTGCCCGAAGGAGGAATCCGCCCCTCGCCCGGTCGGCGCGGCCAGCGAGGCCGGCATGGTGAGGAACTCGGTCACCTCGTCCTGCCAGTCGATTCGGTGCACGACCGGCATCTCGTTCTTGCCGCGGATGTTGATCGGGCCCAGGCTGCGGTGCCGTGCCTCTCCGCCCTGCAGCTGGTCGATGACCGACTCGGTCGCCCAGATCTGGCCAGGGCCGGCCAGGTCGCTCAGGCGGGAAGCGAGGTTGACCGCATCGCCGTAGCAGTCGCCATCGACTTCCACCACCTCGCCGCTGGCCACGCCGATCTGCAGCTCCATGCGCAGCGGCGCCGGCCAGGTCTGCAAGCGTTTCTGGTGATTGCGCTGGAGTTCCAGCACGGCGTGGGTTGCCTTCGCCCCGCTGGCGAATATCGCGAACACGCCATCGCCCAACGATTTCACGACACGGCCACCGTGCGATTCGCAGACCCCGCCGATCCACTGGATCAGGCGCGTGACGGTCTCGGTGGCACGGGCGTTGCCGATGGCCTCGAACACCCTGGTACTCCCAGTCAGATCGGCGAAAACGACAGTGGGGTGACCGGTCATTGGTGCAAGTGTGCAAATGTTGGTGGCTGGCGCCGAAGGATTATGGCAAAGCAGGCCCCAAATGCCCCAGAGCAGCGTCAAATCGCGACCTGGGCAAGTCGAGATGTTGCTTTTTCATTCAGTAGCAACGTGGTGTCAGATCCTATTACAACTTAGTTATTAATTGCTCTACTAAAGCATGAAGAAATGTGTGAAGTATGTTGTTTTCCAACGTGAAATCGCACTTTCTCCCTTGTGTGTTACACCCTTGTACCTTTAACGTTGCGCCCATCAGCGCTCTACGCACTCACTTTCGTCACATGGCGTCACTCAGCAGTCTCTTCCGATTCCTGTCGTCTCCCGTCTTCGGGCTGCGCCGCTCTTCGGATCGTCAGCTCGCGCAGATCCGCAGTGCCATGCTCGAACTCCTGCAGAAGCACGGTGGCCACGCGACCCAGCGCGTCGCGCAACGGGTCCGCTTTGCCGGCGACATAGAGGCGCTCTGGTACCTCCGTCAAGATGTGGTGACCGCGTTGAGCACCACTGACGGCGAAGCCGTCGCCCGCCGCCAGATGCGCGAGATCAACCGGATGTTCAAGGGCGGGCTGCCCTGCGCGATGGTGCCGCGGCCGCATCACCGCTTCACCACCTGAGAAGCGCCTCCTCCTCTTCCACAATGAAAAAGCCGCTGCCTTGCGCAGCGGCTTTTTCATTGGACGGCCCCGGCCGGGATGGGCGGGCGTTGCTGGGCGTCAGTGGGCGCGGTGGCCGGGGGCATGGCGGTGCCCCCACACCATGAACACGTCCCGCCCATCGGCCGCGACCTCGACCTTGGCGCCCACCGGCAGCAGTACCTTGGTCGGCACGTGGCCGAAGGGCAGGCCCGTCAGCACCGGCGCCTTGATCAGCCCCCGCAGGCGGTCCGCCACGGTCCGCATGTCGAAGCCGCGGTCGTGCGGCAACTTGCGCGTACCGGTGAAGTGCCCCAGCAGCACGGCCTTCTGCCGCGCGAGCACGCCGGCATGGCGCAGCTGGTCGAGCATGCGCTCGATGCGGTAGGGATGCTCGTTCACGTCCTCGAGGAAGAGCACGCCCTTGTCGACCGCCGGAAAGTAAGGCGTGCCGAGCAGGCTGGTCAGCACGCAGAGGTTGCCACCCCACAGCGTCGCGCCGTGCAGGCCGCGAAAGCCGGCGAGCATCTCGGCCTCGCGCGGAGGCACGCGCCATCCTGTGCCCTCGCCCTGTCCTTGCAGCAGGTCGTCGAAGCAGGCTTCCATGATCTCGTCCGGGCCGTCCTCGGCGCCGAAGTCCTCGCCCAGTGCCGGGCCGGACCAGCTGACCGCACCCGTCTTCGCGAAGAGCGCGCACTGCAGGGCGGTGAAGTCGCTCAGACCCACGAACTCGGTGCCGCGCTCGATGGCCTTGGCGATGGCCTTGCAGGGTATGGCATCGAGGATGCGGGTGAGCCCGTAGCCACCGCGCGAGATCAGCGCCACGTCGGCCCGGCTGGCCGCGGCGCGGGACAGCGCGGCGACGCGGGTGCGGTCGTCGCCCGCGAAGCGCTGGTACGTGGAAAGTGCCGCCTCGTCGACCTCGACCTCGTGGCCCAGCGCCTGCAGCCGCTGGATGCCGCGCCGGTAGGCGGCCTTGTCGCGCACGGCGCTGGAGGGGGAATAGATGTAGATGTGCTTCTTTTTCACGGGGCGAAGTATCCCATCGCCTCTCGCGCGATCAGCTCGGCCTGCTCCGGGCTGGGCCCCGACACGTCTTCGGGTGCGGCGCCGAGGGCTCGCAGCGCCGCTTCGAAGCCGCGATCGGGAAAGGGCGCGCGCCAGGCGGCCTCGGCGCTCGTGCCGCCGTCGGGGGCGGCGATGGCGAGCATGAAGCGCTCCGGTGCGGCGCTGGTGAGCAGGCTCGCCAGCTCGCCTGCGCCGGCGCTGTACACCAGCGCCAGCGGCCCGGGCTGCAGGCGGTCCAGCCAGGCGAGCAGCAGGTCGCGGTGCCATGGCCACTGGTGCACCGCCTCGCGCTTGGGCTTGTCGCTGCGGCCGAAACCGACCAGGTCCGGCACCAGCACCCGCGGCCCGTGCACGCGCGCGAGATGGCGAAAGAAGTAGCTCCATTCTCCGGGGCCGTGCAGGCACAGGCAGGCCCAGGGCGCGTCGGCCGGTCCCTCGTCGAGGTAGTGCATGCGCCAGCCGCGCTGTTGCGGCAGGTCGCTGACGTAGTGCGGCGCGAAGCCGTAGTCGGGCAAGGCCTCGAAGCGCTCGGCGGGTGTGCGCAGGGCATCGTCGCGCAGCGGCTCGGCCGCCTCGCGTGCCGCGCTGCGCCGGCCTTTGAAGAAGTCTTGCAGCAGTTGCTGGCATTCGTCGGCCAGCACGCCGCCCTGCACCTGCGTATGGTGGTTGAGCTGGCGCCTCGCGAACAGGTCGAGCACCGAGCCGGCCGCGCCGGTCTTGGGGTCGGCCACGCCGAAGACCACGCGGGCCAGCCGCGCATGGAGGATGGCGCCGGCGCACATCGCGCAAGGCTCCAGCGTGACGTAGAGCTCGCAACCGTCGAGGCGGTAGTTGCCCAGTGCCGCGCCGCCCGCGCGCAGCGCGTTCATTTCGGCATGGGCGCTGGGGTCGTGCAGCGCGACCGGCGCGTTGCGGCCGCGGGCGAGCACGCGGCCGTCTCTCACCAGCACCGCGCCCACCGGGACTTCGCCGGCCGCGGCCGCCCGCTGGGCCTCGTCGAGCGCGAGGCGCATCCAATGCGCTTCAGCGGGCGTCGTCATCCGGGATCGGGCGAGGCTGCTGCATGGCGGCGTCCAGCGCCTGCTTGAACTGCTGTTCGACCTGGCGGGGCTGAGAGGCTGCCGGCTGGCCCGGCGCCGCCGCTGTGCCGCCCAGCTGCTTCTTGACCAGCACGCCCACGATCACGAGCGCGAGCAGCACCCCCAACAGGCCCAGCGCGCGCATTCAGTGCTCCCCTGCCGGGGTGGGCTGGGTCGCCATGCCGAGGCGGCGCATCCAGGCCGCGAGCGCCTGCTCGTCGTGCGAGCCGGCGCTGTACTGCGCGTACATGGCCGCATGCGACTCGCGCCGGTGCTGGTTGAGCTTGAGCTTGCACTGCAACGCCGTCACCTCGAGCTCGAAGCCGACGATGCCGTCGAGCATCTTGCGCTGGAACGCCTCGCCCAGGTCGCGCCATTGCCGGGCATAGGCCGGTTCGTGATCGCCGATCAGGCGCTTGAGCAGCGCGTCCTTCTCAGGGGCCGATTCGATCAGCCGCGCCGACACGTTGCAATGCACGGCCAGGTAGTTCCAGGTGGGCACCCGGGCAAGGTCCGGGTACACCGAGGGCGAGAGGTAGGCATGCGGCCCCAGGAAGCTCACCAGCGCCCGCGGCCGTGCCTGCAGGTGGCGCCAGGCCGGATTGGGCTTGGCGCAATGGCCCAGCAGCGCGAAGCCGCCCGCTTCGCCGCGGTCGTCCAGCACCAGCGGCAGGTGCGTGCCGAAGGGCTGGCCATCGTCGTCGACCGTGATCAGGCTGGCGAAGGGATGCTCGCGCATGAGCTGCGCGGCAATCGCGCGGTCCTGGCTGTCGAACTGGGGCGGCATGTACATCGGCGAACTCCTCCGGAGGAATCGCCCGATTGTCCCCGAGTGGCAGGGGCGGGTGCGCACCTCTTGCTACTTCGCGCCCGCCGCCTTCAGCTTGTCGACCATGGCCTGGTAGCCGCGGGCCTTCGCCAGTTGCAGGGGCGTGTTGCCCTGCCGGTCGGCCAGCCGCAGATTCGCGCCGGCATCGACCAGCGCGGCCAGCGTGCGCTGGTGCCGCGGGCCGCCGTCGCCCAGCACGATGGACTCGATCAGCGCGGTCCAGTGCAGGTTGTTCACGTGGTCCAGCGGGGCGCCCGCCGCGATCAGCCGGCGCACCACCTCGTCGTGCCCAAGGTGCGCGGCGGCGATCAGCGCGGTGCCGTCGTAGCGGCTGGTGGTCTGGCGCGGGCTGGCGCCCAGCGACAGCAGCAGCGAGAGCGTGGCCGGATCGTCGGCCACCGCCGCGATGGTGATCGCGTCGTAGCGGTCATGCTCCAGCACGTCGAGCTTCGCGCCGGCCTGCGCCAGCAGCCGGATCGCCTCGCGCTGGCGCGCGTAGGTGGCCACGTGCAGCGCGGTGCGGCCGCGGCTGTCGCGTGCCTCGAGATCGACCTTGGCAGCCAGCAGTTCCTTCAGGCGCGGCAGGTCGCCGCGCCAGGCGGCCTGGTGCACGCCTTCGTAGGCCAGCACTTCGGCGGCCGACGGCGGCACCTGGGCCGCCGCGGGCGCCATCGCCAACGCCGACAGGAGCGCAAGCCACGACAGCCGTCGATGCAGGGCCTTCATCGCGTTCAGCCGAGCTGTGCCTTGACTTTGTCGATGCCCGCGTTGGCGCACTGCTCGTCGAGGTGGCCGCCCGGCGCGCCGCCGACACCGACGGCACCGATGACTTCGTTGCCGGCCTTCACCGGCACGCCACCGCCCAGCAGCAGGAAGCCGGGGATGTTCACCAGGTTCGCGGCACCCGGGTTCTTCTGCGCGTTCTCCATCATCGCCAGCGTCGGCGCCTTGGCCGAGGCCGAGGTCCAGGCCTTGCGCTCGCTGGCTGCGATGGTGTGCGCGCCCGCGTTGTCGGCACGCTGGATCGCGCGGACCACGCCGGCACGGTCGACCACGGTGGCAGCGACCGAGTAGCCGTTGGCCGCGCAGGCGGCGACGGTGGCGGCGGCGATCTGGTTCGCGAGTTCCAGCGAGATGTTCTTCTCGCTGCGCACGGCCGGGCTCTGCGCCTGGGCCGGGGCCTGGGCCTGGGCGTGCGCGCCGATGGCGATGGTGGCGAAGGAGACGGCGAGCGCGCCGCGGCGAAGGATCGGATGCATGAAGTTCTCCAGTGGTGTCGAGTCTCGCGCCGGCGTCTTGCCGGCCGCATCGCCACTGTAGAAATCGCGGCCCGCCGGCGCCATTCGTACGGCTACGCCGAGGCCTCCGTAGAACTACGGAGCCTCACGGTGCGTCCGCCACCAGTGCCGCATAGCGCCGGATCAACTGCGCCAGCGAATCGCAACCCAGCTTGGCGAACAGGTTGGCGCGATGCGTCTCGACGGTGCGCGGCGACAGCGCGAGTGCCCGCGCGATCTCCTTGTTGGTCAGACCTTCGACGATGAAGCGAAGCACCTCGCATTCGCGCTCCGACAGCTGCGCATGGCGCTCGCGCGCGGCCTGGTCCGCCTGCGCGCGTTCGCGCGAACGCACATGCTGGCGCACCGCCTGCTGCAGCGCCTCGAGCAGTTGCTCGTCGTCCACCGGCTTCTCGAGAAACTCCGCCGCCCCCGACTTGAAGGCGCGGCGGCACATCTCGACCGTGCCGTGTCCGGTGAGCATGATCACCGGCTGGTCCACCCCCTGCTTCACCAGGGTCTCCAGCACCGTCAGTCCGCTGAGGCCCGGCATGCGCACGTCCAGGACGATGGCGCCGATGCCGCTGCGGTCGAAGCCCTCGACGAAGGCCTGCGGGTCCGACCAGCCCTGCGTGCGCAGGCCCACCGTGCCGATCAGCAGCGACAGGCCGGCACGCACCGCGTCGTCGTCGTCGATCAGGTGGATGAGCGGCGACTGCGGCTCGTGGCGCGTCATGCGCGGCCCTCCTGCATCGCCAGCGGCAGGCGCAGCGTGAAGCGCGCGCCGCGCGGCGCGGCGGGCTCGGCGGCCAGCGTGCCGCCCATCGCGCCGGCCAGCGTCTCGCACAGGCTCAGTCCGAGGCCCAGTCCGCCCTCGCGCGTGCTGAAGAAGGGCTCGAAGATGCGCGGCAGCAGTTCGGGCGCGATGCCGCGTCCGTTGTCGCTCACGCGCAGCACGCCCTGCCCGCCCTCGCGCTCGATCGCGAGCTTCAGTTGCCGCTCGCCTGCCGGCAGTTCGTCCAGTGCCTGCATCGCGTTCATCAGCAGGTTGTGCACGATCTGCTCCAGCGCCACCGGCTCTGCCTGCACCTGTACCGGCGGGTGCAAGCCGCCCTCGAGCACGGGCGCGATGTCACGCCGGTCGAACTCGGGCGCCAGCAGGTGCAGCGCGCTGCGCACCGTCTCCTGCAGCGGCACCGGCCTGGCGGCGCCCGCCTGTCCCGGCCGCTCGATCGCGCGGCGCAGCCGCCCCACCACCTCGGCGGCGCGGCGCGCCTGCGCCGCCGCCTGCTGCATGGCACCGCGCGCGGTGGCCAGCTCGGGCGGGTCCTCGTCGAGCAGCCGCCGCGCGGCCTGCGTGTTCGCCAGCACCGCCGTCAGCGGCTGGTTGAGTTCGTGCGCCAGGCCGGCTGCCAGTTCGCCCAGCGCATTGAGGCGCGCGACCTGGCCGAGCCGCAGCAGTTCCTCGGCCCGGCGGCGCTCGATGCGCTGGCGCCGCAGCGCGGCGGCGCCGCTGAGCACCACGGCCATGGCCATCGCCCACGCCGCCATGCGGGCCCAGGGCAGTTCGCGCCAGCGCACGTGGCGCTGCGCGACCACGTCGAAGGCCTGGCTTTCCGAGGCCAGCACCTTGCGGAAATCGAAGGCCCAGCCCTGTGCGGCCGCGGCCCGGCCGGGCTGCACCACGAACTGCTGGCCGTCGCGTTCGAGCAGCACGCGCACCAGGCTCGTCTTCGGATCCATCGGCCAGTCGCGCCAGGGCACGGTGGCGGGCAGGTCGATGTCCAGCGCATAGCTGGTGGGCGTCGCGCCGATCACGAGCCGGTAGCGCCCGCGCACGAAGTCCTGGCTGGCGAGTTCGGGGCGGCGCAGTTCGCGCGAGCGTGACTCTGCCCGCGCCAGAGCGGGATCGGGCCACGCGGCGCCGTCGTCGCGCCGCATGACACCGAGGATCGAAGGGTAGACCGCCGACAGCCGCTGCTCGGGCCGCCCGGCATCGGCCGCCGTCTCCAGCAGCGCCAGCGTGGCCAGCACCGCGTCGTACTGCACCACCTGCTGGCTCAGCAGCCGGTGGGCGATGCGCGCGTTCGTCTCGAAATCCTCCTGCAGCCGCGCCAGCTCGGCGCGCGCGATCCAGACCGCGCCGGCGACGGCGAGCAGCAGCCATGCCAGCCACCAGACGACTTGCGCGCGCATCCCGTGCTTCATGGCGGGGATTGTGCCCGCCGCCGGCGCGGCTCAGGTCAACCGAGTCGCTGCGCGTCGCCCTCGGCGTAGACCTCATCGATGAAGGCGACGTCCGTTCCATTCCGGAAAGATGAGAGCGAACTCGTCATACGCTGCGGAGAAGATGTCGTAGACGCTGTTCACTGCGCCGTCGATCACTTGAATGTTTTTGATGGCTTCTTGTTCGGCCTCCCCTGGCTTCGTTGCGGAAGACTTTCAAGTCGCTTCTGTGCAGGGGGCGATACAGGTAGTCGCGCAGAGCCTTGAACTTCACCAGGCCTCGTCGCGTGAGCCACCCGCCTCTCGCTCGCTCGGCTTCGGTCTGCGTGTCGAAGAAGGAGATCACGCCGTCCGTGGTGCCGCACAATGCCGCGCATCCACCGCGCCTCGCCATGCAAGAGTCCCTGTTCGACGAACTCCCGCAGCCTGCTCCGCCCGCACCAGCGCCCGCGCCCGCGCCTGCGGCGAGGAAGCGCCCTGCATCGAGCGGCGGTCCGAAGGTCCGCCCTGCCCCGCCCGACCCCGCCCAGCAGGCGCTGGCCCGATCCCTGCCGCCGCAACTGCGCCTGGGCACCTCCTCCTGGTTCTTCCCCGGCTGGGCCGGCATGGTGTGGGAGGGTGACTACGAGCAGTCGGTGCTCTCGAAGCACGGCCTCGCGGCCTATGCCCAGCACCCGCTGTTGCGCACCGTGAGCCTGGACCGCAGCTTCTATCGCCCGCTCACGGCCAGCCAGTACGCCGCCTATGCCGCGGCGGTGCCGGAGGACTTCCGCTTCATCGTGAAGGCGCCCAGCCTGGTGGCCGACGCCCTGGTGCGCGGCGAGGACGGCCGCGGCATGCAGGCCAATCCGGCCTTTCTCGATCCGACGCTGGCGGTGCAGGAGTTCGCCGCCCCCGCGCTGGCCGGGCTGGGGCCGAAGCTGGGCGTGCTGGTCTTCCAGCTCAGTCCCCTGCCGGGGCCGATGCTGGGGCAACTGCCCGAGTTGCTCGAGCGCCTGCGGCGCATGCTCACGGCCTTGCCGCCGCTGCGGACGCAGGCGCCCGATGCCGTGGTGGCCGTCGAGTTGCGCAATCCCGAACTGCTGACGCCGGCCCTGGCCCAGGTGCTGCGCGAGGCCGGTGCGACCTACTGCCTGGGCCTGCATCCGAAGATGCCGCCGATCGGCGAGCAACTGCCGATGCTGCGCGCGCTGTGGCCAGGCCCGCTGGTGTGCCGTTGGAATCTGAACCGGCTGCACGGCGCCTATGGCTACGAAGAGGCGAAGAAGCTCTACGAGCCCTTCGACAAGCTCGCCGATCCCGATCCGCAAACGCGCGAAGCCCTGGCCCGGGTCATCGCGGGCACCACGGGTGCGGGGCAGCTGGCCTATGTCGCCATCAACAACAAGGCCGAGGGGTCGGCACCGCTGTCGGTTGTGGCGCTGGCGCAGGCGCTCGCGCGGCTGCGGGGCGATGCAGGCACAGGCCATCCGGCGGATTGACCGTCCGGGCTGGCCGGGCGTCCGAGCCCGACCGGCCTATGGCGCAACGCTTCCCTCGCGCAGCACAATGCGCGGATGAACACCGCCACCGCCCGAACCCTCCGTCACCTGCTGGCCGGCGCGGCGCTGGCCGCCATGGTCCCGTGGCCCGCCCTCGCTGCGGACAGCGATTCCACCCCGCCCGCGCTGCGGCTCGCCGCGGCCCGTTCGCAGATCGAGGCCAGGAACTGGCAGCGCGCGATCGCCGAGCTGCAACAGGTCAACGACCCCGGCAACGCCGACTGGAACAACCTCATGGGGTACAGCCTGCGCAAGAGCAAGTCGCCGGACTATGCGGCGGCCGAGCGCCACTACGATGCGGCCCTGCGCATCGACCCCAACCACCGTGGCGCCCTGGAGTACTCGGGCGAGCTCTACCTGATCCTGGGCGACCTGCCCAAGGCGCAAGAGCGGCAGATGCGGCTGCAGCGCCTGTGCAGCACGCCATGCGAGGAGCTGGATGACCTGAGCAAGGCGATCGATCGCTACAAGGCAGCGGGCAACAAGTACGTGCCGGCGGACTAGGCGCGGTGAACGCGCTGCGACGTTGTGAATGAGTCCGCCGACTGCCGCGATGCCGCGAGCGCATCGACCAGGCGATCGACACCCCGTTCGGCCTGCGCCAGCGACTGCGCCAGCCGCGCGTCCTTGAACTCGTCGTACTCGACGGCGAGTTCATGCACCTCGCTGATGCCGATGTAGCCGAACACCGAGCGCACGCTGGCCTCCACGTGGTTGAGGTGCGCGAGGCGCTGCCCCTGCCCGTAGCCGAAATCGCCGCGTGCGCTCAGCAGCACCAGGCGCTTGCCCGCATCGGCCAGCATGGGCCAGTACGGCTGCTCTCCGCGCGCGCGGTCGAAGCCGAAGGTGCGGCCCACTCGCACGATGTTGTCGATGTAGGCCTTGAACGGGGCCGGCACGCCGAAGTTGTACATGGGCAGCCCCACCACGATCAGGTCGGCGGCGATGAGCTGGTCCACCAGGCGGTCGCTTTCGGCCAGCGCTGCTTTCATCCACGCGGCGCGCGCTGCCGGCGGGGTGAAGGCGGCATGAACCCAATCGCCGCTGACGGGTGACGGCGGCACGCGGCCGACGTCGAGGCGGTCGATGCGGTCTTCGGGCCGGGCGGCGCGCCATCGCTCGACGAAGCGGGCCGACAGCCGGCGCGTGTGGGAGCCATGGGGGTCGGTGCCGGAGCGGCCCGGACGGGCGCTGGCGTCGATGTGAAGAAGCGTGGTCATGAGAAATCGTGCCTGACTGGAGCTGGATGGATGAATATGATTCGTGTGTGAACGGGCGGCCCTGGGCAAATCTAGGCGTGCAAGGCCCGCATCACAACCGATGATTTTTTGTCCATGGATGAATACATCTCACCCATCAGGCCCAGCCGCCGCCTGCCGCCCTTGTCCTCGCTGCGCGCCTTCGAGGCGGCCGCCGCGCATTCGAGCTTCCAGCGCGCGGCGGCCGAACTGTCGGTCACGCCCACGGCCATCAGCCACCAGGTGCGCGGCCTGGAAGCCGGCCTGGGCCAGCCGCTGTTCAGCCGGCTCACGCGGCAATTGGTGCTGACGCCCGCGGGCCTGCGCCTGTTCCATGCTTTGCGCGAAGGCTTCGACCAGTTCGAGGCCGGCATCCGGGCCCTGCGGGCGTCCGCCGGCAGCGCGACCGTGACGCTGAGCACCAACACGGCCTTCGCCGCCAAATGGGTCCTGCCGCGCCTGGCGGCCTTCCGGCAAGCCTGCCCCGGCATCGAGTTGCGGCTGCATGCGAGCGACACGCTGGTCGACTTGGCGCGCGGCGATGCAGACCTCGCCATCCGCTCCGGCCGCGGCGAGTGGGCGGGTCTCGCGACCGCCGAACTGATGGCCGAGCGCTATGCGCCGATGTGCAGCCCGGCGCTGGGCCTGCGGCATGCGCGGGACCTGGGCAAACACCGGCTGATCCACTGCGACTGGCAGCCGAACGCGCAGGCGCCTGCGGTCTGGCCGCGCTGGTTCGAGGAAGCGGGCGTTCCCCAGCCCCGGACCAGGACGCCCGGGACGTCCAGGACGCGCACGCGCGGCGCGGCTTCGGCAGGCCTGTCCTTCTCGGACGAGACCCATGCCCTGCTCGCGGCGCTCGCCGGTCAGGGCGTGGCCCTGCTGAGCCTGACACTGACCGGGGCGGAACGGGCCAGCGGCGCGCTGGTGCAGCCCTTCGGGCCGGCGCTCGAGACCGGCAGCTACTTCCTCGCCGCCGCCAAAGGCAGGGAACGCGAACCGGCGATCCGGACGGTGTGGGCGTGGATCGCGGCCCAGCCCGGGGGTGCCTGAGGCGGCCGGGCGCGTCAGGCCTCGACCAGCGTTTCGAAGCCGCCCCAGAACATGCGCTTGCCGTCGAAGGGCAAGGTCTCGGGGTCCATCATGTCGGCCAGGCGGGGATCGGCCATCACCTTGGCATTCACCTCGTCGCGGTGCGCGCGCGACTCGTAGACGATGTACGAAAAGATCACCACCTCGTCGTCCTTGAGGATCACGGCCTGCGGAAAGGACGTGAGTTCGCCGGACTTGACATCGTCGGCCACGCATTCGCGGTACTCGAGGGCCCCGTGCTCGCGCCAGATCTTCCCTGCGAGGGTGGCCATCTCCCGGTAGCGCTCGATGTTGCGCCTGGGGACCGGAAGCACATATCCGTCGACGTAAGCCATGCAGATCTCCTTGGGTGGGAACGACTCAGCCTACTCCCCCGCGCCGGCAGCGCAAGCGCCGGCCGCGCCACCTACCCGGGTCGGCCGGGGTTCCTGCTGCAGTGAACATGTCCCCGCGGAGCGTGGAAAAGCTTGTGGAAAAGTGCATGAGCAACTGCGCCATCCCTTGTCCCACAAGGCTTTCCGCCGGATTGCCTGTCGAAGAAGCAGTGGGTTACAACGAAATGCAACAGTTACGCCGAAAGGTTTAGTTTTCGCAGAGCCACTTTTCCGCGCAGGCTTCGAATAGCGGAATGTTCTGGTCGATCTCGTCGTGCAGAAACCGGCGCGCGCCTTCGCGCGCATGGCCGTCCAGCGCCAGCCACGCTTCCCACAGGCGGCTGTCGGCGGGTGGTGGCGTGGCCTCCCAGACCAGGGCGGCAATGGGCAGTGTCTCGGCCGCGGGCAGGTCCGACCAGATGATGCCGATGCGCGACAGCGGACTGGGCGCGCCGCCCACCTCGATGCCGGTGCGCACGCGTCCGTTCTCTTCCTCGATCACGGGGCCGAAGCCGCCGCACAGCAACACGTGCAGCAGGTCCGAGGGCTCGGCGTGGCGCACCCATTCGTCGGCCCGGCGCGCCAGCTGGGCGCCGAGATCCGCCTTGGTGAGGTGCGCCCGGGCCGGGCTCGCGGCATTCTGGACGGGCTGCGCAGGCGCGGCCATGGCGTGGAACTGCTGCATTACCGCAACGGCAGGAAGACAGTCATCGCGCCAGTGTCGCCATGGCAGGGTTTTTGTCTGCCAGCGGTGGCCTACGCGCTGCCGGCCGGCCACCGACATGGCCGGCTGGCGCTCAGCCCGCGCGCAATTGGGCGCGCAGCTGCGCCCCGATGTCCGGCCGCGCCAGGAAGGGATCGGCCGGGTTCTCGATGTTGACGATGTTCTCCATCCGGCTGCGCACGTTGCCCAACGCCTTGGGGTGGCTGAACACGTAGAACTGGTTGGCGCTGATGGCTTCGAAGACCATGTGCGCCACCTCCGCCGCGGTGACCTTGCCGCTGCTGACCGCCTTGTTGCTCATCGCCTGGCCGATCAGCTGGCTCCGGGTGAGCTGGTCCGCCGCCAGTGCGCCCGGGCGGTTGCGCTCGCTGCTGGTGATGCCGGTGGGGACGAAGTACGGGCACAGCAGGCTGGCGCCGACCTGGTCGGTGATGAGCTTGAGGTCCTGGTAGAGCGTCTCGGTCAGGCTCACGACCGCGGCCTTCGCGGTGTTGTAGATGCCCATGTTGGGCGGCGTCAGCAGGCCTGCCATGCTGGCCGTGTTGACGATGTGGCCGCGGTAGGCCGGGTCCTGGGCGGCGGCCTCCAGCATCATCGGCGTGAACAGGCGCACGCCGTGCACCACGCCCCAGAGGTCGACGCCGAGCACCCACTCCCAGTCGGCCACGGTGTTCTCCCACACCAGGCCGCCGGCGCCGACGCCCGCGTTGTTGAACACGAAGTGCGGCGCACCGAATCGCTCCTTGACCGCGGCGGCCAGCGCTTCCATCTGCCCCGCATCGGAGACGTCGACCCGGCGCGCCATCACCTGCGCACCGGCCGCTTCCATCTCGGCGGCGGCGCGGTCCAGCGCATCCTGCTGCACGTCGACCAGCACCAGGTTCATGCCCCGTGCCGCGCCGATGCGCGCGCATTCGAGGCCGAAGCCGGAGCCGGCGCCGGTGAGGACGGCGGTGGTGCCCTTGAAATCCTGAATCATCTGTACATCCTTGTGGTTGCGTGGAACACCGCGGAACCGGCTTTGCCGGGCCGCTGGTGTTGCCCCCGGAAGGGGGTTGGCGAAAGCGACACGAAGTGCGCGAAGCCTGGGGGAGAGCTAAGGCTCCAGCTTGCGCAGCGTGTAGCCGATGCGCGGAAAGTGCACGTGCACCGTGCCCGCGCGGGCGTCCTTGCGGCGCAGCGTGTAGTGCGTGCGCGTGGCGGCGATCAGTTCGCCCTCGCTGGGTTCGGGACCGAAGCTCTCGGCAGCGATCGTCACGCGCGTGCCCAGCGGGATGCCGTGGTCGTCCTGGAAGGTGCTGTCCGACAGCAGCGTGTGCGGCGTCGAGGCGGCGGCCACGGCGATGGCCTGGGCCGCATCGAAGCCTTCCATCGTGCCGTGGCCGATGGCGGCCATGCGGTCCAGCCAGTCGCTCACGGCCGGTGTGAACTGCAGGACACCGGCCATCGAGGGCGTGCGCTTGCGGGTGAACCACAGTGCGTGGTAACAGGCGAAGTCGGCCACCGTCGGATACGCGCCCAGCAGGTAGTCGGTGTCGTCCAGCATGTCGGACAGGCGCCGCAGGTAGGACTTGTAGGCCGCCGCGGCATCGCCCGGGCGGTGGCGGACCATGTTGACGCTCATGGCCTTGCGGTCTTCGGCCAAGGCACGGGCCGCCTCGGGCGGCGCGTTGGCGAACAGGTCGGCCTGGCCCTTGCCGCTGAAGTTGTAGCCCATGGCGGCCCAGAAGAGCGTGCTGTCGCCCCACTGCGCGACCACGCGTTCCAGGCCCTTGCCGGGCTCGGGGTAGATCGAGGGCATCGGCGCCACGTGCTCCAGCACGTCGCAGATGAGGGCGGTGTCGCAGTAGACGTCGGCGCCGATCTGCAGCACCGGCGTGCGGCGGTAGCCGCCGGTGAGCGCCGCCAGATCGGGCTTGGGCGCGATCTGCGGAATGATCACCGACTTCCACGCCAGCTTCTTGTAGCCCAGGATCAGGCGGATCTTCTCGGAGAAGGGCGAGGTGGCGTAGTGATGGAGGATCAGGTCGGCCATGAGGCTCCTTGGTTCAGCGCCCGGCTTCTCACTGCGGGCGGGCTCGGGCGATGATCGCATCGAAATCCGCGCCGGCACCCAGGGTGCCGAAGGCATGGCCCCAGTCGCCGCCGAGGCGCGAGGCGCAGAAGGCATCCGACACCGCCGGGGGCGCGGTCTGCACCAGCAGCGATGCCTGCACGGCCAGGGCCAGGTCCTGCGCCAGGCGGCGCGCCTCGACCTCGGTGGCCATGGCCTCGATGCGCGCGGGCAGCGCATCGGCCAGGCGGTCGAGTGCCGCGTGGCTGCCGCGCGCCGGCGTCAGCTCCTGAGCCAGTGCCGCGACGGCATCGCCCTTTCGCGTGGCGCGCAGCAGGTCCAGCGCCATGATGTTGCCGGCGCCTTCCCAGATGGAGTTGAGCGGCATCTCGCGGTAGATGCGGGCCATCACGCCCTCGCCGCCCTCCTCCACGTAGCCGTTGCCGCCGAGGCATTCCATCGCCTCCTGGGCCAGGTGGCTGCCGCGCTTGCAGATCCAGAACTTGGCGACCGGCGTGAGCACGCGGGCCATCAGGCGCTCGTGCGGGTCCTGCGGACGGTCGAAGGCGCGTGCGAGGCGGACGGCCAGCGCGGTGGCGGCCTCGCTTTCGAGGGCGAGATCGGCCAGCACGTTCTTCATCAGCGGCTGCGCGGCCAGCAGCTTGCCGAAGGCCTGGCGCTGGTGCGTGTGGTGCAGCGCCAGGCTCAGGGCCTGCCGCATCAGGCCGCTGGTGCCCAGGGCACAGTCGAGGCGCGTCATGGTGCCCATCTCGAGGATCTGCGGGACGCCGCGGCCTTCCTCGCCGACCAGCCAGGCGCTGGCGCCGTGGAACTCGACCTCGGAGCTCGCGTTGGCCTTGTTGCCCAGCTTGTCCTTCAGGCGCTGGATGCGGATCGCGTTGCGGCTGCCGTCCTCCAGCACGCGCGGCAGGAAGAAGCAGCTCAGGCCGGCCGGCGCCTGCGCCAGCACCAGGAAGGCGTCGCACATGGGCGCAGAGAAGAACCACTTGTGGCCGGTGAGCTCATAGCGCTCGCCCCACGCGTCGCCGCCGGCGCGCACGGCGCGCGTGGTGTTGGCCCGCACGTCGGAGCCGCCCTGCTTCTCGGTCATGCCCATGCCCATGGTGAGCCCGGGCTTGTCGCGCCAGTGCCGCAGCTGCGGGTCGTACCAGAGGCTGGCGAGCCTGGGGCCCCAGTCGGCGAAGATGGCCGCGTTGCCGCGCAGTGCGGGGGTGACCGCGTAGCTCATCGAGATGGGGCAGAGGATCGAGGGCTCCAGCTCGGTGAAGAGCATGAAGCCGGCGGCGCGCTGGGCGTGGGGCGAGGCGGACTGGCCGCTCCACGGCGCGCCGTGCAGCCCGGCGCCCACCGCCGCCTTCATCAAGGCGTGGTAGCTCGGATGAAACTCCACCTCGTCGATGCGCCGCCCGAAGCGGTCGTGCGTGTGCAGCACCGGCGGGTTGGTGTTCGCCAGCCGCGCATGCGCCTGCATCTCGGCGCTGCCGAGCAGGCCGCCCAGGTGTTCCAGCGGCGCCAGCTGCAACTGCGGCGCGTTGAAGCGCAGCACATCGCGCAAGGGCCGGTTCGTCTCGAACAGGTTGTAGTCGACCAGCGGCGTGGGCTGGTTGAAGACCTCGTGCGTCGCGGTGTCCATCGCGGCCCCGTTTGGCGCCTAGACCAGCTTCACCAGCTGCTTGCCGAAGTTCTTGCCCTTGAGCAGGCCCAGGAAGGCCTCCGGCGCGGCCTCGATGCCCTGCGCGACCGACTCGCGCGGCCGCAGCTTGCCGCTGCCCACCAGCTGGCCCAGCTCGGCCAGCGCCTCGGGCCATACGTCCATGTGCTCGCTGACGATGAAGCCTTCGAGCTTGATGCGGTTGATCAAGAGCAGCGCCGGATTGGCCAGCGGCAGCGGCTGCCCGTCGTAGCCGGCGATCATGCCGCACAGCGCGATGCGGGCGAAGGCATTGCAGCGCATCAGCACCGCATCGAAGATGTAGCCGCCGACGTTCTCGAAGTAGCCGTCGATGCCCTGGGGGCAGGCTTCCTTGAGCGCCGCGCTCATGCTCTTGGCATCGGGATGCTGCCGGTAGTCGATGCAGTCGTCGAAGCCCAGCTCTTCCTTGACGTAGCGGCACTTGTCCGCACCGCCCGCGATGCCCACCACCCGGCAGCCACGCGCCTTGGCGAGCGCGCCGAAGGCGCTGCCGACTGCGCCGCTGGCGGCCGTGACCACCAGGGTCTCGCCGGCCTTGGGCTGGATGATCTTCACCAGGCCGTACCAGGCGGTCACGCCGGGCATGCCGACCGCGCCGAGGTAGTGCGACAGCGGCACGTGGGTGGTGTCCACCTTGCGCAGGGTGCCGGGCTGCGAGGCATCGACCACGCTGTATTCCTGCCAGCCGCCGAAGCCCACCACCTTGTCGCCGACCGCGAACTTCGGATGGCGGCTCTCCACCACCTCGCCGGCGGTGCCGCCCTGCATCACCTGCCCTAGGGGCTGCGGCTGGGCGTAGCTCTTGGCGTCGTTCATGCGGCCGCGCATGTACGGGTCCAGGCTCAGGAAGTGGTGGCGCACCAGGACCTGGTTCTCCTGCAGGGGCGGCGTCTCGCTGCTGACCAGCTTGAAGTTCGAGGCCGTGGCCTCGCCCTCCGGGCGGTTGTCGAGCAGTTGCTGTCGGTTGGTGGGCATGGTGGGAAGTCTCCTAGTCTGTGGACGGCGGGCGCATCTCGTTGGCGCTCGCGGGGCCGGTGGGCAGGCGGTGCTTCACGTACTTGAAGGTGCCGGTGGCGTGGGCGCAGGCGCGTTCCTGCGCATCGTAGATCGTCGCCTCGGTGAATGCGAGCGTGGCGGTGCGGTGCATGAGCCGTCCGCGCGCGCGCAGCGGGCCGACCGAGGGGCGCATGAAGGTGGTCTTCATCTCGATCGTGACGCAGCCCAGCTCGGGGGTCTGGCTGCGCGCCGCCGCGGCCATGGTGATGTCGAGCAGCGTCATGCAGGCGCCGCCGTGGGCCACGTCGAAGGTGTTGAGGTGCTCCGGCTTCGGCGTGTATTCGATCTCGGACTCGCCGCCTTCGAACTTCGTGATCTGGAAGCCCAGGTGATGCGCGAAGGGGATGCGGCTGGTGAAGGCGCGCAGGTCGAGGTCGCTGGATTCAGAAGGCATGGGCGTGGGTAGGAATCAAACGTTGACAGCGACACCGCTGAACCGGCTTGGCCGGGCCGCCGGCGTTGCCCCCGGGAAGGGGGTGGCGGGCCACACGAAACGGGGGACGCTGGGGGAGAAGTTCATGCGGCGCCCAGGACGACGCTCACGCCGCCGTCGACGGCCAACCACTGCCCGGTGATGTGCTTGCCCGCGTCGCTCGCGTAGAGCAGCGTGATGCCCTTGAGGTCCTCGTCGTCGCCCAGCCGCCCCAGGGGTGCGGCGGCGGCCATCTTCTCCTCGCCCAGCGACTTGATCAGGCCGGCCGCCATCTTGGTCATGAAGAAGCCGGGGCAGATCGCGTTGACGTTGATGCCGTAGCGGCCCCACTCGGCCGCCAGCGTGCGGGTGAAACCGATCACCGCGGTCTTGGAGGTGTTGTAGGCCAGCGTCCGCATCTCGGGCGGGTTGCCGTTCAGCCCGGCGATGGAGGCGATGTTGATGATGCGCCCGCTCTTCTTCGGGATCATGTAGCCGCGCGCGATCTGCTGCGCCAGGATGAAGTAGCCGCGGACGTTGAGGTTCATCACCTTGTCCCAGGCCTCCACCGGGTGCTCCTCGGCCGGTGCGCCCCAGCTCGCGCCCGCATTGTTCACCAGGATGTCGACTGCGCCCATGCGCTCCAGGGTCTCGTCGGCGAGGCGCCGGGTGTCCTCCTCCTTGGCGCAGTCGGCGGCGATCCAGCGCGCGTCGATGCCGGCGGCCTGCAACTCGGCCGCGGCCTGCTCCAGGTCATCGGCCTTGCGCGAGCTCAGCATGATCTTCGCGCCGGCCTCGCCCAGTGCGTGGGCCATCTGCAGGCCGAGGCCGCGCGAGCCGCCGGTGACCAGCGCGGTCTTGCCGCTCAGGTCGAACAGTTGCTGGATGCTTCTTGCACTCATGGGCTTCTCCGTTAGGTCAGAGGTTTCGGGTTGCGCATCAGTTTTCCACCACGCTTTCGCATGAGGCGCGACGCGCGAAATTCGCAGGCCGCGAAGCCGGCCCGTTCGGGAGCACCCGCGGAACCGGCTTTGCCGGGCCGCCGGGTGCGCCCCCGGCGAGGGGGTTGGCGGACCACACGAAGTGGGGGAGCCTGGGGGAGAGCTTCATTTCAGGGCTTGAGCCTGGAGCGCACGTAGATCAGCACGATGCCGGCCACTGCCAGCGCGGCCCCAGGGACGCCGACGGACCAGCCGAAGGCCTCGTTCTGGCGGCCCGTCGCGATGCCCAGGATCAACAGGAACAGGCCGCCGTAGATCAGGACCCAGGTCCATTTCTCGAGTGCGGCATGGGGCTTCGCGGGGGGTGTCGACATATCAGAAAGCTTCCTCGGGCAAGGCTGCACAGGTCGGATCGCGGCGCTCCACCACCTGGAGCCAGGCGTCGATCTTGGGCAGCTCGTAATGAAAGAAATAGTCGGCGGCGCCGACACGCCCCATCGTAGCCGGCTGCGCCTTGGCCGGATCGGCTTGCAGGGCACGGTCGGCCACGTCGAGCCAGATCCACGCGAGCACCAGGTGGCCGAAGGCCTGCATGTAGGGCACGGCGTTGGCCAGCGCCTCCTGCGGATTGCCGGTGGACCAGGCGGCGCGGGTGGCACTGCCCACGCGCTGCAGGGCCTCGCCCAGCGCCCTGGCATGGCCGGCCAGTGAAGGCACGGCCGCCGCGCGGTCCGCGGTGCCGGTGATGCGCCCGGCCAGCAGCTGCAGGCCGCGGCCGTCCTCCATCAGCACCTTGCGGCCCAGCAGGTCGGCCGCCTGGATGCCGTGCGTGCCTTCGTGGATCATGTTCAGCCGGTTGTCGCGCCAGTACTGCTCCACCGGGAAGTCCCGCGTGTAGCCGTAGCCGCCATGCACCTGGATGGCCAGCGAATTCGCCTCCAGGCACCACTCGCTGGGCCAGCTCTTGGCGATGGGGGTGAGCACCTCCAGCAGCAGGCGCGCCTCGTCGGCGGCCTGCGGCTCGCCGGTCTTCTGCTCGTCGACCAGGCGCGCGCAGTAGAGCTCCAGCGCCAGGGCGCCTTCGCAGTACGACTTCTGCGCCAGCAGCATGCGGCGCACGTCGGCGTGCTCGATGATGCGCACCTGCGGCCGGGCCGCATCCTTGCCGGCCGGGCCCGCGGGCCGGCCCTGCGGCCGGTTCTTCGCGTAGTCCAGCGAGGCGTAGTAGCCGGCCATGCCCAGCATGGTGGCCGCGGTGCCGACGCCGATGCGGGCCTCGTTCATCATGTGGAACATGCAGTGCAGGCCCTTGCCGGGCGCGCCGACGAGGTAGCCCACCGCGCCGGCCCGGCCGTCCACCGGGAACTTGCCCTCGCCGAAGTTCAGCAGCGTGTTGGTGGTGCCGCGCCAGCCCAGCTTGTGGTTGAGGCCCGCGAGCGCGACGTCGTTGCGCTGCCCGGTCAGGCGCCCCTCGGTGTCGACCAGTTTCTTCGGCACGATGAACAGCGAGATGCCGCGCGTGCCGGGCACCAGCTTGCCGTTCTCGTCCGGAATCTTGGCCAGCACGATATGGACGATGTTCTCGGTCAGCTCGTGATCGCCCGCCGAGATCCACATCTTGTTGCCGGTGAGGCGGTAGCGCGGGCCCAGCGGATCGTCCTGGAAGTCCGGCCCGTCGGGCACGGCGCGCGTGGCCACGTCGCTGAGGCTGGAGCCGGCCTGCGGCTCCGACAGGCACATGGTGCCCGCCCAGCGGCCGGAGAACTCGTTCTTCGCGAACACCTCCTGCTGCATGGGCGTGCCGTGCACCATGAGCAGGTTGGCATTGCCGCTGGTCAGCATGTTCGAGCCGATGCTGACCGAGGCCATGGCGAAGAAGCTGTTGGCCGCCGCCTGCACCGTGTAGGGCAACTGCATGCCGCCGATGTCGTAGTCCTGCGCCGCGCTCAGCATGCCCGATTCGACGAAGGCCTTGTGGGCCTCGTGCGTGGCCTGCGGCAGGATCACCTTGTCTCCGTCGAACTGCGGCTCCTGGGTGTCGACGATGCGGTTGTTCGGCGCGTACTTCTCGCGCGCGATGCGCTCGCAGGTGTCGAGCACCGCGTCGAAGGTCTCGCGCGAATGGTCGGCGAAGCGCTCGCGCTGGTTGAGCGATTCGGCCTGGAGCCAGTCGTAGAGCAGGAAGTCGAGGGTGGGGCGAAGGCTCATGGCTTGTCTGGTCGAGTGGCGGGCTGCTTTTGCAGCAGCCATGCTTCCAGGTTCTCGGATGCCATCGGAAGCGGTTGCAACAGCTGGCGTATCCGCGGCTCGGCACGCGCCAGCAACTCCGGGTTCTGTTGATATGCCGTCAGGATGAATGCTCGATTGGCTTCGATCTCGCGCAGCAACTTCAGATTGGCTTTGGCGTTCATGATCCAGTTCCACCAAGCTTCTTGAGCTCCTCGATATCGATGAGATCCTTGCCCCGACCCGTCCCTGTCTTCATCGCGATCAGATGTTCGATGGACGCGATAGGCACATCCAGCGGCCCGACCCTGCGCACCAACGCGTCTCGACGAAGTTCTTCGAACGGAACGATGGGTTTGATCAGTACATCGATCACTGTCGCCATCATGTCCGGCTCTCTGAGTCCGAATGCGAGCATCCCCTTGTCACGATGCCACTGGTCGAGCAAGTCGGGCTTTGCCAGCGACTCGAGTGGCACCGGAATCACCGGATGGAGGTTGGCGGCCTTGGCGCAGGCAATAAATCTCGCCAAGTTGTCAGCGTCCATCGCAAGCACGACATCGACGTCCATCGTGACCCGGTGGTAGCCATGCAGCGTCACCGCGAGGCCGCCAACAAGCACATAGTCCACGTGTGCGTCGCCAAGCGACCGAAGAAGATCGAACATGCTCATGGCGCGATGGTAGATGAGCCTGCTGCAACTTGTTTCACCGCAATGGCGCGCGCCGCTGGCTCAGGATCAGAGCACCTCAAACACGCCCGCCGCCCCCATGCCACCGCCGATGCACATCGTCACCACCACCTTCTTCGCTCCACGGCGCTTGCCTTCGATCAGCGCATGGCCGGTCAGCCGCTGGCCGCTCACGCCGTAGGGGTGGCCCACCGCGATGGCACCGCCGTTGACGTTCAGGCGGTCGCCCGGGATGCCCAGCTTGTCGCGGCAGTAGATCACCTGCACCGCGAAGGCTTCGTTGAGTTCCCAGAGGTCGATGTCGCCGATCGTGAGGCCCAGGCGCTTGAGCACCTTGGGAATGGCGAAGACGGGGCCGATGCCCATCTCGTCCGGCTCGCAGCCGGCGACCGCGAAGCCGAGGAAGCGGCCCAGCGGCTTCAGGCCCTTCTTCTCCGCGAAGGACTCCTCCACCACCACGCAGGCGCCGCCGCCGTCGGAGAACTGGCTGGCATTGCCGGCCGAGATCAGGCCGCCCGGCAGCGCCGAGCGGATGCCGCTGATGCCTTCCTTGGTGGTGCCGGGGCGGATGCCCTCGTCGTTCTCCACCGTGACTTCCTTGGTGCGCAGGCCCATGACCGGGTCGGCCACGCCGGCCAGCACGGTGATCGGCGCGATCTCGTCCTTGAACAGGCCTTTCTCCAGCGCCGCCGTGGCCTTCTGCTGGCTGGCCGCGCCGTACTCGTCCATGGCGTCGCGGCCGATGTCGTAGCGCTTGGCCACCTGCTCGGCGGTCTGCAGCATGTTCCAGTAGATCTCGGGCTTGTGCTTGACCAGCCAGGGGTCGGCCAGCATGTGCGTGTTCATCTCGTTCTGCACGCAGGAGATGCTTTCCACGCCGCCGGCCACGTACACCTCGCCCTCGCCCGCGATGATGCGCTGCGCCGCGGTCGCGATGGTCTGCAGGCCGGAGGAACAGAAGCGGTTGATGGTCATGCCCGAGGTGGTGATGGGCAGCCCGGCACGCAGCGCGATCTGCCGCGCGATGTTGGCGCCGGTGGCGCCCTCGGGGTTGGCGCAGCCCATGATCACGTCGTCGACCTGCGCAGGCTCGATGCCGGCGCGTGCGACCGCATGCTGCACGGCATGGCCGCCGAGGGTGGCACCATGCGTCATGTTGAAGGCGCCTTTCCAGCTCTTGGCGAGCGGCGTGCGGGCGGTGGAGACGATGACGGCGCGGGTCATGGTGAGGTCCTTTGCAACGGGGAAAGAAATACTTACTGGGGCTGCGCGGTGTTGCGCAGCAGCTGGTGATAGAACTGGATCATCTCGACGTAGTTGGCGATCGAGATGCGCTCGTTGGTGCCGTGAAAGCGCGGCAGTTCGTCCGGCTTGGCGCGCACGGGCGAGAAGCGGTAGACCGCGTCGCTGACGATCGAGAAATGGCGCGAATCGGTGGCCGCGATCATCAGGCCCGGCGCCACCACAGCCTCCGGAAACACCTGGCGCACCGACTGGGCAATGGCGCGGTAGCCCAGGCCTTCGCTCGGCGAGACCGGCGAAGGTTCGGAGTTGCCGGGATAGGCCTGGACCGCGATCGCGTCGTTGGCCAGCGTCTTGCGCAGGTGCGCCTCCACCGAGGCCAGGCTGTCGCCCGGCAGCACGCGGAAGTTGACGGCGGCCTCGGCCCGCCCTGGCAGCACGTTGTCCTTGTTGCCGGCGCGCACGATGGTCAGCGCGGTTGTGGTGCGCAGCATCGCGTTGCTGCTCGCGCCCTTTTCGAGCTGGCCTTGCACCACGGGGCCGAAGAGCCACAGGTTGGACAAGGCGACGCGGTTGAAGCCGTGCATCTCCGGCGCCAGTGCACCGAACATCTCGCCCGCCACGCCGCGGATGGCGGCCGGCATCGGGTTCGCCTCCAGGCGGGCCAACGCGGCACTCATGCCACCGATCGCGGTGGCCGAAGGCGGCATGGACGAGTGGCCCGGCGGCACGTCGAGCGAGAGGAAGAAGGTCGCATAGCCCTTCTCCGCCAGCCCGATCAGCGCGGCCGGCTTGTCCAGGCCCGGCAGCACACCCTCGGTGACCAGCAGGCCCTCGTCGAGCACCCACTCGAGCCTGACGCCGCGCGACTTCAGCAGCTCGGCAATGGGCTTCGCACCGCGCAGGCCGCTCACCTCTTCGTCGTCGCCGGCCACCAGGTACACCGTCTGCCGCGGCTGGAAGCCCTGCGCCAGCAGCATCTCGACAGCCTCCATCTGCGCCAGCAGATTGCCCTTGTTGTCCCAGGCGCCGCGGCCCCAGACGAAGCCGTTCTTGATCTCGCCGCTGAAGGGGTCGACCTCCCAGGCCTTCTCGGTGCCGGGTGCGATGGGCACCACATCCTGGTGGGCCATCAGTGCGATCGGCCGGGCCGACGGATCGCTGCCGGCCCAGGTGTAGAGCAGCGCGTTGTCGCCCACCACCTCTTTCTTGAGCGTGGCATGCAGCCTGGGGAAGTGCTGCGCCAGGTAGGCGTGAAGCTTCTGGAACTCCTCGCCGTTGCGCTGCAGGCCCTCGAAGCTGGAGACGGTGCGAATGGGGATCGCGCCGGCGAGCCGCTGGGCGGCGGCGCGCTCGTCGACCGCCGCCTTCTGGATGGCCGGCACCTGGAGCTGGACCGAGGGCCGGCGCCAGGTGTTGACCGCGACCGCCACGGTCAGCACCACGAGTGCCGCCAGCAGCGCGAGCAGGATCCGCTTGAGCACGACCGCGTCCCGCCCCCGCTCAGCCGAACTGCCTGCCTTCGGCCACCAGCTTGCGGATCAGCGGCGCAGGCTGCCAGAAGTCCGCGTCGTCGCGCGGGTTCTTCGCGAAGCGCTTCATGGCTTCGGCCACGTTGTACAGGCCCACCTGGTTCGCGTAGTGCATCGGGCCGCCGCGCCAGATCGGGAAGCCGTAGCCGGTGAGATAGACCATGTCGATGTCGCCCGACTTGGAGGCGATGCCGTCCTCGAGGATGTGGGCGCCTTCGTTGACCAGCGCGTAGACCAGGCGCTGCACGATCTCCTCGTCGGAGATCTTGCGCGGCGTGATGCCCAGTTCCTTGCGGTGATCCTCGATCATCTTGTTCACCAGCGCCGACGGAATGGCGTCGCGCTTGCCGGGCTGGTAGTCGTACCACCCTGCCCCGGTCTTCTGGCCGAAGCGGCCCAGCTCGCAGAGCTTGTCGGCGGTGCGGCTGTACTTCATGTCCGGCGTCTCGACGGCGCGGCGCTTGCGGATGGCCCAGCCGATGTCGTTGCCCGCCAGGTCGCCCATGCGGAAGGGACCCATCGCGAAGCCGAACTTCTCGATGGCCTTGTCCACCTGCTGCGGCGTGGCGCCCTCGTCCAGCAGGAAGCCGGCCTGGCGCGAATACTGCTCGATCATGCGGTTGCCGATGAAGCCGTCGCACACCCCGGAGACCACGGCCGTCTTCTTGATCTTCTTGGCGATGCCCATCACGGTGGCCAGCACATCCTTGCCCGTTTTGGCGCCGCGCACCACTTCCAGCAGCTTCATCACATTGGCCGGGCTGAAGAAGTGCATGCCGACCACGTCCTGCGGGCGCTTGGTGAAGGCGGCGATCTTGTCCACGTCCAGCGTGGAGGTGTTGGAAGCGAGGATGGCGCCGGGCTTGGCGACGCGGTCCAGTTCGCCGAACACCTTTTCCTTGACGCCCAGTTCCTCGAACACCGCCTCGATGATCAGGTCGGCGTCCTTCAGGTCGTCATAGGACAGCGTGGTCTTCAGCAGCGCCATGCGCTGCTCGTACTTGTCGGCCTTGAGCTTGCCCTTTTTGACCTGCGCTTCGTAGTTCTTGCGGATGGTGGCGATGCCGCGGTCCAGCGCTTCCTGCTTCATCTCGAGGATGGTGACCGGGATGCCGGCGTTCAGGAAGTTCATGGCGATGCCGCCGCCCATGGTGCCGGCGCCGATCACGCCGACGGTCTTGATGGGGCGCTGCGGCGTGTCGTCCGGCACGTCCGGGATGCGCGAGGCGGCGCGCTCGGCCATGAACAGGTGGCGCAGCGCGATCGACTCGGGCGTGAACATCAGGTTGGTGAAGTGGCGCCGCTCCTCGGCCATGCCCTCGTCGAACTTGCGCTTGGTGGCGGCCTCGACGGCGTCCACGCACTTCAGCGGCGCGGGGTAGTTCTTCGACATCGCGCCGACGGTGTTGCGCGCGAACTGGAAGTAGGCATCGCCCTGCGGGTGCTTGCACGGCAGGTTGCGCACCAGTGGCAACTCGCCGTCCTTGGCGGCCACCGACTTCGCGAACTCCACGGCTTCGTCGAACAGCGACTCCGGCGAGGCGGCCAGCTTGTCGAACAGCTTCTGACCGGGGAGCGACGCGAGCACTTCGCTCTTGACGGCCTCGCCGCTGACGATCATGTTGAGCGCGGTCTCCACGCCCAGCACGCGCGGCAGGCGCTGCGTGCCGCCGGCGCCGGGCAGCAGGCCCAGCTTGACCTCCGGCAGCGCGACGCTGGTGCCGGGTGCGGCCACGCGGTAGTGGCAGCCCAGGGCCAGTTCCAGGCCGCCGCCCATGCAGACCGAATGGATGGCCGCGACGACGGGCTTGGTCGAATGTTCCAGCGCCAGGATCACGCTCAGCAGGTTCGGGTCCTGGATCGCCTTGGGCGTGCCGAACTCCTTGATGTCGGCGCCGCCGGAGAAGGCCTTGCCGGCGCCGGTGATCACGATCGCCTTGACCGCGCCATCGTCCAGGGCCTTCGACAGGCCTTCGGTGATACCGACGCGGGTCGCGTAGCCCAGGCCGTTGACCGGAGGATTCGCCAGGGTGATCACGGCGACATCGCCGAGCACTTTGTATTCAGCCGTCATGCTGCGTTCCTTAGGGATGGGAGAGGATCGGAAAAGCGGATTCGGGGCACACCGGATTCGAGAGCGGCGATGGCATCTTGCGCTGCTGCACCGCATCTAAAAAGCACGGACGTTCTTTTTTCGGGGAAATTCTAGGCGTTTCGGCCAGACTCGCAATGAAGGCCAGTCGCTGGCGGGACAAGAAAAGGCGAGGAAGGCAGAGGCCCTCAGACCTCGAGCCACTCCTTGCGCGTGGTCGCATCGGCACGCAGGCTCGCAGGCGTGCCGTCGAAGACGATGCTGCCGTGGCCCATGACCAGGGCCCGGTCGGAGATCTCCATGGCGATGGTGAGCTTCTGCTCGATCAGCAGCACCGAGATGCCCTTGTCCTTGAGCGTGCGCAGGTACTGCCCCACCAGTTCGACGATCTTGGGCGCGAGGCCCTCGGTCGGCTCGTCGATGATGATCAGGTCGGGGTCGCCCATCAGCGTGCGGCACAGGGTCAGCATCTGCTGCTCGCCGCCGGAGAGCACGCCGGCCTCGGTGTGCTGGCGCTCCTTCAGGCGCGGGAACATGCCGTACATGTCGTCGAAGGACCAGCGGCTGCCCTTGCCGCTGCCCTTCTGGCCGAGCAGAAGGTTCTGGTGCACGGTGAGCTTGGGGAAGATGTCGCGGTTCTCGGGCACGTAGCCGATGCCCAGGTGCGCGATCTCGTAGGCCTTGCGGCGCAGGATGTCCTGGCCCTTCCAGTGCAGGCCGCCCTCTGCATGCACCAGGCCCATGATGGCCTTGGCAGTGGTGGAGCGCCCCGAGCCGTTGCGGCCCAGCAGCGCGACGATCTCCCCGGCATTGACGCCGAAGGAGACGCCGTGCAGCACGTGGCTCTTGCCGTAGTAGGCGTGGATGTCTTCGAGCTTGAGCATGTCGACCGTCCGTCCCTTGCTTGCTAATGTCCCGCGCCCTGCGCATCCGCGACGGCCGAGCCGAGGTAGGCCTCCTGCACGCGCGCATTGGCGCGCACGGCGGCCGGGGTGTCGAAGGCGATGACCTCGCCGTACACCACCACCGCGATCTTGTCGGCCAGGCCGAACACCACGCCCATGTCGTGCTCCACGGTGAGCAGGGTCTTGCCCACCGTGACCTGCTTGATCAGTGCGATGAAGTGCGCGGTCTCGGTCTTGCTCATGCCGGCGGTGGGTTCGTCCAGCAGGATCACGCTGGCACCGCCGGCGATGGTGATGCCGATCTCCAGCGCGCGCTGCTCGGCGTAGGTGAGGTTGACCGCGAGCACGTCGCGCTTCTTTTCCAGGCCCACCTGGCGCAGCAGTTCCTCGGCGCGCTCGTTGGCGTCGTCCAGGTTCGAGAGGAAGCGCAGGAAGCTGTATCGGTAGCCCAGGCTCCACAGCACCCCGCAGCGCAGGTTTTCGAACACGCTGAGCTTGGGGAAGATGTTGGTGATCTGGAAGCTGCGCGACAGCCCGAGCCGGTTGACCTCGAAGGGCCGCATGCCGTCGATGCGCTGGCCGTTCAGCAGCACTTCGCCGCTGGTCGGGGCCAGCCGGCCGCTGATCAGGTTGAACAGCGTGGACTTGCCGGCGCCGTTGGGTCCGATGATGGCGACACGGTCGCCGGCCTGCACCGCCAGGTCCACGCCGCGGATGATCTCGGTCTTGCCGAAGTTCTTGCGCAGATCCTTCAGTTCCAATGCGCAGGTCATGCCAGCTCCCTCCGCTTGATCTCGGCCTCGATCTCCTCCTGGGCCTGGCCCCAGGCCCTCACGAAGCGGCGCCGGATGACCTCGATCAGCCCGACGCCGATCAGCAGCAGTGCCGCGGACCCTGCCCAGCTCGCCGCGCCGGCGGTGTTCAGCGTGACGCCGAAGAAGTCGAGCGAGGGCCCGAGGGCCGAGTTGAGCTGGATGTGGTAGATCATCTCGATCAAGGCCGCCGCGCCGACCACCAGCGGAATGGCCGCGAGTGCGAAGGCGCCGTACAGGCCCCAGAAGCGGTTGAACTTGCCGAACTTCGCCACCCGCAGGTTCATCATGATGAGGCTGGCGATGCCGCCCGGCGCGAACATCACCATGAACACGAAGACCAGCCCGAAGTAGAGCTGCCAGGCCTTCGACAGCTCCGACAGCAGCACCGAGGCGAAGACCAGCAGCACCGCGCCGATGATCGGCCCGAAGAAGAAGGTCGCCCCGCCCAGGAAGGTGAACAGCAGGTAGCCGCCCGAGCGGATGGCGTTCAGGCTGTCGGCCGCGTTGACGATCTCGAAGTTGATCGCCGCCAGCCCGCCGCCGATGCCGGCGAAGAAGCCGGCGATGATGAAGGCGAAGTAGCGCACCCGCTGCGTGTTGTAGCCGATGAATTCCACCCGCTCCGGGTTGTCGCGCACCGCGTTGAGGATGCGGCCCAGCGGCGTGCCGGTGAAGGCGTACATCAGCGCGGTGCAGACGAAGCAGTACGCCGCGATCAGGTAGTACACCTGGATCTGCGGACCGAAGTTGAAGCCGAGGAAGGGGGTGCCGTAGACGCGGTCGGTGGTCACGCCGCCCTCCCCGCCGAAGAAGGTGGGGAACATCAGCGACATGGCGGCCACCAGCTCGCCGATGCCCAGCGTGATCATCGCGAAGGTGGTACCCGACTTCTTGGTGGTGACGAAGCCGAAGAGAGTTGCGAAGAACATGCCGGCCAGCCCGCCGACCAGCGGGATCAGCACCAGCGGGATCGGCCAGCCCCCCTTGCCGGCCAGGTTCATCGCATGGATGGCGATGAAGGAGCCCAGCCCGGTGTAGACCGCATGGCCGAAGCTGAGCATGCCGCCCTGGCCGAGCAGGATGTTGTAGCTCAGGCAGATGACGATGAGGTAGCCGATCTGCGAGGCCATGGTCAGCGCAAGGCTGCTGCGGAAGACGTGCGGTGCGGCGATCAGTGCGAGCGCGAACAGCGTCCAGATCAGGTAGCGGCCGATGTTCCAGGGCTTGAAGCGGTAGTACCGCCTCGGGCGCGATGCATCCTCGGGTCCCCTCGCCGCCATGGTCGAATGTTCCAGATGGTCTTGCGCTGTGCTCATGTCGATTGCTCCATCACGCCTGACGCGTGACGTGACGCTTGAAGAAGGCCGGCCGCGAAGCCGGCCCGTTCGGGAGCACCCGCGGAGCCGGCTTTGCCGGGCCGCTGGGTGCGCCCCCGGTGAAGGGGTTGGCGGACCACACGAAGTGGGGGAGCCTGGGGGAGAGCGTCATCTAGTCCTCTCGCGTTCCGAGCAAACCCTTGGGCCTGAAGATCAGGATCAGGACCAGGAACAGATAAGGCAGGATCGGCGCCACCTGCGAGATGGTGAGCCGCAGCAGCTCCCAGCCGAAGGTCTGTTCGCTCACCGCCACGCCGAGCGCCCGCAGGCCGGACGCGAGCGAGTGGTCCATGGCCACCGCGAAGGTCTGGATGATGCCGATCAGCAGCGAGGCCAGGAAAGCGCCCGCCAGCGAGCCCATGCCGCCGACCACCACCACCACGAAGATGATCGAGCCGACCGAGGCCGCCATCGCCGGCTCGGTGACGTAGGTGTTGCCGCCCACCACGCCGGCCAGGCCGGCCAGCGCCGCGCCGCCGCCGAAGACGAGCATGAAGACGCGTGGCACGTTGTGGCCCAGCGCCTCCACCATTTCCGGGTGCTTGAGGGCCGCCTGGATCACCAGCCCGATGCGCGTGCGCGTCAGCAGCAGCCAGACCGACAGCAGCATCAGCAGCGCCACCAGCATGATGAAGGAACGCGACTTGGGGAACTGGGTGCCGTAGAGCGTGAACAGCGGGCCCTGCAGCTGAGGCGGCAGGCCGTAGGGCACGGTCGAGCGGCCCCACACCAGCTGCACCAGCTCCAGGATCAGGTAGGAAAGCCCGAAGGTCACCAGCAGCTCCGGCACATGCCCGAACTTGTGCACGCGCCGCAGGCTGAAGCGCTCGAAGCCGGCGCCCAGCAGGCCCACCAGCAGCGGCGCGACGAACAGGGCCGGCCAGAAGCCGACGATGCCCGAGAGCGTGTAGGCGACGTAGGCGCCGAGCATGTAGAAGCTGGCGTGCGCGAAGTTGAGCACGCCCATCATGCTGAAGATCAGCGTCAGGCCGGAGCTCAGCATGAACAGCAGCAGGCCGTAGCTCACGCCGTTGAGCAGTGAGATGACGAAGAATTCGATGTTCATCGGTCCCGGGAGCGGTCGGAAAATAAAAAGGCCCGAGTGTCGAAGTCGGGCCGGGCCGGTATGGGTGGGGCGACCCTGTGCCGTCAGGGGCTGGGCCGCTTCATCTGGCAGGAGGTCGGCGTGCTGGCCACGTAGGGCTCGTAGTACTTGACCGGCACGAAGGTGTAGCCGGTCTTTTCGCCATCGACCTTGTACTTGCCTTCGGCCTTGTCCCACCGGGTGATGTAGAGGCCCTGCTGGAGCTGGTGGTCGGTCTTGCGCATCTCGACCTCGCCGTTGAAGCTCTTGAACTTCATGCCCTCCAGCACCGCGGCCACCTTCACCGGGTCGGTGGACTTGGCGCGGGCGAAGGCTTCGCTCAGCATCGTGAAGGCGGTGTAGGCCGCGGAGGTGTAGAGGTCTTCGTTGAACTTCTTGTTGAATTCCTCGGACAGGCGCTGGATCTCGCCGCCCATGTTGTAGTGGCCGTAGCCGACCTGGTAGACCTTGCCGGCGGAGGCGGCGCCCATGGCGGTGGGCGTGCCGCTGACGGTGCCGTAGTAGGTGTAGAACTTGACGTTGTTCAGGCCGGCGTCGTTGGCGGCCTTGATCAGCAGCGCCAGGTCGGAGCCCCAGTTGCCGGTGATCACGGTGTCGGCGCCCGAGGCCTTGATCTTCGCGATGTAGGGCGCGAAGTCGCGCACCTGAGCCAGCGGGTGCAGGTCCTCGCCGACCACCTGCACGTCGGGGCGCTTGCGGGCCAGGTTTTCCTTGGCGAACTTGGCGACCTGCTGGCCGTGCGAATAGTTCTGGTTGAGCAGGTAGACCTTCTTGACGTCCGGCTGGTCCTTCATGAAGGTGGTCAGCGCCTCCATCTTCATGGAAGTGTCGGCGTCCAGGCGGAAGTGCCAGTAGCTGCACTTGCTGTTGGTGAGGTCCGGGTCGACGGCGGCGTAATTGATGTACAGCACCTCCTTGCCGGGATTGCGCGCGTTGTTCTTTTCCAGCGCGTCGATGATGGCCAGGGCGGCCCCGGAGCCGTTGCCCTGCAGCACGTAGCGGGCGCCCTGGTCCTGGGCCGAGCGCAGCGCGTTGGTGGTTTCCTGCGGGCTGAGCTTGTTGTCGATGCCGATGATCTCGAACTTGACCCCGGCGACGTTCTTCTTGTTGAACTCCTCGGCCAGGAACTGGTAGGTCTTGAGCTGGTTCGTGCCCACCGCGGCCATCAGGCCGGAGAGCGGATCGAGCCAGGCGATCTTGACGGTCTCGCCCTTCTGGGCCATGGCGCCGGTGGCGACTGCGGCGAGGACGGCCGCGCTTGCGAGTTTCAGAGCGAACTTCATTGCTGTCTCCTGGTCTTGCTGCAATGCGAGATGAGGTTACTGGTCTTTGCACCCCTGCCCGTCAGGGAATGCCCGTAAGGCGCCTGCCGCGGGGGCGATTTCTATCACCCAGGCGACAGGCGCACCGGGGCGGGTGCTACCCGCCGGTAGGATCACTGCGGCAGCTTGTAGCCGCGCAGCTGCTCGCGCAGCTTGGTCTTCAGGATCTTGCCGGTCGCGCCCAGTGGAATGGCGTCGACGAAGACGACGTCGTCCGGCACCTGCCACTTGGCCACGGTCTTGTTGCCGTAGAAGGCCAGGAGCTCCTCGCGGGTGAGCTCGGCGCCGGGCTTCTTCACCACGATCACGATGGGCCGCTCGTCCCACTTGGGATGAGGCACGCCGATGCAGGCGGCGATCGCGACGGCAGGATGGGCCACGGCGATGTTCTCGATGTCGATGGAGCTGATCCACTCGCCGCCGGACTTGATCACGTCCTTGCTGCGGTCGGTGATCTGCAGGTAGCCGTCGGCGTCGATGGTGGCGACGTCGCCGGTGGGGAACCAGCCGCGGCCCTGCGCGTCAGGCACCAGCGGGTCGCCGCCCTCGCCCTTGAAGTATTCCTTGACCACCCACGGCCCCTTGACGAGCAGGTCGCCGGAGGCCTTGCCGTCCCAGGGCAGCTCCTCGCCGTTGCCGTCGACGATCTTCATGTCGACGCCGAAGATGGCCCGGCCCTGCTTCAGCCGCAGCGCGGTCTGCTCTTCCTGCGGCAGCGCCAGGTGCTTGTTCTTGAGCGTGCACAGCGTGCCCAGCGGCGACATCTCGGTCATGCCCCAGGCATGGAGCACCTCCACGCCGTACTGCTGCTGGAAGGCGTCGATCATGGCCGGCGGGCAGGCCGAGCCGCCGATGACGGTGCGCTTGAGGGTGGAGAACTTCAGGTCCTGCGACTGCATGTGGCCCAGCAGCATCTGCCAGACCGTGGGGACGCCGGCCGCGAAGCTGACGTGCTCGGCTTCGATCAGCTCGTAGACCGACTTGCCGTCCAGCGCCGGGCCCGGGAAGACCAGCTTGCAGCCGGTGAGTGCGGCCGAGTACGGGATGCCCCAGGCGTTGACGTGGAACATCGGCACCACCGGCAGCACGGCGTCGCGGGCCGACAGGGCCATCACGTCCGGCAGCGCGGCGGCGTAGGCGTGCAGCAGGGTCGAGCGGTGGCTGTAGAGCGCGGCCTTGGGGTTGCCCGTGGTGCCGCTCGTGTAGCACATGCTCGAGGCGGAGTTCTCGTCGAAACTCGGCCAGTCGTAGCGATCGGATGCCGGCGCGATCCACGATTCGTAGCTCAGCAGGTTGGGGATGCCGCTGCCCTCCGGCAGCTTGTCGGCGTCGCACAGCGCGACCCACTTCTTCACCGTGGTGCAGCGGGCGTGCACCGCCTGCACCAGCGGCAGGAAGCTGAGGTCGAAGCAGAGGATCTGGTCTTCGGCGTGGTTCGCGATCCAGGCGATCTGGTCGGGGTGCAGCCGCGGGTTGATGGTGTGCAGCACGCGGCCGCTGCCGCTGACGCCGTAGTAGAGCTCGAGGTGGCGGTAGCCGTTCCAGGCCAGCGTCGCGACGCGGTCGCTGAAGAGCAGTTGCTCGTTGTCCAGCACATTGGCCACCTGTCGCGCACGCGACGCGACCTGGCGCCAGCTGCTGCGGTGGATGTCGCCCTCCACGCGACGCGAGACGATCTCGCCGTCTCCGTTGTGGCGCTCTGCGAACTCGATCAGCGACGAGATCAAGAGCGGCTGGTCTTGCATCAAACCCAACATCGATCAACTCCTTGTAGAGATAGGGAGGCTGCGGCGCTCCCGCGAGCCTGCGCAGCCGAGGTTCACGCAAGTGCGCGCGATTTCCAATGCCACAAACCCGCAGTCGTCCGGCTTCAGCGAAGGCCGATGCGGGCGGCATCGGCGGTGGCGTCGAACACGAGGGTGGCCGGCCAGGGCAGCCAGGCGGTGCCCAGCGCGGCGGCGTTGGGGTCGCCGGTGTGCAGGAAGGCGGCGATGCCGGCCATCATGGCGTCCGACAGGGCCGTCCGCCCGGCTTGGTTGGCCCGGCTGTTGACCGCGTTGGCGAACACCGAGGGACCGAAATTGCCGAAGACGAATGGCAGGTCGAAGGCATGCGCGGCGCCGTACACGGTGTCCCACGGCGGCGGCTCCTGTGCCCAGTCGAAGCGGTAGTGCCAGAGATCGGACTGCTGCGTCTGCAGGGTGCGCAGCAGGTTGTCGCGGCTCGCTTCCATGAAGCGCCGGGTGATCAGGCCGGTCATGGCGTCGTAGCCGGTGTCCGGGGCTGTCGCCGGCAGGTAGGAGGGGTCGAGGAGGTCGGCCACGCCGAGCGCCGCAGGCGCATCGGGGTCGAAGTCCTGCATCAGCCTGAAGCGGGTGGCATCGTCGATCCGGATGCCCGGCTTGCCGCCGAAGAGCGTGAGGAAGGGTGCGAAGAGCTTGCCCTCGTCGCGCGTGATGCCCACCACCATCGGCAGCTTGGCGTAGCGCCCGGCGGCGATGGCGGCGATCGGGTCGGCCGGCACCACCGTGCCGTCGGGGATGGGGCCGGAAACGGTCAGGCGATGGGCCAGCGCGGTGGCCAGGATGGTCCGCGCGTCCTGGGCCCGCAGAAAGTCGGCGAGCTGGGCGTCGGTCTGGCCGGCCGCATAAGCTTCGGCCGCCGGCAGGTCCGCGGCCTTGCCGTCGGCCACCAGCAGGTGCAGCAGCAGCGCCCTGCCCTGCGCCTCGTAGGCGGAGGCCGGCAGCAGCGTGGGCAAGGATTCCGGCGGCAGGTTGGCGGCCAGCGAGATGCCACCGCTCAGCGCAATGGCCTGGTGGAACAGGCCCTGCGCCAGCGGCGAGGCGATCAGCGCCAGCAGGTTGATGGCGCCGGCCGACTGGCCCATGGCCGTGACCTTGCCCGGGTCGCCGCCGAAGGCCGCGATGTTCGCCTGCACCCAGCGCAGCGCGGCCAGGAGGTCCAGCAGGGCGAAATTGCCGGAGTCCTCCCCCGTGTCGCTGCCGGTCCGCAGGGGAGCCAGCTGCAGGAAGCCGAGCACGCCGAGGCGGTATTGGACGGTGACGACCACCGCGTTGGCGCGCCTGGCGAGCCGCGCACCGTCGTAGACCGGGTCGGCCGCGTAGCCCGAGATGTTGCTGCCGCCGTGGATGAAGAACAGCACCGGCAGCTGCTGCGCCGCCGAGGCCGGCCGCCAGACGTTCAGCGTCAGGCCGTCTTCGCTGCCCACCGGGGTGTTCAGCGTGCCGGCGATGGTCGCGTCGTAGCGGTTGTTGGCGCCGGGCCCGAAGAGGCGGCCGTTCTGCAGGCAGGCGGGGCCGAATTCACGGGCCTGACGCACGCCGGTCCAGGGCGAGGGAGCCACCGGCGCACGCCAGCGCAGCGGACCGACCGGCGGCTGCGCGAAAGGAATGCCCTTCCACCACCAGGTGCCGGAGCCGGCGCTGTCATCCACGCCCTCGACCTTGCCGGCGACGGTCTGGCGCACCATCGGTCCGTCGTTCGCAGCTTGTTCGGCCATGCCTGCCTCCGCCCGGGTTGATCGGAATTCCTGCACCGGTGCGGAGCCGTCATGCTCCCCGCGCGCCCGTCGGGGTCGTCACCGCTGCGGTCGGAATTCTAGGAACGGCCGCCTGTCTCCGGTTGTCGCAAGCGCGCCAAAGTGACTTCAGGCGCCTCCCCGTTGCTGCCCTTGCCCCGCAGACGCCGCTGGTGGGCGAGCGCGGCGCGCCGGCGGTGCTGGCGCGCTGAGACGCCCTACTCCTCCTGGGTCCATTCCACCCGCACGCCGAGGCTGCGCAGGTTCTCGACGAAGCGCGGATGCGCGCGCCGGATCGGGGCCGCGTTGCGGATCTCCGATCGCCCCTCGATGCTGACCGCGACCATGAAGAGCGCGATCGCCACGCGGATGATGTAAGGGCTCTCGACCACCGCCGGCGCCAGCGGACCGCCGCCGAAGGTGATGAGGCGGTGCGGGTCGGACGAGAACACGTGGGCGCCGAACTTCGACAGCTCGCCGGTCCAGCCCAGCGCGCCATCGTAGACCTTGTTCCAGAACATCGCGTTGCCCTGGGCGCGCACGCCGAGCGCGATGAAGATCGGCAGCAGGTCCACCGGCACATAGGGCCAGGGCGCGGCCTCGACCTTGGTCAGCACGTTGCTGGTGAAGGGGGCCTGCACCTTCAGGGGGCCGCCGCGGCGGGCCTGCGACCAGCCGTCGCGGTGCACGATCTGCACGCCGAATTTCGCGAAGGTGCGGTCGATCAGCGGGAACTGCTCGGGTGCGTTGTTGCGCACCAGCACGTCGCCGCCGGTGATCGCGCCCAGCGCGAGGAAGGTGGCGATCTCGTGGAAGTCCTCGTCGAAGCGGAACTCGCCGCCGCGCAGCGCCCCGCCGCCGTGCACCGTGAGCCTGGAGGTGCCGATGCCCTCGATGCGCACGCCCATCAGCGTCATGAAGCGGCAGAACTCCTGCACGTGCGGCTCCGAGGCCGCGTTGGTCAGCGTGGAGGTGCCCGACGCCGAGGCGGCGCAGAGCACGAAGTTCTCGGTGGTGGTCACCGAGGCATAGTCCAGCCAGTGGTCGACCGGGCGCAGGCCCTCCTTCAGGTGAACCAGAAGCGAGCCCTCGGTGCGCTCGACGCTGCCGCCGAAGTGGCGCAGCACCTCCACGTGCGGATCGATTTCGCGCACACCCAGAGTGCAGCCCTTGACGTTGTCTTCCAGCCGGGCCACGCCGAAGCGTGCGAGCAGCGGCGGCACCAGCATGATGGAGGAGCGCATTTCCTCCGGCAGACGGTGGCGCGCGGCATCGAAGACGGTGTCCCGGTGGTGCAGGTCCAGCGTGCCGGTCTCGCGGTCCAGCCGCACCTCGCTGCCCAGGGCCTGGAAGATCTCCAGGATCTTGCGCACGTCGGTGATGTCGGGCACGCCCAGCAGTCGCAACGGCTCGCGGGTGAGCAGGGTGGCGCACAGCACGGGCAGCACGGCATTCTTGTTGGCCGACGGCGTGATGCGGCCGCGCAGCGGAGCGCCGCCGTGGACGATGAGACTGGACATGGGGGAGAAGATGGGATGGGGAAGCGAAGCGCGAGGGCTGCACTCTACAGGCTGAAAGGGCCCGTGAGCCGGGCCCAACAAATCGAAACAGAACACGCATGCCGTTGCGCCGGGCAACGCACGGCCGCCGCCATGGCCCCGATGCCCGAGGGTTACGCGGTCTGCCGGACAATCGGGCCCATGCGCTTGCTTGCAGAAGAAGACACCAAACTGGCGGATCCCGGCGTGCGCTGGGTTCCCGGCTTCTCCGCCCTCGGACCGGCCTTCTACACCTCCCTGCGGCCCACGCCCCTGCCCTCGCCGCCTTATTGGGTGGGCTGGAGCGATGCCGTGGCGCGCGAGATCGGCATGCGCCAGGACTGGCGCAGCGACGCGGTGCTGGCTGCCCTGACCGGCCAGGCTTTGTTCGAGGGCAGCGCGCCGCTGGCCACCGTGTACAGCGGCCACCAGTTCGGCGTCTGGGCCGGCCAGCTGGGCGACGGCCGCGCCATTCTGCTGGGCGAGACCGACACCGGCTGGGAGCTGCAGCTCAAGGGCGCGGGCCGCACACCCTATTCCCGCATGGGCGACGGGCGCGCGGTGCTGCGCTCCAGCATCCGCGAATTCCTCTGCAGCGAGGCGGTGCACGCTCTCGGCATTCCCACCACCCGCGCCTTGTGCGTGACCGGCTCCGACGACCCGGTGGTGCGAGAGGAGATCGAGACCGCCGCCGTGGTGACGCGCGCCGCGCCCAGCTTCGTGCGTTTCGGCCACTTCGAGCACTTCGCGGCGGCCAACCGGGTGGACGAACTGCGGGCCCTGGCCGACTACGTGATCGACCGCTTCTACCCGGCCTGCCGCCACGACGCGCGTTTCGCGCACTTCGACGGCAATGCCTACGCCGCGTTCCTGGAGGCGGTGAGCGAACGCACGGCGGCCTTGCTGGCGCAGTGGCAGTCGGTGGGTTTCTGCCACGGCGTGATGAACACCGACAACATGAGCATCCTGGGGCTCACCATCGACTACGGTCCCTTCCAGTTCCTCGACGGCTTCGACCCGCGCCACATCTGCAACCACAGCGACACCGGCGGACGCTATGCCTACAACCAGCAGCCCAACGTCGCCTACTGGAACTTGTTCTGCCTGGCGCAGGCGCTGCTGCCGCTGATCGGCGACCAGGAGATCGCGGTCGCCGCGCTGCAGTCCTACAAGACGGTGTTCCCGGACCGGTACGAGGCTCGCATGCGTGCCAAGCTGGGCCTGCCCTCGCCCGCGCCGGACGACCGCGCGCTGGTCGAAGGCATTCTCAAGCTGCTGGCGCAGGAAAAGGTGGACTACACGATCTTCTGGCGCCGCCTCGCCGACCACAAGGCGGGCGGCGACCCGGCGGCGGTGCGCGACCTCTTCCTCGACCGGGCCGGCATCGACGCCTGGCTCGCCGCCTTCGAGGAACGCCACGCACAGGTCCCGGCCGCGCAAGCGGCACAATCCATGCGCCGCGCCAATCCGAAATTCGTGCTCCGGAACCACCTGGGCCAGCAGGCGATCGAAGCGGCGCAGCGCAAGGACTTCTCCGGCGTGGCGACCTTGCTCGAACTGCTCCAGTCCCCATTTGAAGACCATGCCGGCCACGAGGCCTATGCCGGCTTCCCGCCCGATTGGGCTTCCACCATCGAAATCAGCTGCTCATCATGACCGCTCCCATCCAGAAAACCGATGCCGAATGGAAGGCCATCCTGGCCGAGAAGGGTGCCGAGCCCGGCGCCTTCGAGATCACCCGCCGCGCCGCCACCGAGCGCCCTTTCACCGGCAAGTACGAGGCCCACTGGGAAGACGGCACCTACCACTGCATCAGCTGCGGCGCCAAGCTCTTCGAATCGGCCACCAAGTTCGACGCCGGCTGCGGCTGGCCCAGCTTCTCGCAGGAGGCGGTGCCCGGTGCCATCCGCAACGTGGTCGACCGCTCCCATGGCATGGTGCGCACCGAGAACGTCTGCGCCAACTGCGGCGCCCACCTGGGCCACGTGTTCCCCGACGGCCCGACGGAGACGGGCTTGCGCTACTGCATGAATTCAGCCTCCCTGGAATTCCAGAAACGCTGACCATGAAGTTGCTGCTCGACTTCTTCCCCATCCTGCTCTTTTTCGGAGCCTTCAAGCTCTACGACATCTACACCGCCACCGGTGTGCTGATGGCGGCGACGGTGCTGCAGATGGGGATCATCTGGTTCAACGAGCGCAGGCTGGCGCCGATGCAGAAGGCGACCCTGGTGCTGATCCTGCTCTTCGGTTCGCTCACGCTGCTGCTGCACGACGACCGCTTCATCAAGTGGAAGCCGACGGTGCTTTACGGCGCGATGGCCGTGGCATTGGCGGTGGCGCTGTGGGGCTTCAAGAAAAACTTCCTCAAGATGCTGCTGGGTGCGCAACTGGAGCTGCCGGGCCGGATCTGGGGTCGGCTCAATGTCGCCTGGATCGCCTACTGCGTGTTCATGGCCGCGATCAACGGCTACGTTGCGGCGTACTTCAGCACCGAGGCGTGGGTGGACTTCAAGCTCTGGGGCTATGTGTTCCCGATCGTGTTCCTGGTCGCGCAAGGCTTCTATATCTCGCCGCATCTCAAGTCGGACAAGCCTGCCGCATGACCCTTCCCACCGCCGCCGACCTGGATGCGCGCCTGCGCGCGACGCTCGCGCCCACCGCGCTCGAAGTGATCGACGAAAGCGCGGCGCATGCCGGCCATGCGGGCGCCAACGCCGAGGGCTACGGCACCCATTTCCGGGTGCGCATCGCCTCCCCACTGTTCGACGGGAAGTCCCGGGTCGCGCGCCATCGGCTTGTGTATGATGCGCTCCAGCTTTTCATCGCACAGGGCCTTCACGCCATCGCCATCGAGACGCTTTGAAGCGCTTTGTTTCCCGCCCATTCTGGCGGTAGAAAGTACCCTCCCTCCTATGAAGAAACACCTCCTGCAGGCCGCAGCAGCCGCCGCCCTTCTTGCTGCCCTCCCCGCCTTCGCCCAGAACGCGGCCATCGTGAACGGCAAGCCGGTGCCCAAGGCGCGCATGGACGTGCTGGCCCAGCAGCTGGCGGCCGCGGGCCGGCCGGTGACGCCCGAGATGCAGGGCCAGCTGCGCGAAGAAGTGGTCGCCCGCGAGATCTTCATGCAGGAAGCCCAGAAGCAGGGCCTGGACGCCACCGAGGACTACAAGAACCAGCTCGAACTCGCGCGCCAGGCCATCCTGATCCGCCAGCTCTTCGACAACTACCGCAAGGCCAACGCGGTCACCGACGCCGATGCCCAGGCCGAGTACGACAAGTTCGTCGCGGCCAATGGCGGGAAGGAGTACAAGGCCCGCCACATCCTGGTCGAGAAGGAAGACCAGGCCCAGAAAATCCTGGCCGACCTGAAGAAAGGCGGCAAGTTCGAGGACATCGCCAAGAAGCAGAGCAAGGACCCGGGCTCCGGCGCCAACGGCGGCGACCTGGACTGGGCCGCGCCCGCCAGCTTCGTGCCCGAGTTCTCGGAGGCGATGATCAAGCTCAAGAAGGGCGAGACCACGGCCGCCCCGGTCAAGTCGCAGTTCGGCTACCACATCATTCGCGTGGACGACATCCGCCAGGCGCAGCTGCCGAAGCTGGAAGAGGTCAAGCCGCAGATCGTGCAGCAGCTGCAGCAGCAGAAGCTGCAGAAGTACCAGGAAGAGCTGCGGGCGAAGGCAAAGGTGGAGTAAAAGTTCTCCCCCAGGCTGCCCCACTTCGTGTGGTCCGCCAACCCCCTCTCCGGGGGCAACACCAGCGGCCCGGCAAAGCCGGTTCCGCGGTGTTCCCCGAACAAGAAAAGCGGCCCTTGGGCCGCTTTTCTCTTGGACGTTCACGGGCGCAGGCAGCGAAGGCCCAGATGTGTCTCGAAGGCGTCGAAGTCCCGGTCGTTGTGCAGCAGCATCACGTCGTTTTCGATGCACCAGGTCGCGATCAGGGTGTCGATGGTCTTGCGAACGGTGACACCGAGTGCGCGCAGCCTTCGGTGATTCTTCGCCGCCTCCACGGCGATGGCTTCACCGCATAGCGTCACGACGTCCAGCGCGACAAGCAGCTTTCTTGCTTCATTGAATTCACGCTCGTTTCCGAAGCCCCGCAGCACTTCGGCGAGGATGAGGTCCCCAATGGCGACAGGTTCGCTCTGAAGCAGCCGATCCAACTGCTCGGCCGGAGTCGTAGCGGTACCCCGAAAGAAGTCGATCCAGACGCTCGAATCAACCAGGATCACTTGTCGGTCCGCATCGCAGCCAGATTACCTTGCCACTGACGCTTGCCGCGAAGGCGTCGAATCTCTTCCTGTTGCCGCAAGCGCAACAACGTACGCAAACCCAACTCGACCACCTCGCGCTTGGTACCGAGACCCGTTGCCCGCAAGGTGTCGTTCATGAGCTTGTCGTCGATGACGATGTTGGTTCGCATGATGTGTACGAATTCCTAAGTTCGTACACATCATAACGCTCCCTCCGCCACGGGGCCCCATGCTGGAATGGCTCTTTCGCCCCACTGCCGGCATTTGCAATTCGCAATCCGAGCTAGCTCGACAGATGCGGGTGCGGTGGTGCGGCCTGCCAGCGTCGATGCGATCTCGGAGGAGCCCTACCCGACCCACTTGCGCGCATTGCGCCAGATCCTCATCCACGGGCTGAAGGCGCTCTTGTCGCCCGAAGTCCAGCTCATCTGGATGTTGCGGAACACGCGCTCCGGGTGCGGCATCAGCGCGGTGAAGCGGCCGTCGGCGGTGGTGACGGATGTCAGGCCGCCGGTGCTGCCGTTGGGGTTGAAGGGATAGCGCTCGGTCGGCTGGCCCTGGTTGTCGACGTAGCGCATGGCCGCGATGGCCTTGGACGGGTCGCCGCGGTGCTTGAAGTTGGCATAGCCCTCGCCATGCGCCACCGCGATCGGCAGGCGGCTGCCCGCCATGCCGGCGAAGAAGAGGCTGGGCGACTCGAGCACCTCGACCATGGACAGGCGAGCCTCGAAGCGCTCGCTCTGGTTGGTCGTGAAGCGCGGCCAGGCCTCGGCGCCGGGAATGATGTCGGCCAGCTCGGCGAACATCTGGCAGCCGTTGCACACGCCCAGGCCGAAGGTGTCGTCACGGCCGAAGAAGGCCTTGAACTGCTCGGCCAGGCGCGGATTGAAGGTGATGCTGCGCGCCCAGCCGATGCCCGCACCCAGGGTGTCGCCATAGCTGAAGCCGCCGCAGGCCACCACACCCTTGAAGTCGGCCAGGCTGGCCCTCCCCGTCTGCAGGTCCGTCATGTGCACGTCGAACGATTCGAACCCGGCCTCGTGGAAGGCGTAGGCCATTTCCACGTGCGAGTTGACGCCCTGCTCGCGCAGGATCGCCACCCGCGGGCGCGCCAGGTTCAGGAAGGGCGCGGCCACGTTCTCTTCGATGCCGGGCGCCAGCAGCACCTGTGCGCCCGGGTCCTGCGGATCACCGGCGGCGGCATGCTCGGCATCCGCGCAGTCGGGGTTGTCGCGCTCGCGGCAGATCTTCCAGCTGACTGAATCCCAGACCTGGTGCAGGTCCTGCAGGCTGGCACTGAACACCGCCTTGGCATCGCGCCAGACTTCCACCTTGCCCTTGCCGGCATCGATGGCGGAGGCTTCGGGGCGGGTCTTGCCGACGAAATGGCTGTGGGCGCTGAGGCCGTGCGCGCGCAGCGTCTGCATGACCTCGTTGCGCTCGGCGGTGCGCACCTGCAGCAGCAGCCCGAGTTCCTCGTTGAAGAGCGCCTTGAGGGTGAGTTCCTCGCGCCGCGCACTGACCTGCCCGGCCCAGTTCTTGGCGTCGCCGTACTCGGCGCGGCTGTCACTGATGCCGTCGCCTTCCGTCACCAGCAGGTCGACGTTGAGGGCCACGCCCACGTGGCCGGCGAAGGCCATCTCGCAGGCGGCGGCGAACAGGCCGCCGTCGCTGCGGTCGTGCATCGCGAGGATGCGGCCCTCGGCGCGAAGCGCGTTGACCGCGGCCACCAGCTTGACCAGGTCCTGCGGGTCGTCGAGGTCAGGCACCTGGTCGCCCGTCTGCCCCAGCGTCTGGGCCAGGATGCTGCCGGCCATGCGCTGCCGGCCGCGGCCGAGGTCGACCAGAACCAGCGTGGTGTCCGGCTCCGCCGCGTCCAGTTGCGGCGTGAGCGTGCCCCGCACGTCGGCCAGGGTGGCGAAGGCACTGACGATGAGGCTGACCGGCGAGCTGACCTTCTTCTGCGCTTCGCCCTCGCGCCACTGTGTGCGCATGGACAACGAATCCTTGCCGACCGGGATGGAGATGCCCAGCGCCGGGCACAACTCCAGGCCCACGGCCTTGACCGTCTCGTAGAGCGCGGCATCCTCGCCGGGCTCGCCGCAGGCCGCCATCCAGTTGGCCGAGAGCTTGACGCGCGACAGTTCGATCGGCGCCGCCAGCAGGTTGGTGATGGCCTCGGCCACCGCCATGCGGCCGGAGGCCGGTGCATCGAGCGCCGCCAGTGGCGTGCGCTCGCCCATGCTCATCGCCTCGCCCGCAAAGCCTTTGTAGTCGGCCAGGGTCACGGCGCAGTCGGCCACGGGCACCTGCCAGGGGCCGACCATCTGGTCGCGGTGGCTCAGGCCGCCGACGGTGCGGTCGCCGATGGTGACGAGGAAGCGCTTGGACGCGACGGTCGGGTGCGAAAGCACGTCGATGGCGGCCTTCTGCAGGTCCACGCCGGTGAGATCCAGCGGCTTGAAGCTTCGGCGGATCGACTGCACGTCGCGCAGCATCTTCGGCGGCTTGCCGAGCAGCACGTCCATGGGCATGTCGACCGGCTGCGCCTCGGCGCCTTCGTCCGTCACGAGCAGTTGCCGCGCCTCGGTGGCCACGCCGACGACGGCGAAGGGGCAGCGCTCGCGCTCGCAGAACGCCCTGAACTGGTCAAGGGATTGCGGCGCGATGGCGAGCACGTAGCGCTCCTGGCTTTCGTTGCACCAGATTTCCTTGGGCGCCAGGCCCGACTCTTCCAGCGGCACGGCGCGCAGGTCGAAGCGGGCGCCGCGTCCGGCGTCGTTGGTGAGCTCGGGGAAGGCGTTGCTCAACCCACCGGCGCCCACGTCGTGGATGGCGAGGATGGGGTTGGCCTCGCCCTGCTGCCAGCAATGGTTGATGACCTCCTGGGCACGCCGTTCGATCTCCGGGTTGCCGCGCTGGACCGAATCGAAGTCCAGCTCGGCCGCGTTGGCGCCGGTGGCCATGGAGCTGGCCGCCCCGCCGCCCATGCCGATGCGCATGCCGGGGCCGCCGAGCTGGATCAGCAGTGTGCCGGCGGGGAACAGGATCTTCTTCGTCTGCCCGGCGTCGATGCTGCCCAGGCCGCCGGCGATCATGATCGGCTTGTGGTAGCCACGCTGCAGCGTGTCGCGGTCGCTCTCGACCGTCTGCTCGTACTCGCGGAAGTAGCCCAGCAGGTTGGGCCGGCCGAACTCGTTGTTGAAGGCGGCGCCGCCCAGCGGGCCCTCGGTCATGATCTGCAGCGGGCTGGCGATGTGCTCGGGCTTGCCGTAGCTGCCGGCCCCCGGCCAGAGCTTGGAGACGCTGAAGCCGGTCAGGCCGGCCTTGGGCCGCGAGCCGCGTCCCGTGGCACCCTCGTCGCGGATCTCGCCGCCGGCGCCGGTGGAAGCGCCCGGAAAAGGCGAGATCGCCGTCGGGTGGTTGTGGGTCTCGACCTTCATCAGCACGTGGCCGAGGGCCTCGCGCTTTTCGTAGCGATTGGCATCGGTGCCGGGCACGAAGCGCTCGATGCGAGAGCCCTCCATGATCGAGGCGTTGTCGGCATAGGCCACCACCGTGTGCTGCGGGTTCTGCCGCTCGGTGTGGCGAATCATCGAGAACAGGCTCTGCGGCTGCGGCTGCCCGTCGATCACGAAGTCGGCGTTGAAGATCTTGTGGCGGCAGTGCTCGCTGTTGGCCTGGGCGAACATCATCAGCTCGACGTCGCTGGGGTTGCGCCCGAGGCGGGTGAAGGCATCGACCAGGTAGTCGATCTCGTCGTCCGCCAGGGCCAGCCCGAACTGCGTGTTGGCCTCGACCAGCGCGGCGCGGCCGCCGCCCTGCACGTCCACGTGGGCCATCGGCTGGCCCGGCAACTCGGCGAACAGGGCCGCGGCCTGGTCCACGCCGGGCAGCACCGATTCGGTCATGCGGTCGTGCAGCAGCGCGGCCACGGCGGCGAGCCGCTCACCGTCGAGCACCGGGGCCTTGCCCAGCAAGGGCGCCTTGAGGACGACGTGGTACTGCGTGATGCGCTCGACCCGGCGCAGCGCCAGGCCGCAGTTGTGCGCGATGTCGGTGGCCTTGGAGGCCCAGGGCGAGACGGTGCCCAGGCGCGGCGTGACGACCAGGGCGGGCACGGACTTGGCCGGCGCCTCGAAGGGCTCGCCGTAGCCCAGCAGCGCGGCGAAGCGCTCGCGCTCGGCGCCTTCCAGCGCGTGGTCGGTCGCCACCAGGTGGACGAAGCGTGCCGCGATGGCTTCGATGCGCGGCTCGATGGCCTGCAGGCGAGGCAGCAACTGGCGGGCCCGGAAGCCGCCGAGCGCGCTGCCGCCCTCGAAGAAAGTCACCACCGGGGCGACGGGATGGGAAGGCGCATTCAGGGGCAACGTCACGGTCGGATCGGCCTGCGGGCCGTGTTGGGAATCCAGATCAGATGAGGCGGTGGCCGCTGACTGGGGCCATCCGCGCGAACCGGGCATTTTAGCGAGGCGGATGGGATAATTCCCGCCCTATGAGCATCACCTACAAAGACGCCGAGGGCGTGGCCGGCATGCGCACCGCGTGCCGGCTGGCCTCGGAAGTGCTGGACTACCTGACCCCGCACGTGAAGCCCGGCGTGACCACCAACGAGATCGACAAGCTCGCCCACGACTACATCACGCAGGTCCAGGGCGCGATCCCCGCCCCCCTCAACTACATGGGTGCCTCCAGCGTGCCCTACCCCAAGTCCATCTGCACCTCCGTCAATCACGTGGTGTGCCACGGCATCCCGAACGACAAGCCACTCAAGAAGGGCGACATCGTCAACCTCGACATCACGGTCATCAAGGACGGCTGGCACGGCGACACCAGCCGCATGTTCATCGTGGGCGACGCGTCCATCGCCGCCAAGCGCCTGTGCGCTCTCACTTACGAGGCCATGTGGCACGGCATCGTGAAAGTGAAGCCGGGCGCGCACCTGGGCGACATCGGCTTCGCGATCCAGCGCTTCGCGGAAAGCAACGGCTTCTCGGTGGTGCGCGAGTTCTGCGGCCACGGCATCGGCCGCGGCTTCCATGAAGAGCCGCAAGTGCTGCACTACGGCAAGCCGGGCACGCTGGACGAACTCAAGCCGGGCATGACCTTCACCATCGAGCCGATGATCAACGCCGGCAAGCGCGACATCAAGGAAGACGCGAAGGGCGGCAAGTACGACGGCTGGACGATCGTCACGCGCGACCACTCGCTGTCGGCGCAATGGGAGCACACGGTGCTGGTCACCGAGACGGGCTATGAAGTGCTCACGCTCTCGGCCGGCAGCCCGCCGCCGCCCGCCTTCGCCAGCGTTTCGGCTTGAAGCCGCTGCTCGGCCTGCGAGAGGCTGCCATGGTCGACCTCCCGTCGCTGCGTGACGCCTACCGCACGCACAAGCTGGCGCTGTACGACCAGGCGCGCAGCGCGCGCGCGCCCACCCGCAGCGTGCACACGGTGCTGCGCCAGCTCGCGGCGCTCGCCGACGAGGCGCTGCACGCCCTGTGGGACGATGCCGGCTTCGGCAACCGGCTGGCCCTGGTGGCTGTCGGCGGCTTCGGCCGCGGCGAGCTCTTCCCCTACTCCGACGTGGACGTGCTGCTGCTGCTGCCGCCGGACCATGCCCAGGAGATCGACCCGGCACGCATCGAAGCCTTCATCGGCAACTGCTGGGATGCGGGCCTGGAGATCGGCTCCAGCGTGCGCACGGTGGACGAATGCCTGGCCGAGGCGGCCAAGGACGTCACCGTCCAGACCTCGCTGCTCGAATCCCGCCTGATCGCGGGCGACAAGAAGCTCTACGCGGCCTTTTGCAAGAGCTTCTGCCATGCCATGGACCCGCGGGCCTTCTTCGAAGCCAAGTCGCAGGAGATGCGTCACCGGCACCAGAAGTACGAGAACACGCCATACGCGCTGGAGCCGAACTGCAAGGAGTCGCCTGGGGGCCTGCGCGACCTGCAGACCGTCCTGTGGGTGGCCAAGGCCGCAGGCTTCGGCCAGCGCTGGGACGACCTGGCCAAGAACGGGCTGGCCACCGCCTTCGAGGTGCAGCAGATCAAGCGCAACGAGGCACTGCTGAGCCTGATCCGAGCCCGCCTGCACGTGATCGCCAACCGCCGCGAGGACCGCCTGGTCTTCGACATGCAGGTCGCGGTGGCCGCGGCCTTCGGCTACGTGAGCGAATCGCAGCGCAAGTCCAGCGAGGCGCTGATGCGGCGCTACTACTGGGCGGCCAAGGCGGTGACGCAGCTCAACCAGATCCTGATGCTCAACATCGCCGAGCGTCTCTATCCGCAGGAGGAGCAGGCCACGCGCATCAACGACCGCTTCTTCGAGAAGGGCGGACTGATCGACGTGGCGAGCGACGATCTGTACATCCAGGATCCGCATGCGATCCTGGAAACCTTCCTGCTGTTCCAGAAGGCCGTCGGCGTGAATGGCCTGTCGGCGCGCACGCTGCGCGCGCTCTACAACGCACGCCACGTGATGGACAGCAGCTTCCGCAACGACCGCGTCAACCACGCGACCTTCATGCGCATCCTGCTGGAGCCGCGCGGCATCACGCATGCCTTCCGGCTGATGAACCAGACCTCGGTGCTGGGGCGCTACCTGCGCGTCTTCCGCAGCATCGTGGGGCAGATGCAGCACGACCTGTTCCACGTCTACACCGTGGACCAGCACATCCTGATGGTGCTGCGCAACGTGCGGCGCTTCTTCATCGTCGAGCATGCGCACGAGTATCCGTTCTGCTCGCAGCTCGCGGGCGGCTGGGACAAGCCGTGGATCCTCTACGTCGCGGCCCTGTTCCACGACATCGCCAAGGGCCGCGGCGGCGATCATTCCGAGCTGGGTGCGCGCGACGTGCGGCGCTTCTGCCGCCAGCACGAGATTGCGCGCGAGGACGCGAAGCTGATCGAATTCCTGGTGGCCGGGCACCTGGTGATGAGCCAGGTGGCGCAGAAGCAGGACCTGAGCGACCCCGAGGTGATCGCCGCCTTCGCGCGGCGCGTGGGCAACGAGCGCTACCTGACGGCGCTGTACCTGCTCACGGTCGCCGACATCCGCGGCACCTCGCCGCGCGTGTGGAATGCCTGGAAGGGCAAGCTGCTCGAGGACCTGTACCGCTACACCCTGCGCGCCCTGGGCGGACGCATGCCCGACCCCGGCGCGGAGGTCGAAGCCCGCAAGCGCGAGGCCCTGGTGCAGCTCGCGCTGCACGCGCAGCCCTTCGAGGCGCACAAGGGGCTGTGGGAGACGCTGGACGTGGGCTACTTCATGCGCCACGACGCTTCCGAGATCGCCTGGCACACGAAGCAGCTGTCGCGCCACGTGCCGCCGCGCAACGTGCCCGTCGACCCGCACACGCCGGCCGTCGTGCGGGCGCGGCTCTCGCCCGTGGGCGAAGGCCTGCAGGTGGCGGTCTACACGCCCGACCAGCCCGACCTGTTCGCGCGCATCTGCGGCTACTTCGACCAGGCCTCCTTCAGCATCCTCGACGCCAAGGTCCACACGGCCACCAACGGCTATGCGCTGGACACTTTCCAGGTGGTCGCGACCTTCATTCCCGAGCACTACCGCGACCTGATCAACATGGTCGAGAACGGCCTGGCCAAGACGCTGGACGAAGCCGGCCCCCTGCCCTCGCCCGGCAAGGGCCGGGTCTCGCGCCGGGTGCGCAGCTTTCCGATCAAGCCGCGGGTCAGCCTGCTGCCGGACGAGAAGGCGCAGCGCTGGCTGCTCAACATCTCGGCCAGCGACCGAGCGGGCCTCTTGTACTCGGTGGCGCGGGTGCTGGCGCGGCATCACTTGAACCTGCAGTTGGCGAAGGTCACGACGCTGGGCGAGCGGGTGGAAGACACCTTCTTGATCAGCGGGCCGGAGCTGCAGGGGCAGCGGACGCAGGCGGCGATCGAGACCGAGCTGCTGGAGGCGCTGGCGGCTTGAGGGGCCGGGGCAAGGGGCCAGGCTATGGGCGCAGCTCACCCGTGTCCCAGTCCAGGACGCGCGTTTTCAGCGTGACATTCATCGAACTCTTCAGCGTGGCGCTGTCTTCATGGCAGCCTTCGGCGATCAACAACCTGTTCAGCGCTGTGGCGGTGCGCGCAATGGCTTCGATTTCTTCGGAGCCGGGATTGCTTGCGAGCGTGCACCATGCGCTGATCAGTCTGTCGCGCAGCGCCGTCGAGGATGAGGGGAGCTTCAGCGCGACTTCGGCAAACGGCCAGAAAAGCCTTTGTGCACCCACGAAGCTTCTTTGCCACGCCTCGTAGTCCAGCAGCAGAGAGGCCCCTTGGGGAGCGTCCAGATGTACCGCCAACGCGGCTACCAGCTGCACATCGCCCCAGTGGCTGGCCCCGTGTTGCCGTCGACTGAGGTCGATGCCTCGCTGCGCCAGGAGCCATCGCAGAATCTCTTGATGCACCCCGCTTGATGGATCATCCTGCGCCGGCGGCAAGATGTTGTGGGCGATGCCCAGCCACATCGCACGCTGGCGAACCCAGCGCCGCACGGGTGCCGAATCGGCCTGTTCATACAGCCGGCGCAGAAACAAGGCTTCGTCGTTATCGACGTCACTCTTTAGCACGCGGCTGTCCAGCAGGGCCAGGACGACAGGCGCTGCAATGGTGTACGCGCCCTCCTGCCAGCGCTGCAGGATCTTCAGCCTGGTTTCCTTGAGCGCTGTCGCGATGTCTGCCGGAAAATCCGGCTGGCGTAACGCCAGTGCAAAGAAATTCGCCCAGCCAGAATGGCTGCAGGCGCGAACATCATGGCTGGCCATGTGCCCCCACAGCCGCAAGACCTTGCGCAAAAGCTCGCCTCGCCGCGCCGGCGACATGTCGCTGCAAATCAGCCGATGCAAGAGGCCAATACCAGCGGGGTCGGCGCGTTGGAGCAGGAGCAGGGCCAATTGGCCAAGGCTCTCGAAGGCTCTCACGTTGGGTCCGATCGTCCATCGTATCCTGCCGGTGATGTCCGAGGCGGGGCTCAAGGTGACCGCCAGGCGGCCGCTCTCGATGGCGGCCAGCGCATCTGCGCCATCATCCGCCTTCAAAAGCAGCGCGAGCACGGCGTCGGCTCCTGCGCCAGCGTCAATGCCCAGCGTCAGGCAAAGCGTCATGACGGCTTGCAGCGTCTTTTTGCTCAGCTTCACGCCACCCATGCTCGGCGGCGATGCCAGCCACCGCTGCAAGGATGCCTCAAGCCTTTGCTGCGGCACGGGCGACGCGGTCGCGATGGCGGGCGGGACTGGCTTGTGCCCCAGACGCACATTCAGCGCATACCAGTCCGTATTGCGAGCGTCGACGGGAACGGCATCGAGCAGCTCACACGCCGCCATGGGGTCGGGAGGGCTGGCGGCGGCTAGTTGGCGGATGACGCCGCTCACGGCAGTCCACGCTGCTTCCTTGTCGAGATGGTTCATCCGCGGAAACAAGGTGGCCAGCACTGGGATGCACTTGTATTTCGCGAGTTGGAGGCACCAGTCCCTCAACTTATTTGGCTCTGACTTGCCGTCCCATCGCATCATGTTGGAAATCATTTCCACCGCCTTTTGCAGCGACGCCAGCTCCTCGGATTTCAGGCCTTCTGGCGGGTCGTATGCAAATCGACCCCAAGCCCAACTCGACACCGAACATCCTTCACTGATGGGTTGGGCAGCCACCATGCGATTCATTTCCGCGAGGGTCAGGCTGCGCAGGTCCGCCAGGAATGACTGCTGCGGATCGAGTTGCACCGCTGCGCTGACGTATTCCTCGGAGCGCTCCAGGCTCAAAGGCAGCGCAGGCCTGCAGACCTGCAGTGCCGTCGATCGATCGTGACTCGACCAATGCAGGGCCCAATGCCACCTTTCCTCCGCCCCCAGATCTGGATCGCGCCAGTCCAGCTCTTTGGCGATAGCCTCGAACGCGCTCTGGAACTCGCTTGCATAAAAAAGTGGATGCCGAGACCGCAAGATCATGCACCGGGCACGTAGTACAGACATACCCTGCGCCCTCGGCATGTGGGTCAAGAACGTATACATGGTCAAGGCGCTGGGAAGCGGATTCGCTTCAGCCTCCCAAATTTTCGGCGTCGTCCGGTACCCGTTCCACAGCACTTCCCAAGCCTCAGAAGCCTCGGCCTGCCTCCCGCCCAGCAGGCACCCCAGCAGGCACTCGGCGACAGGCCAGTAGGAAACATTGGGGTCCCACCCTTTGTTCTTCTGCACCGCAACGACCATGGGAACGAGCGCCGCCGCGGCCCGGATGCGCGCTTCCGGGTCGTACAGGCGCGCGCGCAAGGAACGGACATCCACATCGCGTGGATCGACGGTGAGCTCGTTGTTTGCGAGGTGGAAGGGCTTGCCGGGGAAGGCCTCGTGCATCAAGTCCTGCATGAGCATGTAACCGATCCACTTCTGCGCCGGGGTACCGTCGATGGTCACGGTCACTTGCGAGTTGTAGGTGAACCGGTAGACCGGCCACTCGTTGCGTGCGGCCTCGTGTTCGGCCTGCAAGTCGCCGTGCTTGTCGCAGAGGTACCAGAGGATGCGCACGTACGTTTCCGCGTCCTCCAGCGGCGTCAGTTGCGCGATCTGTTCCAGCAGTGCCCGGTGTTGTTCTGGCACGTAGTCTCCCACCAGCTGCAAAGAGTTCCACTCCACACTGCCACCCAAGCCGATGTCATCCCCGTCCCGCAACACGATTTCAAGTTTCGCGTCGGCCAATTTCTGGTATGCGAGCCGAAGCGCGTCATGGAGCTTGAGCTCGACCTGGTGTTTCTGGCATTCGTCCAGCGCCGCCTTGACGCCAGGGTTGTCCGGGTACGCCCTCAGGATGTTGATCACCCGCTGCCGCAGTGCCCCGTCGTCATGCCAGGCATACACGCGCACCAGGTCCTGCGCCACCTCGGGATCGGGTCCGCCGGTCTCGAGGTGTGGCCACACAACATCGAGCAGCACATGGCCCGCAATCGCATACCCCCCCGGTCTCCAACGACGCAACAGCAGCTCTCGCAGTTGCTCCCACGGTTTGCGTGCGTCACCGAGTTCCAGGGGACTGGCGAGGACGGCGGCCACCGCACAGGCGAGTTCGCTGACATCCGGGAGCTTGACAGGCTCGGCCTCCAGCAATCGCAGGCAGACTTTGGCCACGTCGAGCAGCTCGCCTGGCAGTGCGCCCATGCCCCACGCCATGAGCGCCGCCGCTTCGGCCAGGATCTGTGCCGCCGCTGCCTGGGCCCGGATGAGCGCAGCCATCTCGTCAGAACTGAGCTTGGGTGCGGGCGATTCGCCCGAGTAGCTCTGGAGCCGCTGGATGATGGGCGCGCGCTGTGCGCCCCACGGTCCCCGATAGACATCGACCAGCAACTGCAGGTCTGTGGGCCATCCCCTGGATTCCAGTTGCTGGTGGGCCAGCAGCGCTCGCTGGCGCGGCGGATCGAAGGATGCCTCTCGAAATAGCTTTTCGGCGTACTCTGCCACCTTGTTCAGAGCGTCACCGGGATGGCCGTTCGGCTGGCTCAGCAGCTGTTGCTCCAGCGCCTGCAGCACCTGCCAGGCCTGTTTCATGGAAACCCACTTGAGCGCGCCGGAGGAAGAAGCCAAGGGCAGTTGCCCCAGGAAGCACAGCACCTGCGGGTGTTCCAGGCGGAGCTCGCCTTCCACATACCGAAGAAGTATTTCCCCGCAAACGCGCTGGCCGTTTGCAGTGAGGGGCGCAGCATTCGTGCTCCGCCGTGCCAGAAGATCGGCCAGGGACGATGCGATGGCCTGCAGAAGTTGCGCGCTGCCGGGGGCGGTGCGTCCCAGCTCGTGGCAGCGCATCAGATAGTCGAAGCAGGTCGACAGCAGCAAATCGATCTCCGCCGGGCGCGGCGTGAGGGCTTCCTGCAAAAGGCAGGCTTCGCTCAGCAGGTGCTGTGCAAAGGGCAGGAACTCGCCCGGTGGGACGATGCCTGCTGCCGCGGGGGCCAGCATGCCGTGGCGCTTGGCCATCCGCAACAGGGCCGCGGTGCGCGCAGGCGGGGGAGCAAGTCTCAGGAGCGAGAACAGCTGAGCGCCTCGATCAGCGTCCCCCTGCGAGGGAAGGATGGCTTGCGGGTTCTTCCATCCGTCGCGCTCGAGCTGCGTCGCCAGCGCTGCGCAGTGGGCGCTCTGCCCGGCGGCGGCGAGGCAGCGCTGAAGCGCGGCACGTGCGGCCGGGACCGCCATCTGGTACAGGGCAAGCAGCGCCCATTCCGTCCATCGACGATGGGCCGGGTCGCGGCAAGCGGCGGTGTGCAGGCATTCCACGCATGCGACGAGGCAGTGCTGACTTTGCTGGCTTTGCCCCGCGTTCGCGAGTGCATGCCTCAATGCGGCCGCAGCGAGGTGCATGTCGACGGGAGCGCTGCTCCATGGCTGCAGCCATGCAAGCAGGACTTGCTCGGCCTCGATGCGCGCCTGGCCGGAGGCAGTGTCGCCCGCCAAGGCTTCGGACAGCACGAGGATCCAGCTGGGGAACTGAAGAATGGCCGGATGGTCGCGATGCTGGCCCAGCGCTGTGTAGATGAGCGCATTGCGCAGATACGCGCGGTCCTCGCCACCGGGACAGGCCTGCCACGCGGCAAGCAGGAGTTCCACGACTTTGCTGGCGAGCGCGGGGTAGGTACCCCACAACAGGTTGGCGAGAGCCACGATGAGCGCAGGCTGCGGCGGGCTGGTGACTCGCCAGCAGGTCTGGTTGACGAGGCTGCCCGGTGACACAGGCAGCCGGGGCTCCAGCAGCACGCCGCCATGGCCGAGCAGTCGAAGGATGTCCGGGGTCAGCCGATCGGCGAAGGAGCAGCAGCCGAGCAGGTGGGCCATCTGCTCGGCGGCGTTCAGTCCGCTGGCATAGAGGGCGGCCTCTTCGCCGGAGGCGGGTTTCAAGCGTGCCAGGGCGCTTTGCAGCGGATCGCTGCTTGGCGCAGGCTGAGCGGCCACCGCCTGCGTCGAGGCAGCGCCTGCCCAGGTCTGGGCTTCGGTTTCGGTCAGATCGATCTTGCAGGCTTCGTCCCAGGCCCACTGGGCCATTTCAGGATCTCCCTGAGCACGGCTGCCCGCATGCAGATGCCGGAGATAGCCCCGCCTCATGGCAAAAGTCTTGTACCTGCCCGGAACCTGGCGCCATGGCGCTTCAAGCAGGATGCCAATCCACTTCCGGGCCGATCGCAGCTCTCCGGTGACTTTGCCGGTGCACCACAGGTCGAGGAGTGCGGCGATTTGCGTTTCGAAATCCTTGGCGGGTTGGTTGTTGCGGTTCAAGGTCCGGTACGTCGACCCCGCCAAGTCGGGCAGCGCATCCAGCACCAGTCCCGGGAAATGATGCGTCATGCCCTGGAGCAGTTGCAGGACCAGACGCTGTTGCCTGGCGATGGCGGGGTCGTTCAGGAAAGGATTCCACTGGAGCCGGGGTGGCCCAGGCTCGATGTGCAGATCGCCCGAGCGCAGGAGTCCGACGATGGGCCATACGCTGTCGTTGCACATGAGCACCGACAGCAGTTGCGCTGCGCCTGTGTCGCCCTGGGGCTGCGGCTCGACCCGCTGCTTCTTGGCGGCCTGCACGTCGGCCGTTGTGTTGCGCGTGGTCGTGCCAGTCGGGGGGGTCTTGGTGGAGGTGGTGAATTGCATGGCGCGTCCTGGAACAGGTGTGCCATTCAGTGGCATGTCCCTCCGCCGCGTTCCTCCTTGTCTCCGACCGCTCATGGCGTCGCGCCTGCGTCGCACGCCTTTCGAAATCGACCACAATCGCCCCTGTTTTTTTCTTACCAACAGAAAGGCTTTATCCAATGATCCGTTCCGACGATACCGGCAAGTTCGTACTTCGCGTGGCCCTGGGCATCCTGATGCTGATGCACGGCGTCGCCAAGATCAGCGGCGGCGTGGGCTTCGCGGCCAACATGCTGGTCTCGCACGGGCTTCCGGGTGCCCTGGCCTACCTGGTCTACGTCGGCGAGATCGTGGCACCGGTGCTGCTGATCATCGGCCTCTACACGCGGCCGGCCGCGTGGATCGTGGTCATCAACATGGTGGTGGCGATCTGGCTGGTCCACATGAAGGAGATCGCCATGATCAACAAGCAAGGCGGATGGGCGCTGGAGCTCCAGGGCATGTACCTGTTCAGCGCCATGGCCGTGGCCTTCATGGGCGCGGGCCGCTTCAGCGTGGGCGGTACGGGCGGGAAGTACAACTGATCGATCGCGGCCGGTCGATGACGACCGGTCGATGACGATCGCTCAATCGTCCCCGGCGGCATCGAGTCCCGGAAACAGGATCTCGGTGTAGCCGAAGCGCGAGAAATCCCGCACCCGCATCGGATAGAGCTTGCCCAGCAGGTGATCCACCTCGTGCTGCACGACGCGGGCGTGGAAGCCGCTCACCGTGCGGTCGATGGGGTCGCCATATGGATCGAAGCCGGTATAGCGGATATGGGCGAAGCGCGGCACCACGCCGCGCAGGCCGGGCACCGACAGGCAGCCCTCCCAGCCTTCCTCTTCCTCGTCGCCGATCGGCGTGATGACCGGGTTGATCAGCACCGTGCGCGGCACGACCGGCGCGTCGGGATAGCGCGGGTTCACGGTGTCGGTCCCGAAAATGACGAGCTGCTGATCGACCCCGATCTGCGGCGCCGCGAGCCCGGCGCCGCTGACCGCATGCATGGTCTCGAACATGTCGCGCACCAGCAGGTGCAGTTCGTCGGTGTCGAAGGCGGCCACCGGCTGCGCGACGCGCAGCAACCGGGGGTCACCCATCTTGAGAATCTCGCGTACCGTCATGCGGCCATTATCGCCACGGCCTCGACAGGGCCGCGGGTGCCTTCGTGTGCAGCGACTCAGGGCGGCGTCTGGTTGCGCGAGTCGGGCGAGCTCAGCATGCGGTTGATTTCGCGCGCGCTGCGGCCGGGCGGTATCGGCACGGAGGTGCCGGCCACGCCGCCGGTGGTCGGCCCCAGGCCCCGCGGCGGGGGTACCTGCGGGACCACGGCACTCGGCCGCCCGCCGCCCCAACCCGGATGCACCTGGCCCGGGTAGGGACGGTAGCCTGGATTGCCGGGGTGCGGGTAGTAGCCGGGCCGCCCGCCGTAGTACGGATAGGGATAGCGCGGGCGCGAATAGTAACCGCCATCGATGTAGACATTGGGCTGGACGACGACCGGGCCCGGGTCCACGTAGTAGGGATCGGCATACCCGTAGGAGCCTGCCGGATAGGAGACGCAGCCGCCCAGCAAGGCCGCGCCGCCGAGCACAGCCGAGATGCCTAAGAGCCGGCGAAGATGGATCATGATGGACTCCTGGTGGGCATTGCCCGATTCATGTGATTCAACGCTCCCTTGTGCCCCCTGTTGACGTCCCGCGCGTGAAGCAGCGTAACCGCCGGTAAAGGCCTGGTAAAGCCGCGCTGCATCAGCGGCCATCGCACCGCGCAACGAGGCACGGCATGGCACGGCCTCAGAGGCCGTTCTCGAGAATCGCCATCATCCCGGCCTCGTCGATCACCGTGACCCCCAGGGCCTGGGCCTTGTCGAGCTTGCTGCCGGCCTCGGCGCCTGCGACCACGTAGTCGGTCTTCTTGCTGACCGAGCCGGCCACTTTCGCGCCCGCCGCTTCCAGTTTGTCCTTGGCTTCGTCGCGGCTGAGCGTAGGAAGAGTGCCGGTGATGACGAAGGTCTTGCCCGCCAGTGGCTTGGGCGCACGCGCGCTGGGCTCGCTCTCTTCCCACTGAACGCCCACGGCGCGCAGCTGCTCCACCACCTCGCGGTTGTGCGGCTGCTGGAAGAAGGTGTGCACGCTCTCGGCCACCACCGGGCCGACGTCGGGCACTTCCAGCAGTTGCTCGACGGTCGCCGCTTCTTCGAGCGTGTGTCCCATGATGGCGTCGAGCTTGCCGAAGTGGCGCGCCAGGTCCTTGGCCGTCGTCTCGCCCACGTGGCGGATGCCCAGCGCGAAAAGAAAGCGCGGCAAGGTGGTCTTCTTGCTCTTCTCCAGCGCGGCCACCAGGTTGGCTGCGCTCTTGTCCGCCATGCGGTCCAGCGCCGCCAGCTTGGCCACGCCCAGCACATAGAGGCTGGGAAGGCTGTGCACGATGCCGCCATCCACCAGTTGATCGACGAGCTTGTCGCCCAGGCCCTCGATGTCCATGGCGCGGCGGCCGGCGAAGTGGAGGATGGCCTCCTTGCGCTGCGCCGGGCAGGAGATGCCGCCGGTGCAGCGATGGTCGATGCCGCCCTTCTCGCGCGCCACCTGGCTGCCGCACTTCGGACAGGTGCGGGGCATGCGGAAGTTGGGCACGTACTGCGCACGTGCGCCGGGCACGCGGCCGACGATTTCCGGAATCACGTCGCCGGCGCGGCGCACGATCACGTCGTCGCCCACCCGCACGTCTTTGCGGCGCAGCTCGAACAAGTTGTGCAGGGTCGCGTTGCTGACCGTGGTGCCGCCGACGAACACCGGCTCCAGCTTGGCCACCGGCGTCAGCTTGCCGGTGCGGCCGACCTGGATCTCGATGCCGTTCAGGCGCGTCACCTGCTCCTGCGCCGGGTACTTGTGGGCCACGGCCCAACGCGGCTCGCGCGTCTTGAAGCCGAGCTGCCGTTGCAGCGCCAGGCTGTTGACCTTGTAGACCACGCCATCGATGTCGAAGGGGAGCGCGTCGCGTTCGGCGGCCACGAGCGTGTGGAAACCCACCAGCGCCGACGCGCCCTCGCCCACCGTGCGGATGTCGGACACGGGCAGGCCGAAGCCGGCCAGCGCGTCGAGCACACCGCCGTGCGTGTCGGGCATGGCATCCCAGCCTTGCACCTCGCCCAGGCCGTAAGCGTAAAAGCTGAGGGGGCGCTGAGCGACCAGCGCCGGGTCGAGCTGGCGGATGGCGCCGGCCGCGGTGTTGCGCGGGTTGATGAAGGTCTTTTCGCCCTTCTCGCGCTGCCGCTCGTTGAGCTTCTCGAAGTCATCGCGGCGCATGTAGACCTCGCCGCGCACCTCCAGCACCGGCGGCACTGTGTCGCCGTGAAGGCGCAGCGGGATCTGCCCGATGGTGCGCAGGTTCTGCGTCACGTCCTCGCCCGTCTCGCCATTGCCGCGCGTGGCGCCCAGCACCAGCACGCCGGCCTCGTAGCGCAGATTGATGGCCAGGCCGTCGAACTTCAGCTCGGCCGCGTACTGCACCGGCGGGTCGTCCGCCTTCAGGCCCAGCTCGCGCCGCACGCGGGCGTCGAAGGCTTCGGCGCCGGCGGCCGTGGTGTCGGTCTCGGTCTGGATCGACAGCATGGGCACCGCGTGGCGGACCGGCGCCAGCGAGGGCAACACCGCGCCGCCCACGCGCTGGGTCGGCGAATCGGGCGTGCGCAATTCCGGGTACTCGGCTTCCAGGGCCTGCAGGCGCTGGAACAGGCGGTCGTACTCGGCATCGGGCACTTCGGGCGCGTCGAGCACGTAGTACAGGTGGGCGTGACGGCGCAGTTGCTCGCCCAGTGCGGCGGCTTCGCGAGCCGCATCTTCTCGCGTGGTCATAGGGTCTCAGGAGTAGGCGGATTCTCTCTTTTCCAGGAACACCGGGGAACCGGCTTTGCCGGGCCGCTGGTGTTGCCCCCGGCGAGGGAGTTGGCGGACCCCACGAAGTGGGGGAGCCTGGGGGAGAGCCTCATTTCAGCTGAACAGGCGGCGGGCCAGCGGGGAACCCGCAGACAGGTCCCGCGAATCCAGCGTGTCGTAGAGCTGTTCGAGGTCGGCGCCGATCGCGTCCATGGTCTCTTCGCGCAGCAGCTGGCCGTCGCCATCGGTGACCACGCCGTCCATCTCGCGCGCCAGGGCCGCGGCGATTTCGCGCATGCGCGGGAAAGGCCGCTCGGAGCGGTCGACCTGGGGCACGTCCAGGCTCAGGGTGAGTTCGCGGATGGCGGACTGCGCCGGATCGTCCGCCAGCGCGGCCTGGGTGTCGAAGGACAGGCCGAGGATCGGCGGCAGGCCGGGTTCGCCGGCGGGCAGCACCATGCGGCCGGGAATGAGGCCGGCCACGAAGCCCAGGCGCTGCGCATTCTGCTGCACGTAGCCGGGACTCCAGGCCGCGTGCAGTGCCCGCAGCACGAAGCCGAGCTGGGCATCGTGCCCGCTGGCGAACTGGTCGAGCTCGCGCGCACGTGCCACTTCGTCCAGCATCTCCGGGAACTCGGGCGCGCCGTTGACCGCATCGGCAAAGGCCTGCGCCTTCACCACGAACTCGGAATACTCGATCTCGTTGAGCGCGCCGGTGCGGTTGGCAAGCTGCACGCCGGCCTGGAAGGCGCCGTAGCGCTGGCCGGGCGCCGGGGGCTCCCACTCGCTGCTGAGTTCGTTCAGGCCTTCGATGGCCACCGGCTTGCTGCCGGCACGGCGAGTGGCAGGCATGGCCGCAATCGCTGCATCGCCGGACACCCGGTTCTCCAAGGTGATCGGCGCGATCACGTCGATCAGCGGATCGAGGCCGCCGCGGCGCCCCGCGGTCGGAATCGGCAAGGCAGCGGGCGCCGGCAGCGCGGGGTCGAACAAGGGCTCGTGGCGATCTGTGGCGCCGCCAGTCCCGGCCGGTGCGTGCAGCACGGGTTCGTCCTCGCGATTCAAAGGCGCCGGCGCAGTGAGCGGCGCATCGAGGCCGTCGTCCGCATCAGGTTGTCGCGGCGCATTGCGACGCGACATCAAGGCGTTGTAGCCGACGATGGCGGCAAGGACGAGGCCACCGACGATGGCAAGGGCAACAGTGAGATTGCTCATCCTAGTGCTGGGTCCAACCGCAAGAAATGCCGCGGCAAGCAGCGCGAAGCCCGCTCGGGGAACACCGTGGAACCGGCTTCGCCGGGCCACCGGTGTCGCCCCCGGAAAGGGCGTTGGCAGACCACACGAAGTGGGGAAGCCTGGGGGAGAACGACATCACGCGGCTTCGGCCATCGACACGGCGGATTCCATGTCCACTGCCACGATGCGCGAGACGCCCTGCTCCTGCATGGTCACGCCGATCAGCTGCTCGGCCATCTCCATCGCGATCTTGTTGTGGCTGATGAAGAGGAACTGGGTTTCGCGGCTCATGGCGGTGACGAGTTTGGCATAGCGCTCGGTGTTGGCGTCGTCCAGTGGTGCGTCCACTTCATCGAGCAGGCAGAAGGGTGCGGGGTTGAGCTGGAAGATGGCGAACACCAGCGCGATCGCGGTGAGCGCCTTCTCGCCGCCGGAAAGCAGGTGGATGGTCTGGTTCTTCTTGCCCGGAGGCTGCGCCATCACCTGCACGCCGGAATCGAGAATCTCGTCGCCGGTCATCATGAGCTTGGCATTGCCGCCGCCGAAGAGCTCCGGGAACATGCGGCTGAAGTGCTCGTTGACGGTCTTGAAGGTGCCGCCGAGCAATTCGCGGGTTTCTCCGTCGATCTTGCGAATCGCGTCTTCCAGCGTGTTGATGGCCTCGTTGAGGTCCGCCGACTGGGCGTCGAGGAAGGTCTTGCGCTCGCGCGCCGTCGCCAGTTCGTCCAGTGCCGCGAGGTTGACGGCGCCGAGCGAGGCCACCTCGCGGTTGAGGCGGTCGATCTCGGACTGCAGGCCGGTGAGCCGCACCTTGTCTTCCTCGATCGACCGGGCGACCGCTTCCAGGTCGGCCTGCGCGTCGTCCAGCAGTTGCTGGTACTGCTCGAAGCCCAGGCGCGCAGCCTGTTCCTTCAACTGCAGCTCGGTGATGCGCTGGCGCAGTGGGTCGAGTTCGCGCTCCAGTTGCAGGCGGCGCTCGTCGCTGGCGCGCAGCTTGAGCGTGAGATCGTCGTACTGGCTGCGCGCGGCGCCGAGCGCGGCCTCGCGCTCCAGCTTGAGTGACAGCGCATCCTGCAGCCCGGCCTGTGCCGCGGCATCGGACAGGCGGCCGAGTTCGGCACGGGCACGCTCCTCCTCGTCGGCGAGAGCGGCGACCTGCTGGGCCGCGGTTTCGATGGCGCGGTTGAGCTCGGCGCGGCGCGCTTCGAGCGTGCGCTGCGCGAACACGGCCTCTTGTGCCTGCCGCTCCAGGCTGCGGTGCTGCTCGCGGCTGGCGGCCAGCGCGCGCGCGGCCTCGATCACGCGCTCGTCGAGTTGGGCATGTCGCTCCTGGCTGTCGGCCAATTGCATGTCGAGTTCCTCGAAGCGGGCCTCGGCGGCGACACGCTTCTCTTGCAGCTCTTCGAGCTGCGCCTCGACTTCGCCGAGGTCGGCCGACAACTGTTGGCTGCGCGCGCGCGTCTGCTCCGCGAGCTGCGTGAGCCGCAGCGTCTCGACCTGCAGCTCGTGCGCGCGTGACTGCGCATCGGCGGCTTCGCGGCGTGCGCCCACCAGGCGCTGGGCGGCGTCGCCGTAAGCCGCCTCGGCGCGCGCCAGCGCGGTGCGCGCCTCTTCGCTGATCAGCGTCTGGGCGCGCAACTGGCGCTCCAGGTTCTCCATTTCCTGCTGGCGGGCCAGCAGGCCGGACTGCTCGGAATCCTGGGCATAGAAACTCACGCTGTGGGCCGTCACCGCGTGGCCGCTCTGGACGTAGATGGTCTCGCCCGGCTGCAGCCTGTCGCGCTGCGCCAGGGCCTCTTCCAGCGTTGCTGCGGTGTAGCAGCCGTACAGCCAGCCGGCCAGCAAGGCCTGAAGGCCCGCATCATTGAGACGCAGCAGGTCCGCGAGACGCGGCAACGCGCCCGGTGCCTGGGGCGCGGCAGCGCTGGGCGGGCTGTAGAAGGCGAGCCTGGCCGGTGGCGCATCGTTGCCGAAGGCGCGGACCATGTCGAGCCGGCTGACCTCCAGCGCGCCCATGCGTTCGCGCAGCGCGGCTTCGAGCGCGTTCTCCCAGCCCTGCTCGATGTGGATGCGGCTCCACAGCCCCTGCAGGCTCTCCAGGCCATGCTTGGCCAGCCAGGGCGCCAGCTTGCCGTCGGTCTTGACCTTCTCCTGCAGCGCCTTGAGTGCCTCCAGGCGGGCCGAGAGCTCGGCATGGCGCGCCCCTTCGGAGTTCACCGCCTGCTGCTTGGAGCGGCGGTCTTCATCCAGCCGTGGCACCGACTCCTGCAATTCCTGCAGGCGCGCATCGGCTTCCGCGGCCGCCTCCTGGGCGGCGGCGAGCTGCTCCTGCATGTCCTGCAGGCGCGCTTCGTCGGGCGCCGCCAGCGCGTTCTGGTCGCCGCGCAGGCGCTCGGCACGCTGCGTGAGCTGCCGCATCTGGTCTTCGATGTTGCGCTGGTCGGCCGCCAGCACCTGGATCTGCTGCTGCACCTGCGTCACGCTGGCGCGCTGGGCATTGGCCTCGTCCTGGGCGCGCTGCTGCGCCTCTTCGAGCGCGGGCATGCGCGCATCGTGCTCCTCGAGCTGCGCGGCCAGCAGCTCGGCCTGTTCCTCGGCGTTGACGCCCTGCCCGGCGAGGGTCTCGATCTCGGCCTCGGCGTCTTCGCGGCGCGTGGTCCACTGGCCGATCTGCTCCTTCAACTGAACCAGCCGTTGCTCGACGCGCTGGCGGCCCTCGACCACGAAGCGGATCTCGCCCTCCAGCCGCCCGACTTCGGCGCTCGCCTCGTAGAGCCGGCCCTGCGCCTGGTTGACCTGGTCGCCCGCGGCGTAGTGCGCCTGCCGCACCGTCTCGAGCTCGGATTCGACATGGCGCAGGTCGGCCGTGCGCGACTCCAGGTCGTTCACCGCCTTTTCGCCGTCGGCCTTGACCTTGGCCTGGTCGCCCTCGCTTTCGGCCCGCTTGAGAAACCACAGCTGGTGCTGCTTGCGGGTGGCGTCGGCCTGCAGCGTGTTGTAGCGCGTGGCCACCTCGGCCTGCTTTTCAAGGCGCTCCAGATTGCTGCCCAGCTCGCGCAGGATGTCTTCGACGCGGGTGAGGTTCTCGCGCGTGTCGCCGAGGCGGTTTTCCGTCTCGCGGCGGCGCTCCTTGTACTTCGAAACACCGGCGGCCTCTTCGAGGAAGAGGCGCAGTTCCTCGGGCTTGGACTCGATGATCCGGCTGATCGTCCCCTGGCCGATGATGGCGTAGGCGCGCGGCCCGAGGCCGGTGCCCAGGAACACGTCCTGCACATCGCGCCGGCGCACCGGCTGGTTGTTGATGTAGTAGCTGGAATTGCCGTCGCGCGTGAGCACGCGCTTGACCGCGATCTCGGTGAACTGCGACCACTGGCCGCCGGCGCGGTGGTCGGCGTTGTCGAACACCAGCTCCACGCTCGATCGGCTGGCCTGCTTGCGGGTGGTCGTGCCGTTGAAGATCACGTCCTGCATGGACTCGCCGCGCAACTCGGAGGCCCGCGATTCGCCGAGCACCCAGCGCACGGCATCCATGATGTTCGACTTGCCGCAGCCGTTGGGACCGACGACCCCGACCAGTTGACCGGGCAGCAGGAAATTGGTGGGTTCGGCGAAGGACTTGAAGCCGGAGAGCTTGATGGAGTTGAGACGCACGGCGGGTCTGGCGGGGTGCCAAGGTATTGATTTGTAAGGGATTCTTGGCCGGCCTCACCCTCCGGGACCGGCTGCTGCCCGAGGCGGCGATGATAACTTGCGGGCCCGTCGCAATCTTGCCTTCCTTCCCCTCTCGCACACCATGTGGCGCTCATCGACGCCGGCGATGCCAGCCGCCGAGGCCCGCGTGGGGACACGACCTTCTGGTATGGGCAAGCGAGTCCTTCAGCGCTGTCTGAACGAAGCCTTTTGTTTTCTGACTATTCAAGTTTGAAGCATCGAGAAGGACGACGACGACGATCGATCCCAACGCGAATCGTCCCTCTACATGACGTCGCCTTCCCTGTGGAAAGGCATTCCTGAAGCTTTCTTTTCTGGAGGGCACACAAGTTCACATACCGGGCCCCGCAGACCCTGGAACGTTTGTTTTCAAAAGTTTACTTATTCACAGCATCGCTGGATCACGAATGTGCCCCGGCATGGCAGCGAGTTTGCGGGGTGCGTCCGATGCAGTGAAGCGCCAGACCACGGACAAGGCCTGAGCGACAAATTTCCCATTCACATCCACAGGAGTTGCATTGATGGATTCGACACGATCTGACAATCTTTCCGTAACGGGTCGCGGGGCGTCCCGTCTCGTCGCTGCGGGGGGCAGGCTATGAGCGCTCCTAACTCAGTAAGGATGTTTGTGCCCGCACTGCCGACGCGGGAGATTGGCAACATTCCCCTCCCGGGAAAAAAGCCGCCGAAACTTGATAGCCAATCGGAGCCCCTAAAGCCGCCGCTAGTATCTATCGTTCATCAAAATTTCGTGAAAGCAGCTCCTCGTTCAAGGGGCCCGATCTACGCCCAGAATCTGAACAAATCCACCAGCACGCAAGAGGAACGTTCAGGTGCCAGCGAAGAAAGTTCGGAAACTGCCGAAGATAGCTCGAGCTCTGAGTTGGAAAAGTCAGCGGAAGAAAATCAAGAACGTGTAACGGTGGATATTTCCACCTCCGATTCAACTCCCCGCATTTCAGTTCCTTGGAAGGCGGATGCCGCGACTCGTCAGAGGCAACGCAGACGCGAGATACAACAAAGTGACAAGCCGTTGCCGGCACGGCGCCCCGCCAGGCGCAATCTGCTCGCCACCGGAGATGTAAGGAAAGAATTGGAGTTAGGCGGACTGTCGCTGTCGCGGGAACTCGAAGGCGCATTGATTACCGGTTCGGAGCCCGGCTACCCGCTCGAGTCGACAATGAATGAAAATAAGCAAACCCCTTCGACCGAGCTCAAGAGCACGATCATTGATCTCGTTCCAAAATCAGGTACGTCGAAGACCAATAACCGTTTGCCCGCCTCTGATGCCAAACTGCTGAAGCTCCAAAAGCGCATGCTGAAGCAACTTCGCACATCCAAACTCTATGCGGAGGCCGCGAGCGCCCAGCAGCTCCCCGAAACGATGGGCGTTACGATGTGTCCACGTATTCTGGAAACCTATTTGACGAGTTTGCTCAATGATGAGCGTGCGCGGCAAACGATCCGAGAGCATAAATTGACTGCCTCGGAGGCGGTCGCAATACGGTACTACGGGCTTGAAGGCTTTCAATTCGTCCAGCCCAGTCTGAGAGAGAAAGCAGATCCTGCTCTCGGTGCGGATTTTGCGCCGGCAGGGACCTTTGATAATCTCATTAAGGAATGTGAAGGCGCTTTTGCCAAGCTACCGCTCCTTCAGCCCAAGACGAAACTCTTCCGCGGCACAGACTTTCTGTTCCGGGATGAACTTGCGGTAGGTGAAACGTATCTCGATCCAGCATTCGTGTCTTCCAGCACCTCAAGCGACGTCGCAACCCAGAGATTCAATGGCAGGTTCTTGCTGATTTTCGAAGTGCCCGAAAAGGACCCGCGTTTTCGCGATGTCTCTCCCCTCACAGGCAACTCGAAAGAAGAGGAAGTCCTTGGCCTGCCCAACATCAGGTTCGAAGTTGTCGCACGCGGAGAGGGCGCCGGGACACGCGAAGACCCGGAAATCGTCAGGCTTTCGCCAATCGCCATTATTTGAACGAGCGCATTTCCGTGCGCGTTCGCCGGGGATCCTCATCGTGGGCGCCGGGGTGATAACGTGCGCCCATGAGCGCTTCCGTCCCGTCCACCCAACTCTCGCGACGCGCCCTGCTCGCGGCCGGCATGGCAGCTGTCGCGACGGCCCTTGCAGCCTGCAGCAGCACCGAACGGGCTGAGCCCTACGGCAACAACGAATGGCTCCAGAGCGGCGCCAACCGCATCGCCAACCTTGCCTTGCGCGACAACCTGCAGTCGATACGGCGGGTGCAGCTCTCGCTGTACCGGCGCAACCCGCGGGAATGGCGCAAATGGACGTCGAGCCCGGAAGAAGCGACCCAGCGCACCTGGGATGCCATCCTGCAGGACAGCCCGTTGCCTGCGTTGCGCGGGGCCACAGGCATCGAGGCCATCCGTCTCGCCTTCGAGACCCAGCCCAAGCCCTACGAAGGCGACCGCATCGCGGCGCTGGTGGTGGGATGGGCCACGCTGCTGAAGCAGGCCAACGGGGGCACGTGGGAGCAGACCATGCTGGACGGCATCAACGCCGAGAACAGCTACCGTGCGGCACGCAACGTCGAGATCTCTCTGTGGCTCATCAGCTCTAGGACCGGGCCCGACGGCCAGCCGTTGCTGTTGGCCACCGAGATCAGCGACCGCGGGCGCAACCTGCTCATTGACCGCGAGCTTTCCAAGGTGGTGGCGCGGCTGGACCTGATGGCGGCGCAGGCCGACGAGAAGTATCGGCGCGCCGCGCTGGATTTCAGCCAGAACTGGCTGTTGGGCAACCTGGGGCCGTTCTTCTCTATGGTGCAGCGCTAGCTTCGCCAGCGCAGACGCGGCGAAGGTCTGCTCGTCGCCATGAGTTCAAGGCCGAAGACGCAATCAGTAAAGCGTGATCGCCGCTTGACGGTGCACGCACAAGTGTCGCTCGCACGGTGATCGAAGGCTGGGACCGCGACGTCTTCCAGCGACCCTCGCCGGGACCCTTCTTTGTGATCGGCGGCAGCCGATGCGTCTATGAGTCTTTTGTTTTCAATTAGTCGATATTTCGATTGTGAAAACTAATCATTCTTCAGCGTTCGAAATGACGGCACGCGATGGCCACGCACCCGGTTTCTCCTCTGAAAAATGGTGCAAAGCTTCTTCTCTGAGCCTTCAGAAAATGTCAACTTCACACCTTGCCTGGAAGTGGAACCTTTGTTTTCTGATCGTCACTGATCTCACGAGCAAGCCGACCCAAGGGGCCGGGTGAAAGCAAAAGGGGGGGCGATCGTGGCGAAAAAGCGCACCGTACGACGGCGGCATCGTCACCTGACGACAGGTATGCAGAACCATGGATTCAGACCATGTGGCCCGGCTCCTTGTGGAGTTGGGTGGCCGTACGCCGCGCATTGAAAGCATCGTCCAGGAGGCGGACGTGCCTCGATGGGCCATCGAGTTGGAGGACGGGCTTGTCGTCATCGCGGAACTCGATCAAGAACGCACTCTGCTCAGTCTTGAAACAGACCTAGGCCGCCCCCCTGAAAAGCACCGGCTGGCGACCTGCGAAGCTTTGATGATATTCACATCACTTAAGCACGCGTCACATGGCTTCGCAATGGCACTTGGCGAACCAGGCGGGGATTTCCAGCTTTGCGGCCACGTCCTCATGACGGAATTCGACTCGGAAAAATTTCAATCAAATTTCTTCGCGTTTGCCGACTGCGCGCAGCAGTGGAAAGAAATTATTACACGCGACATTCAACAGGATTTTTTCTTGACGAATGAAATATTTAGCAACGAGCTCCGAGCTTAAGCCGTTTATTCTCACAGTACCACAGAACTTATAGAAAATTCACACCATGGCAAAGCTCATTGTTACGCAATTCACATCCATTTCCATGGCGGCCGCCTTCTTGCAGCAAAACGGAGACTCTGAACTACTGCAACAGACAAAACACACGGTTCCTGAACGGCACGCCGCCTCGACGCCGTAATCTCTTCCTTTCTGTCTCTCTGCCTGTCTGCCTTTGCTTCTCTGCCTCTTTCATTCATCATCGAAATCAACTATGTCCACATTTAGTTCGATCCCTCTCGGATTCAATCGCTCCTCTTCAATCAAAAATCCCGCAGAAGAACCGACACCAAAAAATGAGGAAAAAAAGACTACACCTTCGCTAGTTAGAATTATTCCTCAGTCTCCTCCCCGAAATTCTGCTCGGATTGGAAAAAGCCAGCTGGGAGCTCAACACCGACGAGCGAAGCCTGCCTCTACTCGTTCCACAGCGGTCGGCCATAAAGTTGGCGGCGATTCAGATTCGTCTGACCCAATCCGCGGTGAATCAGTTTTTAAACATGAGGCAGGGACGACTGACATCGATCTAATTTCAGCTCCCGGCCGTGAATACTGGGAAAAAACTGACACGCGCACTGATCACGCCGATTCAGACTCTCCGAAAGAAATCACCCATGAATCAGTCGCCAATCTAAACCTGCCACGCACGGACATAACCATAGAACCCGTCCATGGGGATGATTCCGACACTGACAAATCCACCCATTTCGTCAAACCTCGCACGCTTGAGAAAAGCGGCAATCTTAAAGACGCCACCGTTGAATCAAATTCAAACTCCGATTCACATCCTGGTAATTACACCAATAATGAATACCTTGAAGGTAAGAAATCCTCGCCTGCGACGCAATCGTCTTCTGGCTCCGCTGCCGACAGCGGCGAAGCGATAGACAACTTAGCTACTCGGTCGAGCGCGTTGGAAAATAAAAGGAAAATTTACCAGAGCGCCGGTCGCACGGCAAGAAGGCCACAGCTCCTAAAGAAGAGCAACAATGCTTTGCCCTCGTCTGAATCTTCTTCGAGTGCAGAAGCTGACAAATCGACGCCCGCCAATACAAGAAGATTGGCAAAAGTAGTGCTACCTAAACGGGAGAAGACAGCGTCGACTAAATCGCGTCCAAAGGTGCGTTCGCCCAGAGAGGTGATCAGAGATCTTCGATTTGGCAAGCAAGCAAAGGCAGCCGGGGCGATCGAAAAGATCGAGCCTCAGACTTTCATTGAGATCAAAAAGAGCAATCTACAAGTCATTCGCGAGAACTTGCCAAAAGGCGCTGTTTTGGATGAGGAGACCGGCTATCTGAGTGGGGGAAGCCGTACCGAATCGGAATCTACAGAGTTCACCGGGCTTTTTGGTTCAAAAGTGAAGAACGTTGGGGAGTTTGCACTTAACAGCCTCGCTTATCAACTGTTGAAATCAGTTCGACCCAAGATTGCAGGCACGGACAGTGCCCCCGCCAATTGTGATATCACATCATCGGCGGCTGGGGATTTTGCGCGGCATGTCATTAAGTTTTACGATGATCAAGGAGAAATATTCAGCGCCAGAGAGTCAGGCGAAACTGAGAAGGAACGTGTGTTTCACACTACCAACGCCTTGCTTGACTTCACAGGATCAGAAAAATCAGCCTTCGTACTTTCTGCAGTCTTGACGCAGAATACGCCTACGGTTTTTCACAGATCCCTCGTCAACTCTACAGACATTGAAGTAGAAGGCTTTCGCATGGTAAGCGCCATGAATTCGAAGAGCGTTACAAAGTCTTTTACCAAGAACGACGGCACCATCGAGAAATTCAATGTCATAAAAGAAAATGATGATGGGACTTTCGAAGAGCTTAATAAAATTAGAGGCTTGGGCGCGGCAGAATTTCGTGTGTCGAAAGTGGGGCGCGATTTCGAAGTATCGATGCATTGGCCATGCTATTACGAGGCGCAAATCGGCAAAGAAGAGATCCTGCCCTTGGGGGAAAATGAAATTATTGCCATTTACACCAACGTGACGTTCATCATTGACGGGGAGAAGGCAGAAAAAGGGGTGCTGGCCTTCGAGATACCCAACGGGATCAACAGAACATATGAGGGTCGGCTCAGATTGAATTGAGCATCGATGAGTCTGCTGGGGTGAGCCAACCGTAGAATCCCCTGACCTTTCTGCATCACTCCAGCTCACCGAATGCCCTCCCTCAACTTCATCGGCGGGGAAAAAGGCGGCGTCGGCAAGTCCGTCACCGCCCGTCTCCTGGCGCAGTACTTCATCGACCGCAGCAAGCCCTTCGTGGGCTTCGACACCGACCGGTCGCACAGCTCCTTCACCCGCTTCTACGAAGGCTTCGCTTCGCCGGTGGTGGTCGACAGCTACGAGGGCCTGGACACGGTGGTCAACGGCTTCGAGACGCATCCGCAGCAAAGCGTGATCGTCGACCTGGCGGCGCAGACGCTGGCGCCGCTGGCGCGCTGGATCAAGGATTCGGAGCTCTTCGATGTCTTCGCCGGGCTCGGTGTCGCAGTCAACTTCTGGCATGTCCTGGATGACGGCAAGGACTCGACCGACCTGCTCGGCACGTTGGTCGACACCTTCGGCAACCGGCCCAATTACATCGTGGTGCAGAACTACGGCCGGGGTAACGACTTCGCCCTGCTGCTGGGCTCGCAGTCGCTGAGCAAGGCCACCGCACACGGTGCGCGCGTGATCGCCCTGCCCCGGCTGCACGATGCGAGCATGCGCAAGATCGATGCGCGCAACACCAGCTTCTGGAAGGCGGTCAACGACCGCGAGGGCCCGAATGCACTCGGACTCCTCGAGCGCCAGCGCGTCAAGAGCTGGCTGCAGACCTCTTACGCAGCCTTCGATACGCTGCCGCTCTGAGCGCGGCCGCCGCCGCTGCGTGAGAACAGCAGGCCCAGCAGGAGAAGGCCGAACACCACGAAGGCAATGAACGACCAGTTCGCAATCGACAGACCCAAAAAGGTCCAGTCGATCTGCGTGCAGTCCCCTCCTCCGCGGAAGATCATCGGCAGCGCCCGCTTCAGCGGAAAGGTCTCGATCATCCCGTAGAGATCCCGGCCGCAAGACACAACCTCCGGCGGATGCCACTGCAGCCAGCTCTGCCGCGCGGCGGTATACGCCCCGCCCACCGCCATCACCAACGCCAGCCCCGCGCCGGTGAGCTGCAAGCCCCGGCTCTTGCTCAGCGCCGCCAAGCCGGTGAACACCGCTACAAGGATCAGCGCATAGCGCTGCACGATGCACATCGGGCAAGGCTCCAGGCCCACCACGTGCTGCAGATAAAGCCCGAAGGCCAGCATGGCCACGCAAGCAGCGCAGATCAGTGCGAGCGCGCGGCGCGGCGCTCCGAAATACCAGTCGAACAAATCAATGCCCCTCTACAAAGACGCGGGCCCGGCGCGGGGTAGCAACCACTGTCTCGCCCTCGCGCAGGCCCAAGTCCCGGAACTGTTGCGCAGGAAGTTGCGCCTCGATGATGGCGCCGGAACCCGGGTTGTCTGGATTCGATTCCACCGGTTCGAGTTCCAGCCGCGCGATCGGGCCGACCACGATGGCCCGGGCCAGGGTGGCGACGATGCCGCTGGCGCCCTGCTGGTAGCGGGCCACGTCCAGGTCGTGCGGACGCACATAGGCCAGGGCCTTGCCGTCGCGCAGATCGCGGTGTTCGGGCGAATCGATGCGAAAGCCCTCCACGTGCACCTCGCCCTCGTGCGCGCGGCCATGGAACAGGTTCACGTCGCCGAGGAAGCCGTAGACGAAGGGACTGGCAGGATGGTCCCACACGTCCTGCGGCGAGCCGACCTGCTCGATGCGCCCGCCGTTCATCAGCACCACGCGGTCGGCGACTTCGAGCGCTTCCTCCTGGTCGTGCGTGACGAAGATGCTGGTGACGTGCAATTCGTCATGCAGCCGGCGCAACCAGCGCCGCAGTTCCTTGCGGACCTTGGCGTCGAGCGCGCCGAACGGTTCGTCGAGCAGCAACACCTTGGGCTCCACCGCCAACGCGCGGGCCAGCGCGATGCGCTGACGCTGTCCGCCGGAGAGCTGGGCCGGGTAACGGTCGGCCAGCCAGTCCAGCTGCACCAGCTTGAGCAGGTCGTGCACCTTGGACTTGATCTGGGCCTCGCCCGGGCGCACGCCGCGCGGCTTGACGCGCAGGCCGAAGGCGACGTTTTCGAACACCGTCATGTGGCGGAACAGTGCGTAGTGCTGAAAGACGAAGCCGACCTGGCGCTCGCGCACGTGCACGTCGGTGGTGTCCTCGCCGGCGAAAAGAATGCTGCCCGCATCGGCCGTTTCCAGGCCGGCGATGATGCGCAGCAAGGTGGTCTTGCCGCAGCCCGAGGGCCCCAGCAGCGCGACCAGTTCACCGGAATCGACGTCGAGGCTGACGTCCCGCAGCGCGTGGAAGTCGCCGAACTGCTTGCTGACGTTGCGGATTTCAATGCTCATGTCTCGTGTTCCTCAGGCCTGCGCGGCCGACAGGGGCCGCTCCGGCGGCAGTTCGGCCAGCGCCTTCATCTCACGTTCGTGACGCCATTCGATGACGGACTTGATCACCAGCGTGACCAGCGCCAGGATGGCCAGCAGCGAGGCCACCGCGAAGGCGGCCACGGACTGGTATTCGTTGTAGAGCACTTCGACGTGCAGCGGCATGGTGTTGGTCTGGCCGCGGATGTGGCCCGAGACCACCGACACGGCGCCGAACTCGCCCATGGCGCGCGCATTGCACAGGATCACGCCGTAGAGCAGGCCCCACTTGATGTTGGGCAGGGTCACGCGCCAGAAGGTTTGCCAGCCGGTCGCGCCGAGCACGATGGCAGCCTGCTCCTCCTCGGTGCCCTGGGCCTGCATCAGCGGGATGAGTTCGCGCGCGATGAAGGGGAAGGTCACGAAGATGGTGGCCAGCACGATGCCCGGCACGGCGAAGATGATCTTGATGTCGTGCGCCTGGAGCCAGGGCCCCAGCCAGCCTTGTGCGCCGAAGATCAGCACGTAGATCAGGCCTGCCACGACCGGCGAGACGGCAAATGGCAGATCGACCAAGGTGGTCAGCAACGCCTTGCCGCGGAACTCGAACTTGGCGATGGCCCAGGCGGCCGCGATACCGAAGACCAGGTTCAACGGAACCGCGATGGCGGCAGTGATCAGCGTCAGGCGGATCGCGCTCCAGGCATCGGGCTCTTTCAGCGCATCGAGGTAGGCAGTGAATCCCTTGCGCAAAGCCTCGGTCGCCACCGCGGCCAGCGGCAGCACCAGGAAGAGGAACATGAAGGCCAACGCCAGCCCGATCAGGGTAAAGCGCACCCAGGCCGATTCGGTGGTGCCGGCCTTGGCGCGGCGGATGGTGCGGGCGCTCATCAGGCGCCTCCCGCCTGGCGCCGCTGCCAGGCCTGCAGTGCATTGATGACCAGCAGCAGCGCGAAGGAGATCACCAGCATGACCAGCGCGACCGCCGTGGCACCGGCAAAGTCGTACTGCTCCAGCTTGCCGATGATGATCAGCGGCGTGATCTCCGAGATCATGGGCATGTTGCCGGCGATGAAGATCACCGAGCCGTACTCGCCGATCGCCCGCGCGAAGGCCATGGCGAAGCCGGTCAGCAAAGCCGGCGTGATGGAAGGCAGGATGACCTTGGTGAAGGTCTGCAGGCGCGTGGCACCGAGGCTGGTGGCAGCTTCCTCCAGTTCTTTCTCGGTGTCCTCGAGCACCGGCTGCACCGTGCGCACCACGAACGGCAGCCCGATGAAGATCAGCGCGATCACCACCCCGGCCGGCGTGAAGGCCAGCTTGATGCCCATGGGCTCCAGGTACTGCCCGATCCAGCCGTTGCCCGCGAGCAGCGCGGTGAGCGAGATGCCGGCGACGGCGGTGGGCAGCGCGAAGGGCAGATCGACCAGCGCATCGACGATGCGCTTGCCCGGGAACTTGTAGCGCACCAGCACCCAGGCCACCAGCAAACCGGCGAACAGGTTGACGATGGCCGCGACCAGCGAGGCGCCGAAGGTCAGGCGGTAGGAGGCCATCACGCGCGGCGCCGTCACCGCATTCCAGAACTGCTCCCAGCTCAGCGCCGATGTCTTGAAGACCAGCGCCGACAGCGGGATCAGCACGATGAGGCACAGGTAGAAAAGCGAAAAGCCGAGCGTCAGGTGGAAGCCCGGCAGCACTCGGCGCGAGACGCCCGCGCGCCCCGCATGCGAAGACGGCGCTGCCGCTGGCGGCAGCGCCGAGGACACGGCACCGCTCATCGCTTACTTTGCGCCCGGTGTATAGAGCTTGTCGAACTGGCCGCCGTCGTTGAAGTGCACCTTCTGCGCATCGCCGAGGCTGCCGAAGAGTTCCTGCACCGTGAAGAGCTGCAGGGGCTTGAAGGTCGCGGCGTGCTTCTTGAGCACCGCCTCGGAGCGCGGGCGCAGCGCATGCTTGGCGGCGATCTCCTGCGCTTCTTCGGAATAGAGGTAGTCGAGGTAGGCCTTGGCAAGCTCGCCGGTGCCCTTCTTGGCCACCGTGCGCTCGACCACCGCGACCGGATTCTCGGCCAGGATGCTGATGGAGGGATAGACGGTATCCACCTTGCCGGCGCCGAAATCGCGATCGATGGAGACGACCTCCGACTCGAAGGTGATCAGCGCGTCGCCGATGTTGCGCTGGAGGAAGGCGGTGGTGGCGTCGCGGCCGCCACGGGCCAGCACGGGGACGTTCTTGAACAGCTTGCCGACGAACTCGGCGGCCTGGGCGTCGGTGCCGCCCTTCTTCTTCACGTAGCCCCAGGCGGCGAGGTAGGCGTAGCGGCCGTTGCCGCCGGTCTTGGGGTTGACGATCACCACCTGCACGCCCGGCTTGATCAGGTCGTCCCAGTCCTTGATGCCCTTCGGGTTGCCGTTGCGGGTAAGGAACAGCATGGTCGAGGTGGTGGGCGCCGCGTTCTGCGGAAAGCGCTTTTGCCAATCCTTCGCGACGACGCCGGCATTGGCCAGGAAGTCGATGTCGGTGGTGGTGTTCATGGTCACCACGTCGGCCTCCAGCCCGTCGGCCACGGCCCGCGCCTGCGCGCTGGAGCCGGCGTGGGATTGGTCGATCTTGACGTCCTTGCCCGTGGTCTTCTTGTAGTTGGCGATGAAGGCGGCGTTGTAGTCCTTGTAGAACTCGCGCGCGACGTCGTAGGAAACATTGAGCAGGGTCTGGGCCGAGGCCGCACCGGCGGCAGCCAATGCGAGCGTGCCGAGGATCGTCTTGATGGTTCTGGAGGTCATAGGGTTGCCAAAGGTTCGAAAGGGGTACGGGCGGCCATGAGGATCGTGGGCTCGTCCGTCAGCGATCGGAGCAGCGACAGGCTCAGCGGCCAGTCGCCACGCCCCGATTCGATGTGGATGTGACCGGCATTCTGCACGCGAGAAAGCGCCGATTCTCCAAAGCATCGCTTCAAAGCCATACGAATATCTACTTGTTTGAATATGGCAAATAACGAATAAGAGGTGGGACAAGAACGCTCAGAGCGTCAACCGGAAGCCACCCGTCCCGGTGTGTTCGGCCAGGAAATCGATCAGGCGGCGGATCGCCGGCACCAGCGCCCGGCGGGACGGAAAGACGACATGGAGAATCCCCGGCGCCGGCCCCCAGCCCGGCAGGACCTCGATCAGCCGGCCTGCCGCGAGGTCCTCCTTGCACATGTAGTCGGGCAGGATGCAGGCTCCGACGCCCTCCACGACCGCCGCCTTCAGCGTCAGCAGATCGTCGGCGAGGTAGCGAGGCCTGTGATGCAGGGTGTGGCTGGCGCCATGGGGGCCCTCCAGCCGCCAGCTGACCCGCCCGTCGGCAGCCGTCTGGGCCACGGTGTCCAGGCGTCCGAGGCCCTCCACGGCGACCACCGGCCCCTGCCGCCGCAGAAGCCCGGGGCTCGCCACCAGCACGCCGCGGGCGACGGCCAGCTTCTTGGCCACCAGCGTGGTGCTGTCTTCGATCTCCGGCCGCACGCGCAGGGCCAGATCGACGCCCTCTTCGATCGGATCCACCGCCCGGTTCAGGATGCGCATCTCGACCTGCACGTCGGGATAGCGCAGCATGAACTGCGAGACCAGCACGCCGACGCCGCTCTGGGCCAGGGTGATCGGGCAGCTGATGCGCACCAGGCCGCGCGGCTCGGTCTGCACCTGGGCGATGGCCTCGGCCGCCGCCTCGGCGGCATCCCGCATGGCCAGGCTGTGCCGCAGGTACAGCTCGCCAGCCGGCGTCAGGGACAACTGTCGGGTGCTGCGCTGCAGCAGCTGCACGCCCAGGCGTGCCTCCAGCTCGGCCACCCGGCGCGACAGCCTGGATTTGGGGATGCCCAGCGCCCGCCCCGCGGCGGCAAAGCCGCCACGCTCGGCCACCTCGGCGAAAAAAACCATGTCGTTGAGGTCCTGCATGGCGTGGATTGTCCCATCAACAGGACGATCTGTCTGAGATTTGCAGACTTATCAATCATTCGCACCAAAAATAGAATTACCCCCATGCCGACCGATCCCCGCGCCGGCGCCACCATCGAAAGAGAGCGATCGATCATGAAACTGCTGCACGTCGATTCCAGTGTTCTGGGCACCCAATCCGTTTCCCGCCAACTCACGGCCGAAGTGGTGGCGGAATGGGCCCGCAGCCGCCCGGACACCAAGGTCGAGTACCTCGATCTCGCCGTGGACGCCCCGAACCACTTCAGCGCCGACGCGCTGGCCATCAAGGGCGTCGCGCAAACCCAGCCCACCGAAGCGCAGGTGCGCGAGAACGCCGTCTCGGAGCGGCTGGTGAGCCAGTTCCTGGCCGCGGACGTGATCGTCATCGGCGCCCCGCTGTACAACTTCAGCGTGCCCTCGCAGTTGAAGGCCTGGATCGACCGCCTCGCGCAGGCGGGCCGCACCTTCAAGTACACCGAGAAGGGGCCGGTCGGCCTGGCCGGCGGCAAGACGGTGATCGTGGTGTCCACGCGCGGCGGCGTCTACTCGACCACCGAAGGCGGCCAGGCTCTGGAACACCAGGAAAGCTACCTCAAGGCGGTGCTGGGCTTCTTCGGCATCAGCGATGTGCGCATCGTCCGCGCCGAGGGCGTGGCGATGGGCGAGGAGCCCCGGGCCGCTGCGCTGAGCGCCGCTCGGGCCGACATCGTGGCAAGCGTCGGCGTCACCGGCGTGGCCGCGAACCAGGAGCGGGCGGCGCTGGCCGCCTGAGGGTCGGAAGGCCGGCAGGCCAGGAAGGGGGCCAGTGCCCCTGCCCTGGCGTCAGGCGCTGTGGCGCTTGACCCAGGCGACGTAGCTGTCCACCCAGTTTTGCAGGAACTGCCTGCTGCCCTCGGCGATGTGACCTTTGTCGTCGAACAGCCCTTCCTTGTTCTGGATGAAGGCTTCGGGCTGGCCCATGGTGGGCACGTCCAGGTAGGCCAGCACGTTGCGCAGGTGCTGCTGCGCCAGCGCCGTGCCGATGGCGCCGACCGACACACCGATCACGCCCGCCGGCTTGCCGGCCCACGCGCTCTGGCCGTAGGGCCGCGAGGCGTTGTCGATCGCGTTCTTGAGCACGCCGGGCATCGAACGGTTGTATTCCGGCGTGACGAACAGCAGGCCCTGCGCCGCTGCGATCTCGGACTTCAGCCGCTTGACCGCGGGCGCCTGGTTGCCGTCCTCGTCCTGGTTGTAGAGCGGCAGGTCGTCGATGCGCAGATGCTCGAAGCTGAAATCGGAAGGCGCGAGGTGCGCGATCGCGAGCGCGAGCTTGCGGTTGAACGAGTCCTTGCGCAGGCTGCCGACGATGACGGCAATGCGGGTCTGGGCCATGCAAATCTCCTTGGATGAGGGATGGATGAAAAGGCCCGGCCGATTATGCGAAGCGGCATTGACCTTTTCCGGAAAAGTTCAATCGCTCGGTCGCCGGCGAACTCGGTCGATCAATCGCACCCGGCCTTTTGCAGCATCGCCTGGGTGATGTTGGCGCCAGCGGGCACGTCGTCGGTGATCCAGGTGTTTCCGCCGATCACCGCCCCTTTGCCTAGCGTCACGCGCCCGAGGATGGTGGCGCCGGCGTAGATCACCACGTCGTCCTCCACGACCGGATGCCGCGGCAGCCCCTTCTGAAGATTGCCCTGCGCATCGGTCGGAAAGCGCTTGGCGCCGAGCGTGACGGCCTGGTAGAGCCGCACGCGCTTGCCGATCACGGTGGTCTCGCCGATCACGACGCCGGTGCCGTGGTCGATGAAGAAGCCGGCGTCGATCCTGGCGCCCGGATGAATGTCGATGCCGGTCTGCGCATGCGCCAGTTCGGCCACGATGCGCGCCAGCAGCGGCAGGCCGTGGCCATAGAGCTGGTGCGCCAAGCGGTGATGGATCATCGCCAGGATGCCGGGGTAGCACAGCAGCACCTCGTCCACACTCCGCGCAGCCGGGTCGCCCTGGTAGGCGGCCAGCACGTCGCCATCGAGCAGTCGGCGGATGGTCGGCAGCGCCGCGGCGAAGGCACGGATGGCCTCGGCGGCTTCGGCGTCGATCTCGGCCGGGTCGCGCGGCTGGTGGCGCGCGTTGTAGCGCAGCTCCAGCCGGGCCTGCGTCAGCAGCGACTGCAGCGCCGAATCCAGCGTGTGGCCGACGTAGAAATCCTCGCTCTCCTGCCGCAGCTCCGGCGGCCCCAGGCGCATCGGGAACAAGGCACCCTTGAGCGACTCCACGATCGCGGCCAAGGCCTCGCGCGAGGGGAACTCGCGGCTGCCCGGTTCGCGCGACCGCCGCTGGGCGTCACGCCATTCCTCGCGCGCCCCCCGCAGCGCCGCGACGATCTCGCCAACTTCGAATCCGGCCATGGTTCTCTCCTTCTGGGGGCCATTGTCAGGTCAACAAGCGCCCGGCGCGGTCGGAGGGAAAAGGCCGTTCCTCAGGGTTCGGCGATCGATACCTCAGGGGGACTCGACCCATGCCGCCACGCGGAGCCGACGCAGCGCGGCTCGTATCGCGCGGACAGCGGGGGTCATGCGATTCACTTCGGCGAATAGATCTGGTCGAAGGTGCCGCCGTCCGCGAAGTGCGCCTTGTCCGCCTTCGCCCAGCCGCCGAAGGCCTGGTCGATGGTGAACAGGGTGAGCTTGGGAAACTGCTTCTCGTACTTTGCCTTGGCCTTGTCGGAGGTCGGGCGGTAGTAGTTGCGGCCGGCGATGTCCTGGCCCTCGTCGGAGTACAGGTACTTCAGGTACTCCTCGGCCACGGCGCGGGTGCCCTTCTTGTCCACCACCTTGTCGACCACGGCCACGGTCGGCTCGGCCAGGATGCTGATGGAGGGCACCACGATCTCGAACTTGTCGGGACCGAATTCCTTCAGCGCGAGGAAGGCCTCGTTCTCCCAGGCCAGCAGCACGTCGCCCACGCCGCGCTGCACGAAGGTGATGGTGGAGCCGCGCGCGCCCGTGTCGAGCACCGGAACGTTCTTGAAGACCTTGCTCACGAATTCCTTGGCCAGGGCCTCGCTGCCGTACGTGCGCTTGCCGAACTCCCAGGCCGCCAGGTAATTCCAGCGGGCGCCGCCGGAGGTCTTGGGGTTGGGGGTGATCACCTGCACGCCGGGCCTGGCCAAGTCATCCCAGTCCTTGAGATGCTTGGGATTGCCCTTCTTCACCAGGAACACGATGGTCGAGGTGTAGGGAGCCGAATTGTGTGCCAGGCGCTTCTGCCAGTCGGGCTTGACAAGGTTGCCGTGAGTGACCAGCGCATCGGTGTCGCCGGCCAGGGCCAGCGTGGCCACGTCGGCCTCGATGCCGTCGATGATCGAGCGGGCCTGCTTGCCGGAGCCGCCGTGCGATTGCTTGACGGTCACAATCTGCCCCGTCTTGCCCTTCCAGTATGCGGAGAAGGCCTTGTTGTAATCGACGTAGAGTTCGCGCGTCGGGTCATAGGACACGTTGAGCAAGGTCACGCTCTGGGCGAACGACGGCAGGGCCGTCATGGCGATACCGGCCGTAGCGGCGGCGGCCAGGGAAAGCTTGATAAAGTCGCGGCGGTAGCTCATGGTCTTGTGCGTCAATGAGGCATAACAGTGAAGCTTCGAATTCTGAATAGCGCATAAGGAAACGGGAACGACCGAGTTCTCAGTTCTAAATAGCTAAATCAACTAAGCACCCCCCCACCCTATTTCCCGCAGAGGCAAATCCAAATGGCACGCATGGTCCAGTGCATCAAGCTCGGCAAAGAGGCCGAGGGGCTCGACTTCCCTCCCTACCCTGGCGAACTCGGTAAACGCATCTGGGAAAACGTCAGCAAGGAGGCCTGGGCGGCCTGGCTCAAGCAGCAGACCATGCTGGTCAACGAGAACCGGCTGAACCTCGCCGATGCCCGCGCCCGCCAGTACCTGGCGCGCCAGATGGAAAAGCATTTTTTCGGCGAAGGCGCCGACGTCGCGCAGGGCTACGTTCCTCCGACGAACTGAGCTCCGCCCGCTCGACCCATGGCCGAGCCGGTCGACTGGCGTGCCGGCGGCGTGCCGCGCAGCGCACGCTTCGACGACATCTATCACTCCGAGAGCGGAGCCGTGGCCCAGGCCCGGCACGTCTTCCTGGCGGGTTGCGGCCTGCCCGAGGCCTGGGCCGGCCAGCCGCAATGGCGCATTCTCGAAACCGGCTTCGGGCTGGGCCTTTCCTTTCTGACAAGCTGGCAGGCCTGGCGGGCCGATCCGCAACGTCCACGGCTGCTGCACTTCGTCTCGATCGAGGCGTATCCGGTGTCGCGCGAGGACCTGCTGCGCGCCGCATCCGCAGATCCTGAACTGGCGCCCCTGGCCGCGGCGCTCGGTGCGCAGTGGTCGGGCCTGCTCCCCGGCATCCACCGCCTGGTCTTCGACGGCGGCCGGGTGCTGCTGACCCTGTGCATCGGCGACGTGCAGGCCATGCTGCGTGCCCTGCACCGCTTCGACGCGGACAGCCTGTACCTGGACGGCTTCAGTCCCGCGCGCAATCCGCAGATGTGGTCGGCCGAGACGCTCAAGTCGGTCGCGCGCTTCGCCCGGCGCGGCACGCGGCTGTCGACCTGGAGCGTGGCCCGCCCGGTGCGCGATGCACTCGCCGCCTGCGGCTTCCAGCTGCGCAAGGCGCCCGGCCTGCCGCCCAAGCGTGATTGCCTCCAGGGCCTGTTCGATCCGCCGTGGGCGCTGCGCCAGGCCCCGGCCGAGCCGGGCATGGCGTCAGGCGTCGGCCGTTGCGCCATCGTCGGCGCGGGCCTGGCCGGTGCCGCCGTCGCGGCCAGCCTGGCGCGACGCGGCTGGGACGTGTGCGTGCTGGAGGCCGGACCGCACGCCGCCGCCGGCGCCTCGGGCCTGCCGGTGGGCGTGCTCGCGCCGCACGTGTCGCCCGACGACGCCCTGCTCTCCCGCCTGACCCGTGCCTGCGGGCGGGCCACCTGGGAGCAGGCACGCGCCCTGCTCGAGGAAGGAAGCGACTGGCGTGCCTGCGGCGTGCTCGAGCGCCGCAGCGCCGGCCGCCTCCGTCTGCCGGGAGGATGGGGGCCGGAGGGGCCGAACGAATCCTGGCTTGCCTCGCCCGCCCGGTTGCGCGAGGCCGGCCTGCCGCCGGAGACCCATGCCTTCTGGCACGCGCGCGCCGGCTGGGTGCGGCCCGCGCGCCTGGTCGAGGCCTGGCTGGCGCAGCCCGGCATCCGGGTCCGCACGAACGCCCCCGTGGCGCACATCGAGGCCGCCGGCGCCGCCTGGGTGCTGCGCGATCCGGACGGCGCGGTGCTGGCCGAGGCCGACCGGGTCGTGATCGCAGCCGGCCACCGGAGCCACACGCTCGCCCCCACGGCCGCGCTGCAAGGCGTGCGTGGCCAGGTCGCCTGGGGCCGCATGGACCCGAAGATGGCGCTGCCCCGCGTTCCCCTCAACGGCGACGGCCACCTGATCGCGCATGTGCCGGATGCGGGCGGCCTGCTGTGGCTCACCGGCGCCACCTTCGATCGCGAGCGCGACGAGCCGGTCTTCCTGCCGGAGGACATCACGGCGAACCGCGAGCGGCTCGCGCGCCTGCACCCCGCAGCGGCCAAGGCACTGGACGCCCTGTTCGCCCGCGGCGAGGCGCAGGCCTGGGCCGGCGTGCGCTGCGCCTCCATCGACCGCCGCCCGCTCGTCGGACCGCGCGACCCGGAGGCACCGCTCGGCCCCTGGCTTTGCACGGCGATGGGCTCGCGCGGCCTCAGCTTCGCCGCGATGTGCGCCGAGCTGCTGGCCGCGCGCTGGCATGGCGAGCCCTGGCCCCTGTCGGGCGCGCTGGGGCGGGCGCTCGACGCGCAGCGCGTCCATCCCGCACGCACATCCCCCCTGCCCGCCGGTGCCTGAGAGGGACAATGCGCCCATCATGCCAATCCGCTACGACATCACCCACACGACGGTCTACCGCTACAAGGTGCCGGTGCGCTTCGGCCTGCACCGCGTGATGTTCAGGCCGCGCGACAGCCACGACCTGCGCGTGCTCGCGACCGACCTGCAGGTCAGCCCCGAGGCCCACGTGCGGATGATCCAGGACCCCAACTCCAATTCGATTGCGCTGGTGCAGCCGAACGGCGAAGCCACCGAGCTGCGCATCGTCTGCTCCTTCTCCATCGAGCACGTGGCCGCACCGCACGACCTGCCCACTCTCGAGCCGGCGGCCGAGTTCCTGCCTTTCGCGTACTCGGTGCAGGACCGGCTGGACCTGGAGCACTACCTTCGCCCCCACTACGACGATCCGGAAGGCACGCTGATCCGCTGGGCCCACCAGTTTCTCTACACCGACCAGCCCAACAGCACGCTGGACGTGCTCAGGCGCATGAACGCGCACATCGCCCAGAGCCTGCGCTATGTCGCCCGCCACGAGGAAGGCACACAGACCCCGCTGGAGACGCTGACGCTGGGCAGCGGGAGCTGCCGCGACTACGCGCTGCTCATGATGGAGGCGTTGCGCCGGCTCGGCGTGGCGACGCGCTTCGTCTCCGGCTACCTGTACGACGCGGCACTGGACAGGGGCGAAGCCGCGCCCGGCGAGTGCGTGGTCGGGGCCGGCAGCACGCATGCCTGGCTGCATGCCTACCTGCCCGGCGCCGGCTGGGTCGCCTTCGATCCGACCAACAACCTGGCCCTGGGCAACGGCGGGCTGATCCGCGTCGGCGTGGCGCGCGACCCGGCGCTGGCCGCGCCGATCAGCGGAAGCTGGTTCGGCGAGCGAAAAGCCTACGAAGGGCTGGAAGCGACGGTGACGGTGCGCCGCATCGCGTCCTGAACGCTCAATTCGAGGCGAGCCTAGGCAAAGAAGCGCAACAGCAGCGCATTCACTTCCACCGGGCGCTCGTACTGCACCCAATGGCCGGCGCCGTCGATCACGACGCCCTCGCGCTGCGTGCGGCCAGCGGTCAACTGGGCCACCAGCGGCCGTGCATCGGCCGTCACATCATGCTCGCCCCATAGCAGCAGCACCGGCCCGGCGTAGCTGTCGAGCGCGGCCTGCAGCCCGCCGGTCATCGAGATCTCCTTGCTGCGAAAGCGCGTGCCGTGGCAGGACAGGTCATGGATCGCAAAGGCCGGCGCATCGATGGCGGCCGGGTCGTGCAGCATCAGCGCGCGCAGGTTGTGCAGCAGCGCGCTGCGCTCTTCCAGCCGGTCTCGCGCTTCGCGCCAGTTGATCATCTGCACCGCCATGCGGCGCTTGGTGCCGTGGCCGGCGCTGCCCAGCAGTGCCAGCCGCCGTACCTGGCCGCGCCGCTGCGCGAGCTTCGAGGCGACCAGCCCGCCGAAGGAAAAGCCGGCCAGGTCGATCGGTGACTGCGCACCGACCAGACCGTCCAGCGATCCGGCGAGGGCATCGAGGGCCGGCTCCAGCGGCGACTGGCCGGCGGCGGGAGGCATCGGCTCGTCGGAATCGTGAAAACCTGGCATGTCGGGCAGCCACAGTGTGCGCGCGGCACTCAGCGCTTCGATGTTGCACAGCCAGTGCATCCAACTGCCGTGGCCGCCGTGCAGCAGCACCAACGGCGGTCGCTGCGCGCTGGCCTGGCCGAAGCGCCGCCAGCGCACGCGCCGGCCGTCGTGCACCACGTCGTGATGGGTGGAGAGCCCGTCCAGGCGCGCGATCAGCCGTTGCGCGTTCGCATCGGCCGTGGGATCGAAGAGGGAGGAAGTGTCGGGCACCGGTAAATTGTGCAGTCCATCAGGCCGCCGCATCGCCGGCGGCCGCGCCGAAGCGGTAGCTGGACACCGAGATGCCGCCCATGAAGGCGTCCTCGTGGTAGACGCGTACGCCCTGCTCCTCGTCGGCGGCGCCGACGGCGACCATGAGCGGGATCAAATGTTCCTCGCGCGGATGCGCGATGCGCGCGGCCGGTGCCTGCGACCAGGCCAGCAGGCGCTGGACACGCTGCGCCGGCGGCGCATCCACCGCGTCGCTGAGCCAGTCGTCGAAGGCCTTGGAGACCTCGCGTGCCTGCGGCCCGAACTGGCGCAGGTTGTGGTAGCTCAGGCCGCTGCCGACGATCAGCACGTTCTCCTCGCGCAGCGGCGCCAGTGCGCGGCCGAGTGCGATGTGCTCGGCCGGGTCCAGGCCCCGGCGCAGCGACAGTTGGACCGTCGGCACCTCGGCCTTCGGATACATCACGGCCATCGGCGAGAACATGCCGTGGTCGAAGCCGCGTTCGGCATCGAAGGCCGCGGGCAGGCCCGCCGCCTCGATCAGCCCTTGCACGCGTCGCGCGAGTGCAGGCGAGCCGGGTGCTTCGTAGTGGACGTGGTAGGTGTGCTCGGGAAAGCCGCCGTAGTCGTAGACCATGGGCGGCATGGGATTGCCCATCACGGTAAAGACCGGCTCTTCCCAATGTGCCGAGACCATGAGGATGGCGTCCGGCGTGCGGCCGATCTGACGCGGCATGTCGGCCAGCGCGGCGGCGAGGCCGGCGTAGGCTCCGCGCGCCTCCGTCATCCATGGCCACGGGCCGCCGCCGTGGGAGATGAAGTACGTGGGCAACGAGGATGATTTGTTCGGCGAGTTCATGAGGCGGCAGTCTAGGCACATTCGAGCGCGCCCGCCCAGACGCGTCGAGCACGCCCAAACCCTTGGCGGACATGAATCTCTGCAGCACGGCTACAGTGACGCCCTTGCCCGGAGACCTCCTCCTTGTTCAGCTTCTTCGAAAAACGACTCCACCCTTACCCCTGCGCCGAACCGACCTTGCCCCCGCAAGGCTTCTTCGCCTTTCTCTGGGCCTGTACCGACGGTCTGCGCGGCAAGATCCTCGCGATGGCGCTGCTCACCGCCGTCATGGCGGCCTTCGAGGCGCTGTTGTTCGCGATGCTCGGGCGCGTGGTCGACTGGCTCGGCCACCAGGCGCCCCAGCGGCTGTGGGAGGAGCGCGGCACCACGCTGACCTGGCTCGGCATCGCCCTGGCGGCCAGCATCGCCGTGGTCGCGCTGCAGACCATCGTCAAGCATCAGACGCTGGCGGTGAACCTGCCCATGCGCCTGCGCTGGAACTTCCACCGCCTGATGCTGGGCCAGAGCATGGCCTTTTACCAGGACGAGTTTGCCGGCCGCATCACGGCCAAGGTCATGCAGACCGCGCTGGCCGTGCGCGAAACCATCTTCGTGCTGGCCGACGTGCTGGTGGCCATGGGCGTCTACGTCGCCACCATGATCGTGCTGGCCGCGGTGCTCGACCGGCAGCTCATGCTGCCCTTCGTGGTCTGGCTGCTGCTCTACATCGGCACCCTGTTCTTCTTCGTGCCGCGGCTGGGCAAGATCGGCAAGGCGCAGGCCGATGCGCGCGCGATGATGACCGGCCGCGTCACCGACGCCTACACCAACATCGCCACTGTCAAGCTGTTCTCCCACACCCACCGCGAGGCCGGCTTCGCCCGCGCGGCCATGGAGGACTTCATGGTCACCGGCTACGGCCAGATGCGCCTGGTGAGCGCCTTCGAAATCACCAACCACACGCTGAGCATGGGCCTGACCGCCGGGATGGCGGGCATGGGACTGTGGCTCTGGTCACAGGGCGCGGTGGGCGTGGGCGCGGTTGCGGCGGCGACGGCGATGGCGCTGCGGCTGCAGGGCATGTCGCACTGGATCATGTGGGAGATGACCAGCCTGTTCGAAAACATCGGCACCGTGCAGGACGGCATGAAGACGTTGTCCCGCCCGCGCACCGTGCTCGATGCGCCCGACGCCCGCGCGCTGCAGGTGACGCGCGGCGAGGTGCGCTTCGAGCATGCGAGCTTCCGTTATGCCGACGGCGGCCGGCGCGTGATCGACGACCTCACGCTCACCGTCGCCCCCGGCGAGAAGATCGGCCTTGTGGGCCGCTCCGGTGCGGGCAAGTCCACGCTCGTCAACCTGCTGCTGCGATTTCATGACCTGGAGAGCGGCCGCATCCTGATCGACGGGCAGGACATCGCGAGGGTCACGCAGGATTCGCTGCGCGCCCACATCGGCATGGTCACGCAGGACACCTCGCTGCTGCACCGCTCGGTCGCCGACAACATCGCCTACGGCAAGCCCGATGCCGACGCGGCGCAGATCCGCGCGGCCGCCGAGCGCGCCGAGGCGCATGACTTTATCGAGTCACTCGGTGACCCGAACGGCCGCCGTGGCTACGAGGCCCACGTGGGCGAGCGCGGGGTCAAGCTCTCGGGCGGCCAGCGCCAGCGCATCGCGATCGCGCGCGTGATGCTGAAGGACGCGCCCATCCTGCTGCTGGACGAGGCGACCAGCGCGCTGGACTCCGAGGTCGAGGCGGCGATCCAGGCCAGCCTCTACCGGCTGATGGAAGGCAAGACCGTGATCGCGATCGCGCACCGGCTGTCCACCATCGCGGCAATGGACCGGCTGGTGGTGATGGACGAGGGGCGCGTGGTCGAGCAGGGGGACCACCAGACGCTGCTGGCGCGCGGGGGGCTCTATGCGCGGTTGTGGGCGCATCAGAGTGGCGGGTTTCTGGGGGAGGACGATGTCGAGGGCGACTCGCTCGCCGCGGGCACTGAGCAGCCCGTGCCCGCCATGGCGGGCACGGGAACGCTGCCGTCATAGCTCCGCGAAGCTACGCAGTCTGCACTGGCTGGGGCTTCATGGATTCGGTCAATTGCAGCATGACTTCTTCGGGATACACCTGTGCAGCTTGGCTCAGGCGATATGCGGCCATGAAGGGGCTTTCGGGGTCGAGCAGATCAAGCGACAAATCCTGCAGCAATTCACCAAACTCTCGAACCGAGGGTCGGATCTCATCTGGAAACAGCTGAACATACTGCACATCAGTGAGCAATCGGGTCACAAAAAGCAGAATATTCAGCCCGACCTCCATTTTGTCCTGCATCTCCTTGGCCGCTTTATCAAAATTTTTTCCGCTCTCCAATTGGTCAAAAAATGCATCCATGACCAAACAAACCTTTGAGACAAATCTGGACATCAGCATGGAAAAAATTTCCTGCGGCGCAATATTCTGCGGCCTGATCTTTTCCACGCCGGTCCTGCTGAAAAAATCCAACGTCACGTTGAAATAGTCAGGAAAAACCCTTGGTAGCAACGCTTGAATTTCCCCGGACAATTTCAGGGATTCGTTAATTTTATTGATTAATTCATTGCTGCGTTGAGTTTCTGGCAATTTTTCTTGAAGGCCCGACCCCATGCGCGCTTGCGCTGCATCATTAAGCCTTCGAAAAAAATGAATTTTTCTGGTCTTTTCTTTTCGTTCATCACCATCGCCCAGTTTTATGTATTTTTCGCTCTGCTTTAGATCACCTCCATCAGCAGCAATAAAATCGCGAATGGCTTTTTCCGGGGCAGGCGTAGCGGCCTCCATGGCCTGAACGTAGAGGTCCACAATGCGATCTTGGCGAATCATCAGGCGATTCACGTTTTCTGGCTTGCTTGCTGCGATGTCGGACGCCACAAGAGCAATGTTTTCGTTCATTTTTGCATTCGTTATCAGACGCTGATCAAATTTATTCACGCGATCCCTCTCGCCGCTCCTGAAATTATTCATCCGTTCCTTCAATGTGTCCGCCGCGGTGGCCACTTTCGCAGCCATCCGGTTCTTCAATGCTTTGGCCTTGTTGATGGCATTTGGACCAGCAGCTGATGGCTTCTTAGAAGCATAGAGCACACCACCAGTCCGGTTCATTTCGGCGATGCTCTGCATAATATCCAGCTCGGTCATCTGCTGCATTTGTTGCCTCGCAAGTGACGGCGCCCCCGGCAATGCATCGGTCGGCAACGGTGGCATGTCGGTCGGCGGCGGCGGGTTCTGATTTTCTGCCCCGCTCGCCGGCGCAGGATTGATGGGGAGCACCGGCGGCATATTGGCCAACGGCACGCCGCCATTGGCAGCAGCGCCAGGCACAAGTGTTGGCTGGGGCGGCGGCGGCTCGTCATCCGGTGCCGGCGGGTTCTGTTCTCCCAGCGCGGTTGCCGATACCGGATTGATGGGCAGCACTGGCGGTGGGGAGCCGGGAAGCGGCGGTAGATTGGCCAACGGCACGCCGCCATTGGCAGCAGCGCCAGGCACAAGTGTTGGCTGGGGCGGCGGCGGGTCGTCATCCGGTGCCGGCGGGTTCTGTTCTCCCAGCGCGGTCGCCGATACCGGATTGATGGGCAGCACTGGCGGTGGGGAGCCGGGAAGCGGCGGTAGATTGGCCAACGGCACGCCGCCATTAGCAGCAGCGCCAGGCACAAGTGTTGGCTGGGGCGGCGGCGGGTCGTCATTGGCCGGTGGCATTGCATCGCCTGGCGACGCCACGGTGGGGATCGACGGCTGCGCTACATAGGTGGAAGTGGCCGACGAGCCAGCCGTTTTCGCAAGCCGTCTCTCCATCTCGATCACACGTTTCGCCACGAGGTTGCCCGGCGACTTGTCGCCCATTGACATCGGTTCGGCAGGCGGGATTGGGAGGGGTCGAGGAGATTTGGCGGCTGCGCCCTTCTGAGGAACAGTGTTCGACGCCACTCCGCCACCCGCGTCCGCGCCGGTCCCCTGCGTTGCCACGCCATCCCCCGGCATGTTGATCGGCTCTGCGCCGAGAACCAATGGAACGGGCGGAGCGACAACCTTCTGCGCAGGGTTGTACGGCATCTGTCCGCCATTCGGTCCCGGAACCATCATCACCTCCGGCATCAACTCAACTGGAGGCAGCGGGATGCCGTCAGCGGCCGGGTCGATGTCCAAGCCCGGCAGGCCATCGACAAGAGGAAGCGGAATAGGAGGCGCCGGTGTCGTGGGGATCGGAGAAAGCAAAGATTTGCGCCGCTCGTCAGCAATCGCCCTGCACGTCTCCTCCGGCGACTTATGGGCAACCACGGCAAGATTCTTCAGTCTGGCAAAAGCCGAATCCGGATCGCCGATATTCGCGAGAAGCCTGATGGCCGTGCCGCACAGCAAATTCAGCTTTGCCCGATCTTCCGGATTTTCGATGGAATTGATGAATGCTTCGCTGTTCAGGACGTCCCGTGTCAATTCGAGGACAGATTCTGCCTCGGCGATTTTCTTCCGCAGTTCGTCGCTCGCCTCATTGAACGCATCGAGATTCTGCCCGTCCGCAGCCTTGAAAAATTCTTCCAGCGCGAGGCTGAAATATTGACCTGGCCAGTCGCTGATCTTGTACAAGAGATTGACGGATTGACCTGAAGAAGCTTTTTCTGATTTTGAAAAAGACCTGGCTCTCGTTCTGAATCTGCTGACCGTTGAGGGATCTTTGATCTGTTTCGCCTGCGAATTCATCGAGATGATGCGATTCCATACCTCCTTGTTGCCGGTTATCTTGAATTTTTCGTTATCGTCAAATCGATGCGGAACATGAACCGGCGACGTTTGCCGCTCACGAAGTTCCTCAAAGAAATGAGCAACTTTGCCGTCGGCCACATGGCAGTCTTTTTTCACGACCTCTCTTGCAGCCTGCCTGTCGGCTGTTTCGACGGCATCGAGCACCGTGGCCAGGTCATTTTGAATATCATCGATCTTGATGCGGCCCGTCGACTTGCTTGTCGCAAGCACCTGCATGAGGTTAGTGATGGCACTGGCCTGCTTCTCGTTTTTGATCACGCCCGCGTGCAGGGCCCCCGAAACCAACTGCTTCAGGGCGCGTCTCGCCGCCGCGTAGTGCTCATGCCTATCTCCGGCGACGGATGCCAGCGCATCCCGCATCCCATAGTTCTTACCGCTGACAAAAAGACGCAGCGGCGCCTTGTGACCCGCGATCCCATCGATTTCCGCGTCAGGATCTCCTTTCCCGGCCACAAGGTATTTCCCCTTGTTCATATCGGCCGGATCGATGGCGCACCTCAAGGCTTCTGCCAGGCTGCCGAGGCTTTGTCTGCTTTGGATCGCACCCATTTTTTTCTCCTTCAGATCCGGGTGGCCATGTGCGCCATGGTCGGCGCGGAAGCCTGAATATCGATTTCCTCGCTGGTGACAAACCCCTCCCACCACTGCGCGACATCGGCAAACTGCTGGAGGATGAGGGGAAACTCGTCGCTTTGCACGCTGTGCGGGTCCAATTCGCGCAAGAGCAGCAGATCGCCTTCATCCCCTGCCATGCCGATCCGCGCGCCACCGGTATCTCGCCAGAGCGTCGTGTAGGACAGCACAGCCTGGTACACCTCGGTGGCCCGGCGAGCCGGCGGCTTGCCGATATCGGTGCTCAGCACCAGACGGGCGGGCGCTTCCGCCCATTCGGCGAGCACGAGCACGGTAGCGCCCTGCTCGAAGGCGAGCGTCCAGGTGGAGTCATCGTCCTGGATGATGACCGTGAGGTTCTCGGTATCGGGACCGACGGCGCCTAAGCGCTGGCCGATGTACTCGGGATCGAAGTGGAAATTCAATTGCATTGACTCCGGCAGGGAGGGACATCGCATATTCCCTTGCGGGCAAATACGCGTGTCCTGAGTAACGCGCGGTCAGTCCAAGGTTCCGGGCATCCCCTGAAGGAAGGCCGGGGAGTGGACCCTTGCCCCGGGTCGCCGGGGCGTCCTACATTCCGCGGCGCCGGGCGACTACAGCCCGCCGATGCGAGACCGGCACACTGGAGGCCTGGTTACCGCAGAGGAGCTTTCACCGTGAATTCCATCATCTACATCGTCGGTCTGGTCGTGGTCGTCGTGGCCGTACTCTCGTTCTTCGGCCTGCGCTGATTCCCCACCACCCCGTCAGGATCGCGGGGCCCTCACGGGCCCCGCTTTTTCATGGAACGGCGCCGTGGAGCTGCCGGGCATAATTTCGCGCTCCCGCTGAAGGAAGCCGTTGAATCCCGGAGCGCTCCATTTGTCCATCCAAGATGCGGTGATCGCCGAGGCGATACGGCAAGTCGAGGACGCCGGCCCGCTCGAAGACGCCCAGGCGATGCGCGAAGCCATGGCGTTGCGCAACGACGGCGCCGGGCGCGTTGTGGAACGTGCCCGCGGTCTCGGGGAGCGCATCGGTTTGCAGGCGGCGTGGTGCCGCGCCCGCGCAGTTTCTCCCTGGATCCTGCTGGCCCTTGTGGCGCTTATCGTGCTGTCCGGTCTTGGCTTCGCCGGGAACGTGGCAGGCGAGCACCGCAGCATCAACGTGGTCGTCGCGCTCACGGCCCTGCTGGGGCTGCATCTGCTGACCTTGCTGCTGTGGCTGATCGGCTTGTTGCTTCCGATGCGTTCGCTGAACCTTTCACTCGGCGGGGTCTGGTTCGCCTTGACGGCGCGCGTTGCCGGCGGGCGACATGGACAGGCGGCGGTGCTGATCGACGCGGCCACCCGTCTGCTGGCGCGCGCCCGGCTGCTGCCCTGGGTGTTGGGTTTCGCCAGCCACGCGATCTGGTCGCTGTCTTTCGCGGTCGTGCTGGGGGCCCTTCTCTTCGCTCTCGCCTTCCGCAGCTACACCCTGAACTGGGAGACCACCATCCTCGACCCGGCCTTTTTCGTGCGGCTCGTCGATCTGCTCGGACGCATACCGGCCTGGCTGGGCTTTCCCGTGCCGGATGCGCAGACCGTGCTGGCGCCGGGCAACGCCGCCCCGTCCGGCCAGCGCGACTGGGCGCTGTGGCTCACCGGTTGCATCGTGGCGTATGGCTTGCTGCCCCGGCTGTTCTTCGCGCTGCTCTGCGCGCTGGTCTGGAGGTTTCGCCGCCGGGCGCTCGGCCCCGATCTTTCACAGCCCTACTACCGCCGGCTGCTGGCCCGCTTCGAGGCCCTGGCCCCTCGGCAGATCGTCGATGCCGACCCGGGCAGCCTTCGGCCTGACGTCCCTGCCCGAGTGGCCGCCGGCGAGACCCGCGACGCGATGCTGGCCATCGGCTACGAGTTGCCCGACGAGATCCCGTGGCCGCCTGCAGCGGTCGACGCTGCCGGCGCCCGGTCGCTGCGCGTCGACGGGAGCGCCGGCGCGCGCCGCGATGCGCTAGATGCGCTCGCCCGCCTTCGCCCGCAACGCCTGCTGGTGGCTTGCCATGCGAGCACCAGCCCGGATCGCGGCACCGAGCGCTTCCTGCGCGAGCTGGCGTCGCTGAGCAGCGAATGCCGTCTGTGGCTGCTCGGCGACGCATCGCAGGAAGCGCGCAACCGCTGGCGCGCCTGGCTCGCCGAGACGCGCCTGAGCCGCTTTGAAGCGTGTGACGAGGCCGCGGGCGCACTGCGCGGGTGGACATGACAGCGGCCAGCCCGATCCGCATCGCCGTCGTCGGCCACACCAATGCCGGCAAGACCTCGCTGCTGCGCACGCTGACGCGCCGCGTGGATTTCGGCGAGGTGTCGCACCGGCCCGGCACCACGCGCCATGTCGAAGCCATCGAGCTGCAGGTGGACGGCCGGGCTGCCGTGCGCTTTCTGGACACGCCCGGCCTGGAAGACGCGGTGGCGCTGCGCGAGCATATCGACGCGGCGGTCGACCCGCGCTCGGAACTCACGCCCCCGGAGCGCATCCGCCGCTTCCTCGCCGGCCCCGAGGCCCACGGCGTGTTCGAACAGGAAGCCAAGGTGCTGCGCGCCCTGCTCGAAGTCGATGCCGCCTTCCTCGTCATCGACGCCCGCGAGCCGGTGCTGCCCAAGTTCCGCGCCGAGATCGAGCTGCTCGGTGCCTGCGCTCGCCCGCTGCTGCCGGTGCTGAATTTCCTTCGCGAGGCGGGCAGCCGCGAGCCCGTCTGGAAAGAACTGCTGTCCGCCTATGGCCTGCACGTGGTGGTACGTTTCGACGCCGCCGCGCCCTTCGTGGGGGCGGAGCGCGAGCTCTATCGCGATCTCTCGACGCTGCTGCGCGAACGCCGTGCGCAACTGGACCGCATCGCCGCCTACCTCGACGAGGAATCTGCGCGCCGCCGCCAGGCCGCATGCGAGCGCGTCGCCGAACTGCTGGTCGATGCAGCGGCCACGCGGCGCACCGCGTCGGCCGTGGAATTCGAGATCGAAAGCAGCCGCGCGCGCCTGGTCGCCGCCTTGCAGAAATCCGTCTTCGACAAGGCCCAGCGCTGCGCCTCCGACCTGCTGGCGCTCTACGGCTTCCGCGAGAACGATGCCGACGAGGCGCCGCTGCCCCTGGTGGAAGGCCGCTGGGCGATGGACTTCTTTCATCCCGAAGCCTTGAAGGACGCCGGCATGCTGCTGGGCAAGGGCGTGGCGGTCGGCGCCGCCGTCGGCGTAGTGGCCGATCTTGCGCTGGCCGGGCTGTCGCTGGGGGCCGGCGCGGCGTTGGGGGGCGCCATCGGAGGCGCGCTTTCCCAGGGCTTCGGCCCGCTGGGCCGCAAGCTCGCCAACCGGCTGCGCGACCTGCGCGAGCTCACGGTCGAGGACAGCGTGCTGCTCGTCATCGCCGCCTGGCAGTTGCGCTTGCTGCGCGCGCTCGAGCTGCGCGGCCACGCCGCGGTCGAGCGCATCGCCTCGAATGCCGGCGCCGCCCCGGACCTGGAAGCGGCCCGCCGCCCTCTGTCCGGACTGGTCCGCGCCGCCCAGCCGGCGCGCAGCCATCCCGACTGGGAAAGCGGGGCCCGTGCGCGCTGGCGCGACGTGCCGCAGCGCAGTGCGCTGGTGCTGCGCGTGGCGCGGCAGGTGCCGGCCGCCCTCGAGGCCCTCCCGCCTGCGGCATGATCGGCCGCATGCAAGATTCGAGACCCCGTCCGCTCGCCATCATCAAAGCCGGCGAGACCTTCAGTACGCTGCGCGAGACGCGCGGCGATTTCGAACGCTGGGTGAGCGAAGGGCTGGGCCCGATCGGCTTGCCCATCGTGGTGCTCGACCCGCGCCGCGGCGACACCCTGCCCTCGCCGCGGCAGATTTCCGGTGCCGTCGTGACCGGCTCGCATGCGATGGTCTCGCATCGGGCGGCCTGGAGCGAGGCCACCGGCGCCTGGCTTGCGCAACTCGTCGCGCAGGGCACGCCCCTGCTGGGCATCTGCTTCGGCCATCAGCTGCTCGCGCACGCGCTCGGCGGAGAGGCCGGCGACCATCCAGGCGGCCCGGAGATCGGCACCGTCGGCGTCGACTTGACGCCCCAGGCCACGGACGATCCGCTGCTCCGGGGCCTGCCCGCGCATTTCCCGGCCCAGGTGGTGCACTGGCAGAGCGCGCTGCGGCTGCCGCCCGATGCCGTGCACCTGGCGGGCAACGACTTCGAGCCGCACCAGGCCTTCCGCGTCGGGCCGCGTGCCTGGGGCCTGCAGTTCCACCCCGAATTCGACGACACGGTGATGCGCGACTACATCGAGCGCATGGCCCCCGACCTGCGGGCCCGGGGCCTCGACCCGGCCGCTCTGCGCGGCCGCGTGGCGCCCACCGTGGCATCGGCGGGCCTGCTCAGGCGCTTCGGCCAGATCGCCGAAGACCACGAGGCCGCCGCGCTGCCGGGCTGAGGCACCCGGCGGCATCGGTCTGCGACTACACGGGCGGCGCCGCGGACGCGCTAAGGTGCATCCCTGTCCCATCCACCGAAGAATGACCATGCCCAACCCTGCCCCGGTCGCAACGCCGGCCCGCAAGCATTTCTCGATGATCCGCGGCTTCCACCTGGCGGATTTCTTCACGCTCGGGAACGCGGCCTGCGGCGTCGGTGTCGTGTTCCTCGCGATGGCTTTCATCGCCAGCCAGTCGCTCGCGCATTTCCTCTGGGCTGCGGCGCTGGCGCCGGCCGCTTTCGTGTTCGACGTGTTCGACGGCCGCATCGCGCGCTGGCGGCAGACGCAGTCGGCCCTCGGGCGTGAACTCGACTCCCTGGCCGACGTCATCTCCTTCGGCATGGCGCCCGCCGCCCTCGGCTTCGCCGCCGGCCTGAACGGCGGGTGGGACTGCGCCATCCTCGTCTACTTCGTCTGCTGCGGCGTGAGCCGGCTGGCGCGCTACAACGTCACGGCCGAAACCCTTTCCGCCGGCAGCGACAAGGTCAAGTACTTCGAAGGCACGCCGATCCCCACCAGCGTCGTGCTGGTCGCCGTGCTGGCCTGGGCCGCCTGGCAGGGCCGCATCGGCAACGCCATCTGGGGCGGCGAATGGATGGTCGGGCCCTGGGTCCTGCATCCGCTGACGCTGCTGTTCGCGCTGTCCGGCACGCTGATGATCAGCAAGACCTTGCGCATCCCGAAGCTTTGAGTCGGCCGGCGCTCGGGTACGCTCCCGGGCCATGCGATCACTGCTTCGATTGCGCCTCCTTCCGGCCCTGGCGCTGAGCCTCTGGGTCTGCGGCTGCGCGGTGCTGCCCGCGGCCGTCGAACGCCCGCCCTCCCATGCCTTGACCAGCACCGACGACACGCAGCTGGGCCGCGAGCTGGCACCCGAGCTGGCGGCCCATCCCGGCCGCTCCGGCATCCTGCCGCTGGTCGAGCCCGAGGACGCCTTTGCCGCCCGGGTGGTGTTGGCGCACGCGGCCGAGCGCAGCCTCGACCTGCAGTACTACATCTGGCGCGGCGACACCACAGGCCAGCTCCTGTTCGAAGCCGCCTGGAGCGCCGCCGAGCGCGGCGTGCGCGTGCGCATCCTGGTCGACGACAACAACACGCCCGGCCTGGACCCTGCGCTGGCGGTGCTCGACGCGCACCCGCGCATCGAGGTGCGGCTGTTCAACCCCTTCGCCAACCGCGGCTTCCGCATGGGGGACTTCGTCCTGGACTTCGGGCGCGTCAACCGCCGCATGCACAACAAGTCCTTCACCGCGGACAACCAGGTCACGATCGTCGGCGGCCGCAACGTGGGTGACGAGTACTTCGGCGCGAATGCGCTGCTGGGCTTCCAGGACCTGGACGTGGCCGCGGTCGGGCCGGTGGTGCGCGAGGTGTCGCGGGAATTCGACCTCTACTGGAACAGCGAGGCGGCCTACCCCGCCGCCGCCCTTCTGCCGCGGCCCGCGCCGGGTGCCGCGGACGCACTGCGGGCGCAATGGGCGCAGCTCAGGCAGTCGCCCGAAACACAGCGCTACCTGGACGCTGTGCGCCAGGCCCCGCTGATCCGCGAGGTGAACGAACGGCGGGTGCGCTTCGAGTGGGCCGATGCCCGTATCGTCAGCGACCAGCCTTCGAAGGTGACGGCCGCTTCCGACCGCGAGACGCGGCTCATGTTCCCACTGCTGCGCGAGGCCATGGGCGACCCGCGCCGCGAACTCGATCTCGTGTCACCTTACTTCGTGCCGGGCCTGGATGGCACGCGCGACCTGGCGGCCCTGGCCCAGCGCGGCGTGAAAGTGCGGGTGCTGACCAATTCGCTCGCCGCTACCGACGTGAGCGCGGTCCACGCCGGCTACGCCCGCTACCGAAGAGAACTGCTCCAGGCCGGCGCGGTGCTCTACGAACTCAAGCCGGGCGCTGCGCCGCCACAGCCGCCGGCCGAGGAACGACGCCGGAACCCGGGCGGCAGTTCGGCCGCGAGCCTGCATGCCAAGACCTTCGCGGTGGACCGCCAGCGCGTCTTCGTCGGCTCGCTCAACCTCGACCCCCGTTCGGTGCGGCTCAATACCGAGATGGGCGTGGTCATCGACAGCCCCGTGCTCGCGCGGCGGCTGGCCGAGGAGATCGACAAGGTGGTGCCCGAGCGGGCCTACCTGGTGCGCCTCGCACCCGGCGACGGGCGCATGGAATGGATCGAGCGCGGCGCCCGGGGCGAAGTGCGTTTCGCCACCGAGCCCGGCGCCGGAGCGCTGCGGCGCCTGTGGGTCGACTTTCTATCGCTGCTGCCGATCGAATGGCTGTTGTAGCGTTCCTGCGCGGTTTGCCATGCCTTTCTTGAGCAGGCGAGCGCTTCGACCTATGCTCGCACAAGTTGCCTGATGCACGGCGCAGGCGCCTCGGGGGTTGGAAAAGCATCAACATGAAAACATCAAAGATGCGCAGGCTCTGCCTGACTGCGGGCCTGGCTGGGCTGCTGGCCGGCCGGGCCCTGGCTTTGGCACCGGAGTCATACCCAAATCCCGGCCAGCCGCTGAAGCTCGTCGTTCCCTTCCCCGCGGGCGGCACCACCGACATTCTGGCCCGCATGATCGCGCAGAAGCTCGAGGAAGCCTGGGGGCAGCCCATACTGGTGGAGAACAAGCCCGGCGCAGGCGGCACCGTCGGCAACGCCTTCGTCGTCAAATCGCCGCCCGACGGCCATACCTTGCTGATCGGCATCTCGTCGCTGGTCCAGCAGCCTTGGCTCATGGACAAGCTTTCCTACGATCCGCTGAAGGATCTGCTGCCGGTCGCGATGATTGCGCGCAGCACGAACAGGCTGGTCGTGCCGCTGGCCTCGCCGGCCAAGGACCTGCGCCAATTCATCGCGATGGTGAAGGCCGGTCCCGACAAATACAGCTTCGGCAGCTACGGTGTCGGTACCCTCTCGCATCTTCAAGGCGCGCTCCTGAACATGCAGGCCGGCATCGACCTGGTGCACGTGCCGTTTCAGGGCGGGGGGCCCTTGGTCACCAACCTGATCGGCGGCCAGGTCGCATCCGCCTTCGTCGACATCGGCAACGCCCTGCCGCATCTGAAGTCCTTGCGCCCCCTGGCGGTGGTCGGTGCGGAGCGCGCGCCCGGCTTGCCCGAGGTTCCCACCTTTGCCGAGTCGGGCTATCACTCTCTCGATCGCTACGGCTGGTTCGGGGTCTTCCTCCCCGCCGCGACACCCGGGCCCGTCGTGCGGAAGCTGGCAGACGAGATCGACCGCATCGTGCACATGCCGGAACTCACCGCCAGGTTCGAAGGCATGGGCCTGCAGGCGGGCGTCGGCAAGCCGGAAGAGTTTCAGAACACCGTGCGTGCGGATGCGGCCCTTTATGGCCGGATCATCAGGGATGCGAACATCCGCCTGACGCCCTAGACACGCCGCGACCGAGCCCGCCCACGGCCTGCGACGGCCACGCCGTTCGATTCCGTTCATGCAGACCGCCAGCCTCACCAGAGCCAAAATCCAGGTGCCCCGTTTCCGCGGAGGGCTGATCGAACGCAGCAAGCTCGAGCAGCAGCTCGGGCAGGCCCTGGCGACCCAGCGCGTGGTCCTGCTGGTCGCACCCGCCGGCTACGGCAAGACCGCCGCGCTGTCGCGCCAGTTGCAGAAACTGCCGCAGGGCTGTGCGATCGCCTGGCTCACCGCGGACGAGGAGGACGATCTTCGACGTTTCCTCGCCCACCTGATCGAAGCACTGGAGCCGCTGGACCCCCCCTGGCGCCTGGCGCCCGAGGCCCTGTTCGAGTTGGCGGCTCAGGGGCGGCTGCGCGAGCTGGCGGCCGCGCTGGCCAGCACCCTCGATGCCACCGACGCGCCAGACGGCGGAGTGATCGTGCTGGACGACCTGCACGCCGTCGCCGACGCTCAGGTTTTCGAGTTCCTGGACCACCTGCTCGAAGGCTTGCCCCCGAACTGGACCCTCGTGATGGCCACGCGCGTGGAGCCGCTGCTGGCGCTGGGGCGCTGGCGCGCGCGCCGCGAACTGGCGGAGTTCGACGAGACGATCCTGGGCTTCTCCAGGAAGGAAGTGCAGGACCTGTGCCACCACATCGCCGGCCGCGACGATCCCGACGAGGCGCAACGCCTGTTCGACCGCACCCAGGGCTGGGCCGCCGGCCTTTGCCTGAGCCTGGAAGCATCCGAACGATCCACCGTGGGCGCGCCGAGGAGCATCTGGCAAAGCCGCCGCCACCTGTTCGAATACCTCGCCTCCGAAGTGCTCGAAGAGCTGCCGCATGAGCTGAAGGAGTTCCTGCTGCGCTGCTCCCTTCTGCCCGAACTCACGGTACCGCGCTGCCGGCAGATCAGCGGCAATGCGCGCAGCGCCGAGCTGCTCGAAGACATCGAGCGGCGCCGGCTGTTCACCTCCGTGCTCGACGGCGAGGAACTGACCTTGCGGCTGCACGACCTGTTCCGCGACTTCCTGGAGGAACGCCTGCGCCAGCTCCATCCCGAGGAGATGCCGGCGCTGCTGCGATGTGCCGCGCAGGGCGAGCCCGATTCCGTGCGCCGCACGCTCATGTACTTGCGCGCGGGCGCGTGGGACGAGGCGCAGCGCGAGTTGATCCAGGCGACCGCCGACATGCTGGTGGACGACCAGGGCGCCCAGGTCGTCCGGCTCATCGAGCATTTTCCTGCCGAGATCCGGGCGCATTCACCCGTGCTGGCCTATGTGCGAGGCTGGTGTGCCTGGCCCAACTACCAGTACGGCGCAGTGCGCTCGGCCATGGCGCATGCAGCGTCCGGCTTCGACGCCATGGGCCGGCACCATGACGCGCGGCGTGCGCGCGCGATGCAGGCATTGGCCATGTTTTTCTGCGGGCAGATCGAGGAAGCCCGGTCTCTGAGCCTGACGGTACGCGCCGGCTCCCTGGATCTCGAAACCGAGGCACTCAGCGAATTGCTGGACTTCTGGTACGAGGGCTACCACGGTCCGGCCGAGGGGCCGGGCCATCACCTGGCCAGGGTGGTCGACTTGCTGATGGAAATGGACAGTGCCGAAATGTGGTCACGCTGCATTCCCCGCGTCAACACCTTCATCAGCCGCCCCGGCGTGAGCGCACAGATCCAGCGCATGGTCCACGGCGCCAGGGCCGCGGGCGACGGGTACTGGTCCCTGCAGGCCAGCGCGAACCTCAACGAGGCCTTGCTGCTTCTCTGGCAGGGCCGGATCGCCGAACTGGAGCCGGCGCTCCAGCAGCTCGAAGCCGATACCCAGTGGCTGGGCCAGCCTGCCGGCCTGCGCATCCGGCTGCTGGCCGTGAAGGTCATGTACCAGGTCATCCGCGACAACCGGGATGGTGTTCGCGAAACGGTCGAGGCCATCGCGGCGCTTGCGCCCTCGCTCGACCGGTCCAGCCAACTTCCGCTGATCTACCTGACTGTCGCCATGATGGCGTCGGCCAACATCGGCGACTGGCGAGCCGTGCGCATGCATCTGTCCGAGTTTCTCGTCGAGGACGGCCAGGACAATCCGTACAGGCGCAATCTCCTGGATAGCCTGCGGGGCCAACTGGCATGCCATGAAGGGCGCCTGGGCGAGGCCCTCCAGACGCTTCGAGCGGTGGCCGCGAGGACCGCTGTGCTGGACGCGGTTTTCCTCGACACCACCGTCCGGACACGGCTTGCGCTCGCAGAGCTCGCCGGTGGTTCGCCGGCGGCGGCATGGCGAGCGCTGGAACCCTTGGTCGCGCGGGTGGCGGCCAGCGGGAGCATCGGCCAGGTCCTGTTCATGGGCGAGCCCGTCCTGACCCAGCTGTCGCTCGCCCCCTGGGGCGACGCCGCACCCAAGGAAGGCGTGGCGATCCTGCACCAATGGGTCGAGACGGCCAGGCAGCTCAAGACGGCATCGCTCGAGCGGCCCCCGTCCTCGGCAGCCAACGATGCGGGCCTGAGCGGCCGCGAACTGGAAGTTCTCGCCCTTCTGGCGGAAGGCCAGAGCAACAAGCTGATCGCACGCGCCCTGGACCTCAGCCCGCACACCGTCAAGCGCCACGTCGCGCGCATCCTCGACCGACTCGACCTGGACTCGCGCATGCAGGCTGCCGCCTGGTACCGCGCACGCTATGGGCTTTGAGGCCGCCGCCTCGCCCCCGTGCCCGCCGGCGCTGCGCCGCAGGAGGACCATGTCAATCTACGTTCGCCCCTGAAGCCTTCACCACCTTTGCCCATTTGACCTGTTCGCTGTCGATCAGCCTGGCGAACTCGGACGGCGTGCTCCCACTCGGAATCGCGCCCTGGACCAAGAGCTTCTCCTGGATGGCCGCGGTGCCCAGGATCCTGGCGACTGCCTGCTGGATGCTGTTCACGATCTCCGGCGGCGTCCCGGCGGGCGCCAGCAGGCCGAACCACGAACTGGCTTCGTAGCCCTTGAGCGCGGGGCCGCCGGCTTTCTCCACCGTGGGTACCTCCGGCAGCGCCGGCGAGCGCTCCGCGCTGGTCACGGCCAATGCCCTGAGCCTGCCGGCCTTGATCTGCGGCATCGACGAAGGAAGGTTGTCGAACATCACATCCGCGTTGCCGCTCACCATGTCCATCACGGCCGGCCCCGAGCCGCGGTATGGAATGTGCGTCAGGAAGCTGCCCGTCATGCTCTTGAAGAGTTCGCCCGCGAGATGGGTCGAGGTTCCGTTGCCGCCCGAGGCCATGTTGAGCTTGCCGGGGTTGGCCTTGGCATACCTGATGAAGTCCGCCACGTTGCGGATGCCGAGCGCCTGGGCCTTCCCGGCGTTCATCTCCATCACGTTGGGCACCGTGGCGACCAGCGTGATCGGTGCGAAGTCCTTGACCGGGTCGTAAGGCAGCTTCCGATAGAGCGCGCGGTTGATGCCATGCGTGCCCACGGTGCCCATCAGCAGCGTATAGCCGTCGTTGGGCGACCGGGCAACCATCTCGGTGCCGACGTTGCCGCCGGCGCCGGCGTGGTGCTCGACGACGAACGGCTGGCCGAACTCCCTGGACAGTTCCACCGCGATGATGCGTGCAAGGATGTCGGTCGTTCCGCCGGGTGGAAAGGGAACGACAAGTCGAACGGGTTTGTCCGGCCAGGCGCCGCGCGACACCACGTTGCCGGCGGCCGCCAGCAAGGTACCGCCGACAGCCACGGCGATCGCCCTGCGACGGGAGGCAAGAAACAAAATGCCCACGCCGGTTCCTCCTGCTTTTGCGGTGTCGAGTTTTACAGAGGGGTCATCGCCCCCGCCGCAGGGAGTAACCCGAATGCACGGCTGCACCAGCCTCTCCTGCCCGGCGCAGTCGCTGGCGATTCGGGCACGCAACCACCCCTTGCCTGGCTATAGTCCCATATGGAGTTCGTCAGCCTCGCCAGAGCGAAGATCCAGGTGCCCCGCTTCCGAAGGGGCCTGGTCGAACGCAGCGAGCTCGAGCAGCAGCTCGGCCACGCGCTGACGAACCGGCGCCTGGTCCTGCTCGTGGCGCCCGCCGGCTACGGCAAGACGGCCGCGCTGTCGCGCCAGCTCCTGCGGCTTCCTCCAGGCTGCGCCTTCGCCTGGCTCACGGCGGACGAAGAGGACGATCTCCAGCGGTTCCTCGCCCACCTCGTCGAAGCGCTGGAACCGATGGATCCGCCCTGGCGTCTGGCGCCCGAAGCCCTGTTCGACCTGCTCACCCAGGGGCGCCTGCGCGAAGCGGCCTTCGCGCTCGCCAGTACGCTGGAAGCCACCGACACGCCGGACCGCGGTTTGATCGTGCTGGATGACCTGCATGCCGTCGCAGACGCCCACGTCTTCGAGTTCCTGGACCACCTGCTGAACGGCCTGCCTCAGAACTGGACGCTCGCCATTTCGACGAGGGTGGAGCCGCCGTTGGCGCTGTGGCGCTGGCGCGCACGGCGCGAAGTGGCCGAGTTCGACGAGACCATCCTGCGCTTTTCCATGACGGAGGTGCAGGCTCTGTTACGCGGCGCCACCGGGCAGCATGACCCTGAACAGGCGGCGCAGCTGCTCGACCGGACCCAGGGCTGGGCTGCCGGCCTTTGCCTGAGCCTCGATGCCTCCAAGGGCGCGGCCGCACCGCGGGTCCACAAGGCGAGCTTGCACAACCGCCGCCACCTGTTCGAATACCTTGCGAACGAAGTTTTCCAAGACCTGCCGGACGAACTGCAGGAGTTTCTTCTTCGCTGCGCCCTGCTGCCCGAACTCACGGTATCGCGCTGCCGGCAGATCAGCGGCAATCCGCGCGCGACCGAACTGCTGGAGGACCTGGAGCGGCGCCGGCTGTTCACCTCGGTGCTGGACAGCGAGGAGCTGACCTTGCGGCTGCACGACCTGTTCCGTGACTTCCTGGAGGAGCGGCTGCGGCAGCTTCATCCCGCGGACGTGCCGGCGCTGCTGCGCTGTGCCGCCCAGGGCGAGACCGATCCGGTGCGGCGCACGGCCATGTACCTGCGCGCGGGTGCCTGGGACGAGGCGCAGCAGGGACTGATCGAGGCGACGCCCGCCATGCTGACGGACGACAAGGGCGCCCAGATCATGCGGCTCGTCGAGCAGTTTCCAGTTGACATTCAGGCCCAGTCACCTGTCCTGGCCTACGTCCGGGGCTGGTGCGCCTGGCCGGACTACCAGTACGGCGCAGTCCGTTCGGCCATGGCGCACGCGGCGATCGGCTTCGACGCCCGGGAGCGCCCCGCCGACGCCCAGCGCGCCCGCGCGATGCAGGCCCTGGCCACGCTCTTCTGCGGCGAGATGGAGGAGGCCCGGCGCCAGAGCCAGGTGGTGCGCTCCGGCGCGATGGACCTCGAAACCGAGGCGCTCAGCGAACTGCTCGACTTCTGGTACGAGACCCGGCACGGTCCGTCAGGCGGGCCCGGCGAGCACCTTGCCAGGATGGTCGACCTGCTCGCGCGGGCGGGAAGTGCGGAACTGTGGCTTCGCTGCATGCCCCGCATCAACATGGTCATCAGCCGCCCCGGCGTGAGCACGCAGATCCAGCGCCTCGTGTACGGCGCCAGGGCGGCTGCGGGCGAGGGACATTGGTCGCTGCAGGCGAGCGCGAACCTCATGGAAGCCTGGCTGTTTCTCTGGCAAGGCAGGCTCGCCGAACTGCGGGTGGCGTTGCAGAACATCGAAGAAGATTCCCAGTGGCTGGGCCAGCCTGCGGGTCTGCGCATTCGCCTGCTGACACTGAAGATCTACTACCAGGTGATCTGCGACGACAAGGATGCGGTGCGCACGACCCGCGACGCCATCGCCGCGCATGCGGCCTTGCTCGACCGCGGCAGCGAACTCGCCCTGATCTTTCTCGGGACCATCGTGAAGACCTCGGCAGCCATCGGCGACTGGCCGACTGTGCGCATGCACGTGCCCGCACTCGACCACCGGGTGGGGCATGACAACCCCGGCATGCAGATGGTCCTTCGCTGTTTCAAGGCGCAGTTGGCGTTGCACGACGGACGCATCGGCGAGGCCCTCACGGCGCTGCGCGAGCTGGCGACAAGCTCGGCCTCGGTCGACACCAACAGCCTCGATGCCACGGTCCGGACACATCTGGCGCTGGCCGAGCTGGCCGATGGCTCGCCGAGCGCTGCCTGGCAAGCGCTGGTGCCCTTGATCGAGCGGGTGCGGGCCAGCGGCAACGTGGGCCAGGTCCTGGTCATGGGTCTGCAGACCCTGACCGAGCTGTCGCTCGCCCCTTGGGGCCAGGCCGCGCCCAGCGAAGGGCTGGCCGTCCTGCGCCGATGGGTGGAGACCGCGCGTAGCTTCAGGGCCGCCGTGCAGGTCATGCCGCGCGATGAAGCCGCCGACGACGCCGGCCTGAGCCATCGGGAGCTCGAAGTCCTTGCCTTGCTGGCCGGTGGCCAGAGCAACAAAGTCATCGCACGCGCCCTGGACCTCAGCCCGCACACGGTCAAGCGCCACGTCGCGCGCATCCTCGACCGGCTCGGTGTGGACTCGCGCATGCAGGCGGCCGCCTGGTACCGCGCACGCCACGGGGGTTGAAAACCTGAGGCCGCCGCCTCGAACAACCCGGCTCGCCGGCGGCGGCCGGCGCTTCCGGAAACCCTGGGCGCCAGCTCGCAAACCTTGGTGTACATGGATATAGTCCCCTTCGTATCGATTCCGCCCGCCTCGCTGGAGCCAAGAGCCGTCCGCACGCACCATGCCATTCCTGCGCAGCGCCAAGATCCGGATGCCGCGCTTCCGCAGCGGTCTGATCGCGCGCACCGCGCTGGAAGAGCAGTTCGGCGAAGCGCTGGCGAGCGCGCGGCTGGTCCTGCTCGTGGCGCCGGCAGGCTACGGCAAGACGGCGGCGCTGTCGCGCCAGCTCGAGCGCTTGCCCGCAGGCCGTGCGGTCGCCTGGCTCACCGCCGACGAGGAAGACGATCTCCAGCGATTCCTCTCCTACCTGATCGAAGCACTGGAACCCCTGGACCCCCCGTGGCGCCTGGCACCCGAGGCCTTTCAGGAGCTGGCGGGCCAGGGCCGGGTGCGGGAGGCAGCGGCCGCCGTGGTCGTCACCCTCGAAGCCACCGCCGCGTCGGAGGGTGTGATCGTGCTGGACGACATGCACGCCATCGCCGACGCCCGCGTCTTCGAGTTCCTGGACCACGTGCTCGAGCGCTTGCCGCAGAACTGGACGCTGGTCATGGCCACACGTGTCGAGCCGCCGCTGGCGCTGGGGCGCTGGCGTGCACGCCGCGAACTGGCGGAATTCGACGAGACAGCCCTGGCCTTTTCCAGGCACGAAGTGCAGGATCTCTGGCGCCATGCGATCGGCCAGGACGACCCTGACCAGGCTCAGCGCCTGTTCGAGCGAACCCAGGGCTGGGCGGCCGGACTTTGCCTGAGCCTCGAAGCGTCGCGTCGATCGGCCGCCCAGGTGCCGACGGGCGTCTTGCACGACCGCCGCCATCTGTTCGACTACCTGGCCACCGAGGTCCTGGGCGACCTGCCGGCCGAGCTGCAGGTCTTTCTGATGCGTTGCTCACTGCTTTCCGAACTCACGGCGGCACGCTGCGCACAGATCAGCGGCAACCCGCGCGCGGCGGAACTGCTGGAGGACATCGAGCGTCGCCGGCTCTTCACCTCCGTCCTGGACAGCGACGACCTGACGCTGCGTCTGCACGATCTCTTCCGCGACTTCCTGGAAGAGCGCCTGCGCCGTCTTTGTCCCGACGAAGTGCCGGCGCTGCTGCGCCTGGCCGCGCAGGGCGAGGCCGACCCTTGGCGCCGCACGCTCCTGTACCTGCGTGCAGGCGCATGGGACGAAGCACAGCAGAACCTGGCCTCGGCGACGCCGGACATGCTCGGCCTGGACAACGGCGCCCAGGTGATGCGCCTGATCGAGCAGTTCCCTGCAGCGATCCAGGCCAACTCCCCCTTCCTGGCCTACGCCCGCGGCCTGTGTGGCTGGCCGAATTACGCGTATGGCGCGGTGCGGTCGGACATGGCACAGGCCGTGGCGGGCTTCGATGCCGCCGGGCGGCCCGACGACGCCCGGCGTGCAAGAGCGATGCAGGCCTTGGCCACGCTCTTCTGCGGACAGATGGAGGAGGCCTTTCGGTTGAGCCAGGCTGTCCGCACCGGACCCCTGGACCAGGAGACGGAGACGCTCGGCGAGCTGTTCGACTTCTGGTACACAGGCCACCATGGCCCCGAGGAGGGACCCGCCCGCCATCTGGCAAGGATGGTCGACCTGCTGCAGGGAGCGAGCGCCGAACTGTGGTCTCGCTGCATACCCCGCCTGGGCATCCTGATCAGCCGTCCGGGCATGACCGTCCAGATCCGGCGCTTCCTTGAAGGCGCCAGGACCGCCGCAGGCGCTGCGAACTGGTACTTGCAGGCCAATGCCAACCTGATGGAAGGCTGGCTGCTTCTCTGGCAGGGCAGGATCACGGAGCTGACGGCGGCGCTCCAGAGGATCGAAGAAGATGCCGATTGGCTGGGCCAGTCCCACGCCTTGTCCATCAGGCTGCTGGCGCTGAAGGTCATGTACCAGGTGACCTGCGACGACACGCAAGCCGTGCGCGCCACACACGACGCGATCGTGGCGCACACCTCCTCGATGAAGCAGTCCGGCTATGTTCCGCTGGCATTTCTGGTCATGCTGGTCATGGCCTGTTGCGCCATCGAAGATTGGCAGGCCGTGCGCATGCACCTCCCCGCGCTTCGCGTCGAGGAAGCCCTTGGAAATCCGAGCCTGCAGATGCCCATACGGACCATCCACGCGCAGCTCGCATTGCATGAAGGGCGCATCGACGAGGCCCTTGCGACGCTGCGTGAGCTGGTCGAGACATCGGCCCTGGTCGACTCGACTTACCTCGACGCCACCGTGCGGACACGGCTTGCGCTCGCCGAGCTCGCCCGTGGCTCACCCGAAGCAGCCTGGCAGGCGCTGTCGCCCTTGGTCGAACGGGTTCGGGCCAGTGGCAATGTGGGCCAGGTCCTCGGCACGGGCGTGCAAAGCCTGACCGAACTGTCGCTCGCCTCCTGGCGCGGTGCGGCGCCCGAAGAAGGACGGGCAGCCTTGCGGCAATGGGTGGAGATCGCGCGGCGAATCAAGGCAGGTGTGCGGGAGGCCCCGCCGCACGCGGCGGCCGTCCAGGATGCCGGCCTCAGTGCACGAGAACTCGAAGTTCTCGCGCTCGTGGCCAAGAGCAAGAGCAACAAGCTGATCGCCCGAACCCTGGATCTCAGCCCGCACACCGTCAAGCGCCACGTCGCACGCATCCTCGAGCGGCTCGACCTGGCCTCGCGCATGCAGGCTGCCGCCTGGTACCGCGCGCGCTTCGGCGATTGAAGCGCAGCACCGAGAGCGCCATGCATTCCGTCAGCCTTGCCAGAGCCAAGATCCAGGCGCCCCGCTTTCGCGCGGGACTGATCGAACGCGGCGAGCTCGAGCAGCAACTCGGGCAGGCGCTGGCGACCCGGCGCGTGGTCCTGCTCGTGGCACCCGCCGGTTACGGCAAGACGGCCGCGCTGTCACGCCAGCTTCAGCAGCTGCCTCCAGGCCGCGCCATCGCCTGGCTCACGGCGGACGAGGCGGACGATCTTCAACGCTTTCTCTCCCACCTCATCGAGGCGCTGGAGCCGCTGGATCCGCCCTGGCGCCTGGCGCCCGAAGCCGTGTTCGAGCTGGCAACCCACCGCCGGCTGCGCGAGGCGGCGTCCGCGCTGGCCGGCACGCTCGAAGCCACCGACGCGCCAGACGGCGGCTTGATCGTGCTGGACGACCTGCACGCCGTCGCGGACGGCCAGGTCTTCGACTTCCTGAACCACCTGCTCGAAGATCTGCCCGCGAACTGGACGGTGGTGATGGCCGCGCGCGTGGAGCCGCCGCTGACCCTGGGGCGCTGGCGTGCGCGCCGCGAGATGGCCGAGTTCGACGAGACGATCCTGGGCTTCTCCAGAAAGGAAGTGCAGGCGCTGTGCCGCCACGTCACCGGCGAAGACGATCCCGATCAGGCCCAGCGCCTGCTCGACCGCACCCAGGGCTGGGCCGCCGGCCTCTGCCTGAGCCTGGAGGCGCCGGAACGATCGGCCGTGACCGCGCCGAAAAGCATCTGGCAAAGCCGCCGCCACCTGTTCGACTACCTGGCCACCGAGGTCCTCGAGCATCTGCCGCAGGAGTTGCAGGCGTTCCTCCTGCGCTGTTCTTTGCTGCCCGAACTCACGGTGCAGCGCTGCCAGGAGGTCAGCGGCGATCCGCGCGCGGCCGAATGGCTCGAGGACATCGAGCGCCGCCGGCTGTTCACCTCCGTGCTCGACAGCGAGGAGCTGACGCTGCGGCTGCACGACCTGTTCCGCGACTTCCTGGAGGAGCGGCTGCGCCAGCTTCATCCCGAGGAGATGCCGGCGCTGCTGAGATTGGCAGCCCGAGGCGAGACCGATATGGTGCGCCGCACGCTGATGTACTTGCGCGCAGGCGCCTGGGACGAAGCGCAGCAGAGCGTGGCCGATGCGACGCCGGGCATGCTGGCCCTGGACGAGGGTGCCCAGTTGATCCGCATCATCGAGCAGTTTCCGGCCGCCATCCAGGAGGGCTCCCCGTTCCTCGCTTATGCCCGTGGCCTGTGTGCCTGGCCGCATTACCGGTATGGTGCCGTGCGCACGGCGATGACTGAATCCGCGAAGGGCTTCGACGCCATGGGACGGCACCACGACGCCCAGCGTGCACGGGCGATGCAGGCGCTGGCCATGTTCTTCTCCGGCGATGTGGACAATGCCCGGCGCCTGAGCCAGGCGGTTCGCGCCCAGGCCATGGACCTGGAGACCGAGACTCTGAGCGAGTTGCTCGATTTCTGGTACGAGGGGCATCACGGCCCGATCGATGGCCCCGGCCTGCATCTTGCCCGGATGGTCGACCTCCTTCTGCAGGGGGGCAGCGCCGAGTTGTGGTCACGCTGCATGCCCCGCGTCAACGCTTTTCTGGGACGTCCGGGAGTGGTGGCCCAGATTCGGCGCCTGCTCCCTCACGCCAGGACAGCGGCAGGCGACGGCCACTGGTCCCTGCAGACCCATGCCAACCTCATGGAAGCCTGGCTGCTGCTGTGGCAGGGCAGCATCCCCGAGGTAGGGGCCGCGTTTCAAAGACTCGAAGAAGACTCCCGCTGGCAAGGCCAGTCCACCGGCTCGCGCCTCCGGCTGCTGACGCTGAAGTCCTACTGGCAGCTGTTGTGCGACGACAGGGAGGGCGTGCGCGCGACATGCAAGGCCATCGCGGCGCAGGCCGAATTGCTGGGCCGGGTCAGCGATCTGTCCATTGCATCTCTTGGCATCGTCGCAAGGACCTCGGTGGTCATCGAAGATTGGTCCACCGTGCACCTGCATCTGCCGGTGCTTCAAGCCGAGTTCGGCCATCAGTATCCCTACATGCAGTCGCTCGTCCGCAGCGTCGAGGCGTCCCTGGCCCTGCACGCCGGACGCGTCGACGAGGCCCTGCAGATACTCCGCGAACTGGCGACGCGATCCGCCCAGATCGACATGATGTTCCTCGACACCTTTGTCCGGACCCGATGGGCGCTGGCCGAGCTCGCCGCTGGTTCAGCGGCAAACGCCTGGCATGCGCTGCAGCCCCTGATCGAGCGCGTCTCGGCCAGCGGCGGCATTGGCCAGATCCTGGGCGCGGGGGTGCCGTGCCTGACCGAACTGTCGCTCGCGCCCTGGGGCGATGCCGCGCCCGTGGAAGGCCTCGCCCTTCTGCGCCGCTGGGCGGAACGCGCACGACAGTTCAAGGTCGACGCACTCGTGGAACCACGTGCCCTGGCCGCCAACGACGCCGGCCTCAGCGATCGGGAGCTCGAAGTCCTCGCCCTGCTGGCCGACGGCCAGAGCAACAAGCTGATCGCGCGCGCCCTGGACCTGAGCCCGCACACCGTCAAACGGCACGTCGCACGCATCCTCGACCGGCTCGACCTGGCCTCGCGCATGCAGGCTGCCGATTGGTACCGAAAGCGTTTCGGCGTTTGACACTGCCGAATCGTTCGGACGCACCATGCAATCCGTCGGCCTCGCCAGAGCCAAGGTTCGAGCACCACGCTTCCGCAGCGGCCTGATCGGGCGCAGCGAACTTGAAAACCAGCTCGGCGAGGCCTTGACCGATCACCGCCTGGCGCTGCTCGTGGCACCGGCGGGCTACGGCAAGACGGCCGCCCTGTCGCTGCAGCTCGAACGTCTGCCTGCCGGCTGCGCCGTGGCATGGGTCACGGCCGACGAGGAAGACGACCTCCAGCGATTCCTCTTCTACCTGATCGAAGCACTGGAACCCCTGGACCCCCCATGGCGCCTGGCACCCGAGGCCTTTCAGGAGCTGGCGGGCCAGGGCCGGGTCCGGGAGGCAGCGACCGCCCTGGTCGTCACCCTCGAAGCCACCGCTGCGTCGAAGGGTTTGATCGTGCTGGACGACCTGCACGCCATCGTGGACGCCCGCGTCTTCGAGTTCCTGGACCTCGTTTTGGAGCGCTTGCCGCAGAACTGGACACTGGTGATTGCCACACGCGTGGAGCCGCCGCTGGCGCTGGGGCGCTGGCGTGCACGCCGGGAAATCGCCGAATTCGACGAGACGGCCCTGGCCTTTTCCAGGAGTGAAGTGCAGAAACTATGGCGCCATGCGATCGGCCAGGACGACCCTGACCAGGCTCAGCGCCTGTTCGAGCGAACCCAGGGCTGGGCAGCCGGACTCTGCCTGAGCCTCGAAGCGTCGCGTCGATCGACCGCCCAGGTGCCGACGAGCGTCTGGCACAACCGCCGCCATCTGTTCGACTACCTGGCCACCGAAGTCCTCGAAGACCTGCCGGCCGAGCTGCAGGTCTTTCTGATGCGTTGCTCACTGCTTTTCGAACTCACGGCGGCACGCTGCGCACAGATCAGCGGCAACCCGCGCGCGGCGGAACTGCTGGAGGACATCGAGCGCCGCCGGCTCTTCACCTCCGTCCTGGACAGCGACGACCTGACGCTGCGTCTGCACGATCTCTTCCGCGACTTCCTGGAAGAGCGCCTGCGTCGTCTTTGTCCCGCCGAAGTGCCGGCGCTGCTGCGCCTGGCCGCGCAGGGCGAGGCCGACCCTTGGCGCCGCACGCTCCTGTACCTGCGTGCAGGCGCATGGGACGAGGCACAGCAGAACCTTGTCTCGGTGACGCCGGAGGCGCTCGGCCTGGACAACGGCGCCCAGGTGATCCGCCTGATCGAGCAGTTCCCCGCCGCGATCCAGGCCGACTCCCCCTTCCTGGCCTATGTCCGCGGCCTGTGCGCCTGGCCGGACTATCACTACGGCGCGGTGCGTTCGGCCATGACACAGGCTGCGGCGGGCTTCAATGCCGTCGGGCGCCACGCCGACGCTCAGCGCGCCAGGGCGATGCAGGCACTGGCGATGTTCTTCTGCGGGCAGATGGATGAAGCCCATCGCCTGAGCCGGGCTGTACGCGCCGAGCCGATGGAGCGCGAGACGGAGACGCTCACCGAACTGCTCGACTTCTGGTACACGGCCCACCACGGCCCTGCGGACGGCCCGGCCCGCCATCTGGCCAGGATGGTCGACCTGCTGCTGCAGGAGCCCAGCGCCGAACTGTGGTCTCGCTGCATACCCCGCCTCGGCATCTTCATCAGCCGCCCCGGCATGAGCGTCCAGATCCAACGCCTTCTTCAAGGTGCGCGGGTTGCCGCAGGCGACGGGCATGGGTCCTTGCAGGCCAACGTCAACCTGATGGAAGGCTGGCTGCTTCTCTGGCAGGGCCGGTTCACGGAGCTGGCGGCGGCGCTCCAGAGGATCGAAGAAGATTCCCATTGGCTGGGCCAGCCTCCCGCCTTGCGCATCAGGCTGCTGACGCTGAAAGTGATGTACCAGGTGAGCTGCGACGAGACGGATGCCGTGCGTGCCACACGCGACGCCATCGTTGCGCAGGGATGGTCGATGAAGCAATCCGGCTACCTTCCTCTGGCGTTTCTGGCCGTGCTCGTGATGGCCTCGGCCGCGATCGGAGACTGGCAGGCGGTGCGCAAGCACCTGCCTTCGCTGCGCGTCGAGGAAGGCCGAGAGAATCCGAGCATGCAGATGCTCATCCGTACCATCCACGCGCAGCTCGCATTGCAGGAAGGGCGAATGGACGAAGCCCTTGCAACACTTCGCGAGTTGGTGCAGAGATCGGCCCAGCTCGACACGACTTACCTGGACGCCACGGTGCGGACACGCCTTGCGCTCGCCGAGCTCGCCGTCGGTTCACCAGGGGCCGCCTGGCAAGCGCTGGAGCCCTTGATCAAACGGGTGGGCGCCAGCGGCAACGTCGGCCAGGTCCTGGGCACGGGTGTGCAAGGCCTGACCGAGCTGTCGCGTGCTTCTTGGCGCGGTGCGGCGTCCGAAGAAGGGCTGGCGACCTTGCAGCAATGGATCGACATCGCGCGGCGGGTCAAGGCGGGTGCGCACGAGGCCGCACCGCGCGCGTCGGCAGCCCGCGACGCCGGCCTGAGTGCACGGGAACTCGAAGTTCTCGCGCTCGTGGCCGACAGCCAGAGCAACAAGCTGATCGCCCGGGCCTTGGACCTCAGTCCCCACACCGTCAAGCGCCACGTGGCGCGCGTCCTCGACCGGCTCGACCTGGCCTCGCGCATGCAGGCTGCGGCCTGGTACCGCGAGCGCTTCGGCGGTTGAAACGACTTCGTCGCGATGCCATGCATCCCGTCAGCCTCGCCAGCTTCGCCAGAGCCAAGATCCAGACGCCGCGCTTTCGCAGCAGCCTGATCGAGCGTAGCGAACTCGAGCAGCAGCTCGGCAGTGCCCTGGCCGATCACCGCCTGGTGCTGCTCGTGGCACCGGCGGGCTACGGCAAGACGGCCGCTCTGTCGCGGCAGTTGGAACGTCTGCCTGCGGGTTACGACGTGGCCTGGGTCACGGCCGACGAGGAGGACGATCTCCCGCGCCTGCTCTCGCACCTCATCGAAGCGCTGGAACCGCTCGACCCGCCCTGGCGGCTGGCGCGCGAGGCTTTTCTCGAACAGGTCGCGCAAGGCCGGCTGCGCGAAATGGCCATGACCCTGGCCGGCACCCTCGAAGCCACCGGCGTGACCCGCGGCCTGATCGTGCTGGACGACCTGCATGCCGTCGCGGACGTGCGGGTCTTCGAATTCCTCGACCATGTGCTCGAAGGCCTCCCGCAGAACTGGACGCTGGTGATCGCCGCGCGCGTGGAACCGCCGTTGGCGCTTTGGCGCTGGCGCGCAAGGCGCGAGATCGCCGAGTTCGACGAAGCCGCCCTTGGCTTTTCCAGGACGGAAGTGCAGGACCTCTGGCGCCTGGCGACGGGACGGGATGATCCCGAGCAAGCCTTGCGCCTGCTCGACCGCACCCAGGGCTGGCCTGCCGGCCTGTGCCTGAGCCTCCAATCGTTCAAGGCCTCGGCGGCCCCCCTGGTGCTCAAGGGCACCTGGCACAACCGCCGTCACCTGTTCGACTACCTCGCCACCGAAGTTTTCGAAGACCTGCCGGACGAGTTGCAGGACTTTCTGCTGCACTGCGCCCTGCTTCCCGAACTCACGGCGCCGCGCTGCGAGCGCGTCAGCGGCAACCCGCGCGCAGCCGAACTGCTCGAGGAGATCGAACGCCGGCGGCTGTTCGTCACCGTGCTCGACTCCGACACGCTGACCCTGCGCCTGCACGAACTCTTTCGCGACTTCCTGGAGGAGCGCCTGCGCCGGCTCCATCCGCAGAAGATGCCCACGCTGCTGCGCCAGGCCGCCCGCGATGAGGCCGACCCGATTCGCCAGACGCTCCTGCTCCTGCGCGTCGGCGCATGGGAAGAAGCGCAGCAGTGCCTGGCCGAGGCGGCGCCGGCGCTGCTGGACCTGGACGAAGAATCCCAGGTGATCCGCCTGATCGAGCAATTTCCCGCCGACATCCGGGCCGTCTCGCCCTTCCTGGCCTATGCCCGTGGTCTGTGCGCCTGGCCGCACTACCAGTACGGCACCGCGAGATCGGCCATGGCGCAGGCCGCTGCAGGCTTCGACGCAGCCGGCCGGCAGGACGAGGCGCAGCGCGCCCGCGCGATGCAGGCGCTGGGCATGTTCTTCTGCGGACAAATGGTCGAATCCCTTCGCCTGAGCCAGGAGGTTCGCGCCCGGCCCATGGATCTCGAAACCGAGGCGCTCAGCGAACTGCTCGACTTCTGGTACGAAGGCCATCACGGCCCGGTGGACGGCCCCGGCGAGCACCTGGGCAAGCTGGTCGATCTGCTGACGCGCAGGGGAAGCGCCGAACTGTGGCTGCGTTGCATTCCCCGCGTCTACATGTTCATCAGCCGCCCCGGCGTGAGCCCGCAGCTCCAGCGCCTGGTCGACCGCGCCAGGACAGCCGCCGGCGACGGCCACTGGTCCCTGCAGGCCACGGTGAACGTGATGGAAGGCTGGCTGCTGCTCTGGCGATGCAGGCTCCAGGAGCTGAAGGCCACGTTCCAGAAGATCGAGGAAGACGCCCGCTGGCTGGGCCAGCCCGAGGCGCTGCGCACCCAACTGCTGGGACTGAAGGTCAACTACCAGGTGGCCTGCGACGACAGGGACGCCGCGTGCGCGACCGGCGATCTCATCGCTGCGCAGGCGGCCCTGCTGGATCAGGCCGGCGACCAGCCGTTGACATTTCTTTCCATCGTCGTGAGGGCCTCCGCGGCCATCGGCGACTGGGCGGCCGTGCGCATGCGCCTGCCTTCGCTCGATTTCAAGGCACGCGAGAACCCCCGCCTGCGGATGTTCATCCGCACCCTTCACGCGCAGTTGGCGTTGCGCGAAGGGCGCCTCGACGAGGCGCTGGCCGAACTTCGCGATCTCGCGCAGACATCCGCCCTGCTCGATTCGAACTGCCTGGACGCCACGGTACGGACGCGGCTGGCGCTGGCCGAACTGGCTGGCGGCTCACCGGCCGCCGCCTGGCGCGCACTGGCCCCCTTGATCGAGCGGGTACAGGCCAGCGGCGACGTCGGCCAGGTTCTGATCACGGGCGTGCAGAGCCTGAGCGAGCTGTCGCTGGCCGCCTGGGGCCATGCCGCGCCGGGCGAAGGCCTGGACGTGCTGCGCCGATGGGTGGAGACCGCGCGCAGCTTCAAGACCGCCGTGCAGTCGCTCCCGCGCGCTGCCGAAGCCCATCACGAGGGCCTGAGCGAACGGGAGCTCGAGGTGCTGGCCCTGTTGGCCCAGGGCCTGAGCAACAAGCTGATCGCGCGCGCCCTGGACCTGAGCCCGCACACCGTCAAGCGGCACGTGGCACGCATCCTCGACCGGCTCGACCTGGATTCGCGCATGCAGGCGGCCGCCTGGTACCACGCACGCGTCGGCAGCTGAAGCCGGGGCGCCCGCCGTCGTTGCGTGGCCGCTCACCGCAGGTCTATATTGCACAGTCCATGCACTCCGCCAGCGTCGTCCAGGCCAAGATCCAGGCGCCTCTCTTCCGAGGCGGCCTGATCGAGCGCAGTGAACTCGAGCAGCGACTCGGCGATGCACTTCTCACACGGCGCCTGGTCCTGCTCGTCGCACCGGCGGGTTACGGCAAGACGGCCGCGCTGTCTCGCCAGTTGCAGCGCCTGCCCGAAGGCTGCGCGGTCGCATGGGTCACCGCGGACGGGGACGACGATCTCCCGCGGCTTCTGTCCCATTTGATCGAAGCGCTGGAACCGCTCGATCCGCCCTGGCGCCTGGCGCCGGAGGCCTTCCTCGAACTGGTGGCGCAGAACCGCGTGCGCGAGGCGGCATCGGCCTTGCTCGGCGCGCTGGAGGCCACGGACACGCCGGCCGGCGGCGTCATCGTGCTGGACGATCTGCATGCGGTGGGCGATGCCCGCGCCTTCGAATTCCTGGGCCACCTTCTGGAAGGCCTGCCGCAGCACTGGACACTGGCCATCGCGACACGGGTCGAGCCGCCCCTGACCTTGAGCCGTTGGCGCTCGCGCCGCGAACTGGCGGAATTCGACGAAACGGCCCTGAGCTTCTCCAGCACGGAGGTGCAAAGCCTCTGGCGCCACGTCAACGGCAGCGACGAACCCGAGGCCGCGGGCCGGCTGCACGAGCGCACGCGGGGCTGGGCCGCCGGCCTGTGCCTGAGTATCGAAACGTCCCGCAAGGCCGGCTCCCCTGCCCCGGCCAGCACCTGGCAGAACCGGCGCCGCCTGTTCGAATACCTCGCGAAGGAAGTCTTCGAAGATCTGCCGCCCGAGCTGCGTACCTTCCTTCTTCGATGCTCCCTGCTGTCCGAGCTGACGGCCAGGCGCTGCGCGCAAGTCAGCGGCAACCCGCGTGCGGCCGATCTGCTCGACGAGATCGAGCGGCGCAGGCTGTTCGTCTCCGTGCTCGACGGCGAGCAGCTGACGCTGCGCATGCACGACCTGTTCCGCGACTTCCTGGAGGAGCGCCTGCGCCGCGAACATCCAACGGAACTGCCGGAACTGCTGCGCCGCGCGGCGCAGGGGGAGGACCCGGTGCGGCGCACGCTCATGTACCTGGGCGCGGGCGCCTGGGACGAAGCGCAGCAGAGCCTGGCCGACGCGGCGCCCGACATGCTCGCCTCCGATGAAGGCGCGCAGCTGGCGCGCATCATCGAGCAATTTCCCGAGGACATCCGGAAGCAATCGCCCCTGCTCGCCTACGCCCGCGGCCTGCGTGTCTGGCGACAGGACCAATATGCGACGGTACGCGCGGAGATGGAACACGCCGCGGCGGCGTTCGAGGCGCTGGGACGGCAGAAGGACGCACAGCGCGCGCGGGCCATGCAGGCGCTGGCCATGGTCTTCTGCGGCGACCCGGAGGGCGCCAGGAATCTGGCGCTGTCCCTGCGTGACCGGCCCCTGGACCTGGAGACGGAAACCATCGTCCAACTGGTCGACTACTGGCACGAAGCCTACCGTCCCTCCGACGGCGCCGGCCGCCGGCTTGCCAAGCTGGTGGACCTGCTGGCGGAGGGCGCCAGCGCAGAGCTGTGGTCGCGTTGCATGACCAACGTGGGCCTGCTGTTCACGCGCGCGGGGGTGAACGCCCAGGTCGAGCGCATGATCCGTGGCGCACGAACGGTCGCGGACGAGGGACACGCGTCGCTGCAGGCCATGGCGAATCTCACCGAATCCTGGATGTTCCTGTGGCAGGGCCGGCTCGCCGAGCTGGAGTCGGCCCTCCAGCGCACCGAAGAAGATCTGCGCTGGCTGGGCGAGCCGGCGAGCCTGCAGGCCCGGCTGATCAGCGTGAGGCTGACGTACCAGGTGATGCTCGATGACAAGGAAGGCGTCCGGGCCAGCCATTGGGCGCTGTCGGCGCAGGTGGCCCGGCTGGACCGTTCGAGCGAACTGCCGGCGGTGATGCTGGGGTTCTCGCTGCGCGCGCTCGTGGCCGTGGGGGATTGGCAGACCGTCCAGGCCCAGTTGCCCCTGCTCGAGAGCGCGGATCAAGGAAGCGCGCACATCGTGCCGGTGGTGTTGCGCGCGATCCAGGCCCAGCTGGCTCTGCACGAAGGAGACCTGGCGCGCGCCCTGGCGATGCTGCGCGAACTGGCCGAAAGCCCGGCGATCGCGGGCATGGCCGTGGTCACCGGCATGGTCCGATCGCGCCTGGCGCTCGCGGAGCTGGCCGCTGGTTCACCGGCGGCAGCGTGGCGGGCGCTGGAACCCTTGATCGAGCAGACGGCGTCCAGCGGCAACGTCGGACAGCTCCTGGCGACCGGTGTGCAGGCGCTGAGCGCCCTGGCCCACGCCCCGTGGGGATCGGCCGCCTCCGAGACCGGGCTCGCCAGGCTTCGCGAATGGGTCGGCGTCGCACGGCAGTTCAAGGAAAAAAGCGGCCAATCGCCCGTGCGCGTGCCGGCCGACAAGGACGCGGGCCTGAGCGCCCGCGAACTCGAAGTCCTTGCGCTGCTGGCCGGCGGCCAGAGCAACAAGCTGATCGCACGCGCGCTGGACCTGAGTCCGCACACCGTCAAGCGGCATGTCGCACGCATCCTCGACCGGCTCGAACTGGCGTCGCGGATGCAGGCGGCCGCCTGGTATCGTGCACGCTTCGGCGGCTGAGGCGCCGGCCAATCCACGGCGATATTGCCGTTTCGCGATGCAAACCATCAGCCTTGCCAGAGCCAAGATCCAGGCACCCCGTTTTCGCAAGGGATTGATCGAGCGCACCGAACTCGGTCAGCGCCTGGGCGAAGCGCTGGCGAGCCAGCGTCTGGTGCTGCTGGTGGCGCCGGCGGGCTACGGAAAGACGGCCACGCTGTCAGGCCAGCTGCAGCAGTTGCCTCCCGGCTGCGCCGTCGCATGGCTCACCGCGGACGAAGAGGACGATCTCCAGCGCTTTCTCACCCATCTGATCGAGGCGCTGGAGCCCCTGGACCCGCCCTGGCGCCTGGCCCCCGAGGCGCTGTTGGAGCTCCTGGCCCAGGGCCTGCTGCGGGAGGCGGCTTCCGCGCTGCTCAACACGCTCGAAGCCACCGACACGCGCAGCGGCGTGATCGTGCTGGATGACCTGCATGCCGTGGCCGACGCCCGCGTGTTCGAGTTCCTGGACCACCTGCTGGAAGGCCTGCCGCAGAACTGGACGCTCGTCATCGCGACCCGGCTGGAGCCGCCTTTGGCGCTTTGGCGGTGGCGCGCACGGCGCGAAGTCGCCGAGTTCGACGAGACGGCGCTGCGCTTCTCCAGGTCGGAGGTGCAGGATCTGTTGCGCCATGCCACCGGCCAGGACGACACCGAACAGGCCACGCGCCTGCTCGACCGGACGCAGGGCTGGGCGGCCGGGCTTTGCCTCAGCCTCGAAGCGTCGAAGGGTTCGGCCGAAGCACAAGTGCCCAAGGGCATCTGGCACAGCCGGCGCCACCTTTTCGACTACCTGGCCAGCGAGGTCTTCGAAGAGCTGCCGGACGAACTGCAGGACTTTCTCCTTCGCTGCTCCCTGCTGCCCGAGCTCAGCGTGTCGCGCTGCCTGCAGATCAGCGGCAATCCGCGCGCGGCCGAGCTTCTGGAGGACGTGGAACGCCGGCGGCTGTTCGTCTCCGTGCTCGACGGCGAGGAACTGACCTTGCGCCTGCACGACCTTTTCCGCGATTTCCTGGAGGAGCGCCTGCGCCGGCTCCATCCGCAAGAGGTGCCGGCGCTGTTGCGCCTGGCGGCCCGGGGCGCGGCAGACCCCGTGCGCCGCACGGTCATGTACTTGCGCGCGGGTGCCTGGGACGAGGCGCAGGAGGGGCTGATCGAGGCCACCGCCGACCTGCTGACGGACAGCAAAGGCAGCCAGATCATCCGGCTGATCGAACAGTTTCCCGCCGACGTCCAGGCGCGATCACCCGTGCTGGCGTACATCCGTGGCTGGTGTGCCTGGTCGGACTACCGGTACGGGTCGGTGCGTTCGGCCATGGCGCAGGCCGTCACCGGCTTCGACGGCCTGGGTCGCCACGAGGACGCCCAACGCGCCAGAGCGATGCAGGCACTGGCCGCGATCTTCTGCGGCGAGATGGAGGAAGCCCGAAGCCTGGGCCAGGTGGTTCGCTCGCAACCGATGGACCTCGAGACCGAGACGCTCGCCGAGCTCCTCGACTTCTGGTACGAGGCTTACAGCGGACCGGTCGAGGGCCCCGGCCGGCGCCTGGCCCAGGTGGTCAAGCTGCTGATGCGAGGCGGCAGTGCCGAACTGTGGTTCCGCTGCATGACGCGCATCAACCTGATGATCAGCCGCCCCGGCGTGAGCGCGGAGATCCAGCGCCTGGTCCAGGGCGCCAGGGCCGCCACCGGCGAGGGGCACTGGTCGCTGCAAGCCAGCGCGAGTCTGGTGGAAGCCTGGCTGCTGCTTTGGCAAGGCAGGTTCCCCGAGCTGGAGCTGGCGCTGCGGCGGATCGAAGAGGACTCCCAATGGCTGGGCCAGCCCGCGGGCTTGCGCATCCGGCTGCTCACCTTGAAGGTCATGGTCCAGGTGATCTGCGACGACAGGAATGCCGTGCGCGAGAGCTGCGACGCCATCGCCGCGCAGGCGGCCTTGCTGGACCGTTCCAGCGATATGCCGCTGACCTTCCTGGCCGTCGTCGTGAGGTCCTCCGCCGCCATCGAGGACTGGCCCGTCGTGCGCGCGCACCTGCCCGCGCTGCACCTCGAGAGCGGCCAGGAGAATCCCGGCATGCGGGTGTTCATCCGCAACGTCAAGGCGCAGTTGGCCTTTCATGACGGACGCACCGGCGAGGCCCTGGCAATGTTCCGAGAGCTGGCAGCAAGCTCGACCGAGCTCGACACCAACACCCTCGATGCCACGGTGCGAACACGGCTGGCGCTGGCCGAACTCGCCGCCGGCTCACCCGCGGCCGCCTGGCAAGCGCTGGCGCCGTTGATCGAGCGTGTCGCGGCCAGTGGCAATGTGGGCCAGATCCTGGGCGCGGGCGCGCCTGTGCTGAATGCGCTGCTGGTCGCCTCCTGGGGCACTGCCGCGCCCAGGGAAGGACTGGCCAGCTTGCGCCGCTGGCTCGAGATCGCCAGGCAGTTCAAGGCCGGCGCGCAGGCCGCGCCGCACGCAGCCGCGGCCCACGACGCCGGGCTCAGCGCCCGGGAGCTCGAGGTCCTCGCGCTGCTGGCCGACGGGCAGAGCAACAAGCTGATCGCGCGCGGCCTGGACCTGAGCCCGCACACCGTCAAGCGCCACGTCGCGCGTATCCTCGAGCGGCTCGACCTGTCTTCGCGCATGCAGGCGGCCGCCTGGTACCACGCCCGCTTCGGCGGCTGAGCCTGCCGGTGGCCGGCCGGGCGCGCAAGACATGTCCGTCAACCCCCAGCAAGAAGGCGGCCTGTTCCGACCGCCGATGAGAAAGAACGCGATGAACGAAGGTCTTGCCCAACTGATCCGCCTGGCCGCTGCCGAGCCCTTGGCTCCGGACTGCGACCATTTCTACTTCCTTCGCCACGGGCAGACCGAAGGCAACGCGAAGCGCATCTTCCAGTCCGTCGACACGCCCCTGAGCGCCATCGGCCTCGCGCAGGCCACGCGGGCCGCCGAGCGCCTGGCCGGGGAAGCGATCCGCAGCGTGGTCTGCAGCGACGCGCGACGCGCCTTCCAGACCGCCCACGCGGTGGCCACCGGATTGCGTCTCGAACCGATGCCCTTCGAAGGCCTGCGCGAGCGCCACTTCGGCGCGCTGATCGGCACCTCCTCCGCCAATCTGGACTGGGCCTGCGAGCCGGAGGGCGGGGAAACACTGCCGCAGTTCGTTGCACGCAAGCGGATGGCGCTGGCCGCGGCGCTGGCGCATCCCGCGCCGGTGCTGATCGTGGCGCACGGCGGTTCGCTGCACGTCCTGGCGGCCGCACTCGGCGTGCCCGCGGACCCGGACGTGCTGGGCAACGCCCAACCCTTGCGTTTCGAGCGAAGCGGTCCTACATGGGCGGCGAGGCCTCTCCTGCAACATTCGGGTGACGCTGCGGCCCTGGCCTGAGCGGCTCCCCCCATCGATCGTTCCAGCATGGACTTCAAGGACTACTACCAGGCGCTCGGCGTCGAGCGCACCGCTTCGGAAGAGGACATCCGGAAGGCCTACCGCAAGCTGGCGCGCAAGTACCACCCGGACGTCAGCAAGGAGCCCGACGCCGACCAGCGCATGCGCGAGATCAACGAGGCCAACGACGTGCTGCGCGACAAGGAAAAGCGCGCCGCCTACGACGCGCTGGCCGCGCAGGTCGCTCAGGGCCGCCACGCCGGCGGCCGGCCGGGCGAGGGCTTCCATCCGCCGCCGGGCTGGGACGAAGGCTTCGAGTTCCACCGCGGACCAGGCCAGGGCCCGGCCGACCATGCCGACTTCAGCGAGTTCTTCTCCTCGCTCTTCGGCGCGGCCGAGCGGCGCGGCGCCCAGCGCCGCCAGTACCGCGCACGCGGCGAGGACCACCACGCCGCCATCGAGATCGCCCTGGAAGACGCGATCCGCGGCGGCGAGCGGGAGATCACGCTGCGCTCACAGGTCCTCGACGATGCGGGCCCGCCCCGGTGGGAGACCCGCACCCTGAGCGTGAAGATCCCGCCCGGCGTGCATCCGGGCCAGTACATCCGCCTGGCCGGCCAGGGCATGCCCGGCCACGGCGGCGAGCCGGCGGGTGACCTGTACCTGGAGGTACGGATCGCACCCCACCGCCTCTACCGCATCGAGAACCGCGACCTCTACATGACCCTGCCCGTGACACCGAGCGAGGCGGCGCTGGGCGCGCAGGTCCAGGTGCCGACGCCCGGTGGTGGCGTGGTCGAAGTCAAGGTGCCGCCGAACGCGCGCAACGGACTGAAGCTGCGGCTCAAGGAGCGCGGGCTGGCGGGCCACCCGCCGGGCGACCTGTACCTGCTGCTGGAGATCGCCCTGCCCCCGGCCGACACCGCCGCTGCCCGCAAGGCCTACGAGCAACTGGCGCAGGCCGCCCCCTTCGACCCGCGCCGCCATCTGGGAGTGTGACGACATGGCCAACCCTTCGATTGCCAGTACCGCGCTCGGCAGCAGCCACCCGCTGCGCGCGCACGAGCTGGCGCATGCCTGCGGGGCCGAGCTCGGCTGGGTGATTCAGTTGGTCGAGGTCGGCATCATCCAGGTCCGCGGGCCGGCGGAAGGGCCGGACGACTGGTGCTTCCACAGCGCCGACCTGCAGTGTGCGCTCGATGCGCGTCGGCTCGAGCGCGACTTCGGGGTCGAGCTGGACGCCGCGGCGTTGATCATCGACCTGGAGCACGAAGTGCGCAGGCTCAAGGCCCTGCTCGCCGCCCGGGGCCTGGCATGACGGACCGCTGATATGCCCTTGGTGTGTGACCAATGCGGGACGGAGAACCGCGAGAGCGCCAAATTCTGCAAGGGCTGCGCGGCCATGCTCCCGACTTTCGTCGCGACCGGCCCCTCCGCGCTCCAAGGCATGAAGACGCTACGCCGCGCGCCCGCGCCGGCCGCGTCCGGCGCCCTGTCTGCCAGCGCGGGGCCGCCGCCCGGCCAGTTGCCGATCGAGACCCGGGCCTTCTGGGTGCGCTTCGCGGTGCTGTCGGTGGTGGTGACCACCGCTTTCGTGGGCTGGTACGCCTACGTCACGCGCAAGGTGCCGGCGGGTCCCGCCAGCGCGCCCCCGCCCGCGCTGGCGAGGGCGGCTCCCGCGGCACCGGTCGTCCCGGCGAAGCCCCCGCAGGCGCCCGTGGACGACCCCAAGCTCGGCGGGCTCGCGCCGGTGCGGGCCGCCGAGGCACTGGACCCGGCCGAGCGCATCGTGCTCCCCGGCCCGGTGCAGCCTTCGGAGCCTGCGCAGGCCGTTCACGTGCCGCGCAACGAGCCTTACGTCCAGCGCGTGGAGCCGCCGCCGAAGAAGGTCGCCGCCGTGCGCCCGGCCAGCCCGGGCCCTGACACCCGCCACGGCGCCCTGGACCCGCGCCCCGGCTGTGCCCACCTGCACTTCATCGCCGCATCGCGTTGCGAGGCCAATCAGTGCGCCAAGCCGCAGTACTACCGTCATCCGCATTGCGCCGTGGTGCGCGAGCAGACGCGACGCGACGTGGCGAGGCGCGATCCGCTTCAGCTGGGCTTCTAGCTTCCCTGCGCGGGCTGCCGCAGCGGGCGCGACAGGCAGCCCAGGCTTTCGTCGGCGCGCGCAGCCACCCTGGCGCCGAAGAGCGCGTCGATGGCCAAGCGGGCGTCGGCCCGCAGCGCGTCGACGGCCCCGGCATCGCCGGACAGATGCCGCATCAGGTACTGCTGGAACAGGCCGTCGATCACGCCGTAGAGCACCGAGGGCGGCACGGCCAGCGGCACTCCGGCCAGCTCCGAGAAGCGGGTCATGATGCGCATGACCATCCTCTCCAGGCTCTGGTCGATGTCCCGGACGTCGGCGCGGAAGGCGTCTTCGAAGAGGGCTTGCGCCCGCAGGTCGTACCACAGCCGATGCATGTGGGCCTCGCTCTGCAGGGTGTCGCCCAGCGCCCGCAGGAAGCCTTCCATCATCTCTTCGTAGCTTGCCGCGTCGGCCGTGACGCGGTCGTAGCGGGTGACACAGCGCGCCTTGTACTGGCGCACGCTGCAGACGATCAGGTCGACCTTGTCGCTGAAGTAGTAGTGCAGCACGCCATGGGAGAACTCAGAGTTCTGCGCGATCTCGCGCAGGCTGGTGCGCGCATAGCCCAGGGCGGCCAGCGTCTGGAGCGCGGCCTCGCCGAGCTCGGCGCGACGCTCCGCAAACTTGTCGACGCGCGCGCGAGATTCGCGGTCTGCCTGCTTTTCCTGGGATGAGGCCATGGCTGAGAAGACTTCGTGACACTTGTCCAGACCTTGAAAAGGATAGCACGCGTCACTGCGCGAGGACGCCGGCCGACCGTGCCGCAGGTCGTGCCGCCGCAATGCATTGCTCGATGGATTCAGGTGGCCTGCCCGAACTCCAGGCAGCACCCTGCACGTGGCCTGGAAGGCACCCGCCGGTTCAGGCGGCCTTTTGCACCAGCTTGATCACGCTGGAGAAATCCAGCGCGCCGTGGCCGGCCAGGCTGTGCGCCGCGTAGAGATTGCGCGCCAGCCCGCCCAGCGGGGTCGCGGCGCGCACCGCGGCTGCATTCTCCTGCGCCAGGCCCAGGTCCTTAAGCATCAGGTCGGTGCCGAAGCCGCCGGCATAGCCTTTGGAGGCCGGCGCGTTCTCCATCACGCCCGGCAGCGGGTTGTACTTTTCCAGCGCCCAGTTGCCGCCCGAGCTGCGGCGCATGATCTCGGAGAGCACCTTCGGGTCCAGCCCGTTGGCCACGCCCAGCGCGATCGCCTCCGAGGTGCCGATCATCAGGATGCCCAGCAGCATGTTGTTGCAGATCTTGGCGGTCTGCCCTGCCCCGGCATCGCCGGCATGGAAGATGTTGGCGCCCATCTTCTCCAGCACCGGACGCGCCCGCTCCAGGTCCGCCGGCGCGCCGCCCACCATGAAGGTCAGCGTGCCGGCGATCGCACCGCCGGTGCCGCCGGAGACCGGCGCATCGATCACCGCCACGCCGCGCTTCGCACCGGCCTGCGCGAGCTTGCGGGAAGTGGCCGCGGCGATGGTGCTGCTGTCGATCACCAGCGTGCCGGGCTCGATGCGCTCCAGCAGGCCGGGCTCGCCCTCGCTTCCGAAGTAGAGCGACTCCACGTGCTGGCTGGCGGGCAGCATGCTGATGACCACTTCGGCGCCGGCCACCGCATCGGCGGCCGATGCGGCAATGGTCACGCCTTCGGCCGCCAGCTTCTTGCAGGTTTCGGCCGAGAGGTCGAAGGCGCTGAGCGCGTGGCCGGCCTTGCGAAGGTTCAGCGCCATCGGGCCGCCCATGTTGCCCAGGCCGATGAATGCGATCTTCATGTGTGTCTCCGTTCGTTGGGTGCGTGTCGTTTCGCGGGTTTCGTGGATGCGTTCAGACCAGGCGTGCGAGCTCGGTGGGCATCTCGCCTCGCGGGCGCAGATGGTCTTCGACGAAGGCCGGCGTGATCTCTTCCAGCGTGGCGGGATGCCACCGGGGATTGCGGTCCTTCTCGATCAGCAGTGCGCGGATGCCCTCGGCGAAATCCTTGTGGGCGCAGCAGCCGAGCGATGCCCAGTACTCCAGTCGGAACACCTGCGCCAGCGACATGTGCTTGACGCGCTGCCACAGCGCGAAGGACAGGGCTGCGGAGCTGGGGGCACCCTTCGTGAAGGTCTGGGCGGCGTTTTGCAGCCAGGGATCGGCGGACTTCAACGCGCGCAGGCGCCTGGCGATGTCCAGAAGGTCATCGCCCACCATCAGGTCGTTGATGGCGTCGAAGTGCTCGCGCAGCTTGGAGACCTGGCGCTCGGCGCCCTCGCCGGCCTGCGCCAGCAGGCGCGAAAGCGTGGCGCGATCGGCGGCGCTCTCACCCTGCCATTCGGCGGCGGCGATCGATTCGAGCACCTGGGCCTTGCGCTCCTGCGGCACCACGATGTCGGCCAGGCCGCAGAAGATCGCGTCGGCCGCGTTGAGCGGCGCGCCGGTCAGCGCGAGGAACAGGCCGACGCGACCCGGCATGCGGCGCAGGAACCAGCTGCCGCCCACATCGGGGTAGAGGCCGATGTTGATCTCCGGCATGGCCACGCGGCTCTGCAGGGTCGCGACGCGGTGCGACGCGCCGGACATCAGGCCCACGCCGCCGCCCATCACGATGCCATGGCCCCAGCACAGGAGGGGTTTGGGAAAGGTGTGGATCAGGTAATCGAGCTCGTACTCCTCGCGGAAGAAGTCCTCCGCGTAGGTGTTGCGCGCCGGGCCGCAATCCAGCAGCGTCTGGTAGAGCTGGCGCAGATCGCCGCCGGCGCAGAAGGCCTTCTCGCCGGCGGCCTGCAACAGCACGCCGGCGATGGCAGGGTCCAGCGACCATTCGCGCAGCCTCGGCGTCAGGAGCCGGACCATGTCCATGGACAGCGAGTTGAGAGAGGCCGGGGAATTCAGGGTGGCCACGCCGAAGCGCTTGCCGCCCGCGGCCTGGATGGAATCGAAGAGAACAACGGGTTCGGTCATACGAAGAAGATACAGGCTCAGCGGATGTCGCTGTCGCCCTCCAGCAATTTGCGCGAGACGATCACCCGCATGATCTCGTTGGTGCCTTCGAGGATCTGGTGCACGCGCGTGTCGCGCACCAGCCGCTCCAGCGGGAACTCGCCCAGGTAGCCGTAGCCGCCGTGCAGCTGCAGCGCGTCGTTGCAGACATCGAAGCCCGCATCGGTGGCGAAGCGCTTGGCCATGGCGCAATAGGTGCTGGCGTCCGCGTGCCCGGCATCGAGCCGGCTCGCCGCCAGCCGCACCATCTGGCGCGCGGCCACCAGCTCGGTCGCCATGTCGGCCAGCTTGAACTGCAGGGCCTGGAAGCCGGCCAGCGGCTTGCCGAACTGCTGGCGCTCGTGCATGTAGCGCCGCGCCGCGTCCAGCGCGCCCTGCGCCGCGCCCACCGAGCAGGTCGCGATGTTGATGCGCCCGCCGTCCAGCCCCTTCATCGCGATGCGGAAGCCCTCGCCCTCGCTGCCCAGCAGGTTCTCCGCCGGCACGCGCACGTTGTCGAAGCTGATGGTGCGGGTGGGCTGGCTGTTCCAGCCCATCTTGTGCTCCTTCTTGCCGTAGGTGATGCCCGCCGCATCGGCCGGCACCGCGAAGGCCGAGATGCCGCCCGCACCGCCGCTGCCGGTGCGCGCCATCAGCACCAGCACGTCGGTCGAGCCGGCACCGGAGATGAAGGCCTTGCCGCCGTTGATCACGTACTCGCCGTTCTTCAGCTCGGCGCGTGTCTTGAGCGAGCCGGCGTCCGAGCCGGCGCCGGGCTCGGTCAGGCAGTAGGAAGCCAGCTTGCGGCCGCTGGTCAGGTCGGCGCCCCAGCGCTCGCATACGGCCGGCGTGCCCCAGGTGCCGAGCATCCAGGTCGCCATGTTGTGGATGGTGATGAAGGCGGTGGTCGACGGGTCGACCGCCGCCATCTCCTCGAACACCAGGGTCGCGTCGAGGCGCGGCAGGGCCAGGCCCTCGATGCGCTCCGGCGCGTACAGGCCGCAGAAGCCGAGTTCGCCGGCCTTGGCGATCGCCTCCTTCGGAAAGATCGCTTCCGCATCCCAGCGCGCGGCATGCGGCGCGAACTCGGCGAGCGCGAACTCGCGCGCGGTCTGGGCGAAGGCGCGCTGCTCTTCGGAGAGTTCGAAGTCCATGCCGCCCGGTTTACTTCAGGCTGATGGTGGTGTTCAGGCCGTGCGCGGTGGCATCGTCGAACCAGCGCGCCGTCACGGTCTTGGTCTGCGTGTAGAACAGCACCACCTGCTTGCCGTAGGGCCCCAGGTCGCCGAGCTTGGAAGCACGCGAGCCGGTGAAAGAGAACATCGGCACCGGCACCGGAATCGGCACGTTGATGCCGACCTGGCCCACGTCGATGTCTTCCTGGAAGCGGCGCGCGGCGGCGCCGGACTGCGTGAAGATCGCGGTGCCGTTGCCGTTGGGGTTGGCGTTGATGATCTCGATCGCCTCGTCGATGCTTTCCGCATCCATGAGGCACAGCACCGGGCCGAAGATCTCCTGGTCGTAGATGGACATGCCGGGCTTCACGCCGGAGAAGATCGTCGGGCCGACGAAGTTGCCCTTCTCGTAGCCCGGCACGTTGGGCTTGCGGCCGTCCAGCTCCAGCGTGGCGCCCTCGGCCACGCCGCGCTCGATCAGGGCGGTGACGCGGTCGAAGGCCGCGCAGGACACGAGCGGGCCGACGTCCACGCCCTTTTCCGTCCCCGCCCCCACCTTGAGCGACTTCGCCTTCTCGACCAGGTCGGGAATCCACTTGCGCGCATCGCCTACCAGGACCGCGGTCGACACCGCCATGCAGCGCTGCCCCGCCGCGCCGAAGCTCGCCCCGGCCAGCGCGTTGAGCGACTGGTCCTTGTGCGCATCGGGCATCACGATGGCGTGGTTCTTCGCGCCCATCATGCACTGCACCCGCTTGCCGGCCAGCGAAGCGCGGTTGTAGACGTGGGTGCCGACCTTGGTCGAGCCGACGAAGGAGATCGCCTTGATGTTCTTGTGGTCGCAGATCGCGTTGACCACCGCCTCGCCGCCGTGCACGACGTTGAGCACGCCCGGCGGGATGCCGGCTTCGATCGCCAGCTCGCACAGGCGCATCGTCACCATCGGGTCCTGCTCGGACGGCTTGAGGACGAAGGTGTTGCCGGTGACGATGGCCATCGGGAACATCCACAGCGGGATCATGGCCGGGAAGTTGAAGGGCGTGATGCCCGCGCACACGCCCAGGGGCTGCAGCAGCGTGTAGGTGTCGACGCCGTTGGCCACGTTGTTGGCCAGCTCGCCCAGCTGCAAGTTGCCGATGCCGGCGGCATGCTCCACCACCTCCAGGCCGCGGAACACGTCGCCCTCCGCGTCCGGCAGCGTCTTGCCCTGCTCGGCGGTGAGGATGGCGGCCAGTTCGCCCATGTGCTCGCGGATCAGCTGCTGGTACTTGAGGAAGATGCGTGCGCGCGCGCCGATGGCCGTCTTGCGCCAGGTCTTGAAGGCTTCCTGCGCGCAAGCCACCGCGGCATCGACCTCGGCCTGCGTGGCGAAGGGCACACGCGCCAGCACTTCCTGCGTGGCGGGGTTGACGACGTCGCGCCACTCGCTGGTCTTCGACTCGACGAACTCGCCGCCGATGAGCAGCTTGACGGTGGCGACCTTCGTCGCGGGGGTGGTGGTGGTGGCATCCATGAACTGTCTCCTGTTGAAGCTCTGAATCGTGGTCGATGCTAGCTTTGCAGTTTTGCTATGGCAATAGACAAATACGCACCCGTCATCTGCATAATTGCAAAGCATGGACTGGGACAACCTGCGCTTTTTTCTGGAGCTGGCGCGCACCGGCACCCTGGTGAGCGCGGCCCGCCGGCTGGAGGTGGATCACACCACTGTGGCACGCCGCATCCAGGCCTTGGAAAAGGAAATCGGCACCGCCCTGTTCGCACGCGAGGCAGGCGGCCATCGCCTGACCGAAGCGGGCCGGCGGCTGCAGCCGCAGGTGGAGGCGATGGAAAGCGCCTTCCTGGCGGTCGAGAGCGCGGCACCGGCGGCGCAGGAGGGCCTGTCCGGCCTGGTGCGCATCGGCGCGACCGAGGGCTTCGGCACGGTGGTGCTCGCGCCGCAACTGGCGCTGTTCGCGCAGCACCACCCGAAGCTGGTGATCGACCTGCTGGCCATGCCGCGGCTGGTGCACCTGTCGCGCCGCGAGGCCGATATCGTGATCTCCCTGGAGCGCCCGGCGCGCGGGCCGGTGGTCGTGAGCAAGCTGACGGACTACATCCTGCGCCTCTATGCGTCGGCCAGCTACCTGGACGCGCGCCCGCCCATCGCTTCGCGCGAGGGCCTGCGCGGCCACACCTTCATCAGCTACGTGGACGACCTGCTCTTCAGCAAGGAACTGCAGTACCTCGACGAGCTTTACCGGCCCGACGCCTTTGCGCTGCGCAGCACCAGCATCCTGGCGCAGCACCAGGCCACGGCGGCCGGCGCCGGCATCGCAGTGCTGCCGGCCTTCCTGGCCGAGCGCGACCCGCGCCTGCGCCGCGTGCTGCCGGGCGAGGCCAACTTCACGCGCACCTTCTGGATGTCGATGCCGGCGGAGAGCAAGCCCCTCGGACGGATGCAGGCGACCTGGAACTTCCTGCGCGAGACCGTGGAGTCGCAGCGCGCCTTGCTGCTGCCCGACGGGGCCTGAGACCGTTGGCCCACGTTGGCTCTTCATTGGCTCTCATTGGGTCTGGTGACAGGGATTCCCGAGGAAGACACTCGCCCGAGAACCAGCGGGCAAGCCGGCACGCCGTGCGATGACGGCGGCAGCGGCGCCCCTCTCACCCAGAACCATGCATGTCATCGACCACTCCACGCTGCCCAGGCTCCATGACGCCGGGCGGCAACGCTTTGCCGCAGCCCACCGCGGGCTTGGCTTCACGTCTTTCGAGCTCTGGATCGAAACACTCGAGGTGGACGCTGCTGCGGACATCCTCCCGCTCGAATCCGCCAGGGTCGTCCTGGTCCTCTCGGGGCACGGCAAGCTCTTCATCGATGGCGCCGCCCAGCGCTTTCATGCGCCTTGCAGCCTGATGCTGCCCATCGGCATCGAGGGCCGGGTGGTCAACATCGGCGCCGAGCCCCTGCGGCTCGTGACCGGATTCACTCCGGCCAACGCCTCTCCAACGGTCTGATCGGCCGCTCCGGTCGATGGCTCTTTCGCCTTGACCCGCCGGCGCGGGTGCGATGGCTCCTCTGGCCGATGTGGTCTTAAGCCCAAATCCGAACAATTCTTTCAGCGCTGGTTAGAACGAATCGACTACCGGCGCCCACTTGTTCGGAGATTTCCATGAACTCAATCGTCGGTGCCGTGCAATCACGCAACTCTGGTTTTCAACCCCTCGACGCCGACAGCTTCAAGGAGCCTGGCGCCGTGACTTTTTTCGTCGCCCGCGTCATCTACCACACGCTCACCTGGACCGCCTCCACCTGGCACAACGCCTCGCGCCTGAAGCGGATCGCGATCATCAGCCTGCTGACGACGTCCTGCAGCTTCGGTCTTTCGATGATCGTCTCCGTGCTGGCCCGCTGAAGTCGCGGGCGCACAGCAAAAAGGGCAGACCCGCACTTGCGGGCCTGCCCTTTTTTCCTGGTCCTGACTTTTCGATCAGGACGGCATCGCGCTCAACGAATGAGTTTCACGCCGGTCTTGGCCTGGAGCTGTTCGAAGCTCACGCCGTCCGCCAGCTCGACCACCTTGAGGCCCTCGGGCGTCACGTCCATCACGGCCAGGTCGGTGATGATGCGGTCCACCACACCGACACCGGTCAGCGGCAGCGTGCACTTCTCGAGAATCTTCAGGTCTTCGGTGCCGTCCTTCTTGCGCGCCACGTGCTCCATCAGCACGATCACGCGCTTGACACCGGCCACCAGGTCCATGGCCCCGCCCATGCCCTTGACCATCTTTCCCGGGATCATCCAGTTGGCCAGGTCGCCCTTCTCGCTCACCTGCATGGCGCCGAGGATCGAGAGGTTGATCTTGCCGCCGCGGATCATGGCGAAGCTGTCGTGGCTGCCGAAGATGGACGAGCCCGGCAGCGTGGTCACGGTCTGCTTGCCGGCGTTGATGAGGTCGGCGTCGACCTGGTCCTCGGTCGGGAACGGGCCGATGCCGAGCATGCCGTTCTCGCTCTGCAGCCACACTTCCTTGTCGCCGACGAAGTTGGCCACCAGCGTGGGGATGCCGATGCCGAGGTTCACATAGAAGCCGTCCTCGAGCTCCTGGGCGGCGCGCGCCGCCATCTGGTCCTGGGTCCAGGGCATGTCAGTTTCCTTTGCTGTTCTTGACGGGGGCCGGCACTTCGCTGCCGGCGGCGGCCTGGGCGATCGCGGCCTGGGCCTCGACCTTCGCGGCGGCCACGTCGACCGCTGCGCTCACGGTGCGCTTCTCGATGCGCTTCTCCGGGTTGGCGTTGAGCACGATGCGGTGCACGTAGATGCCCGGCAGGTGGATGTCGTCCGGTGCCAGTTCGCCGACCTCGACGATCTTTTCCACCTCGACGATGCAGATCTTGCCGGCCATCGCGGCGGCCGGGTTGAAGTTGCGCGCCGTCAGGCGGAAGCGCAGGTTGCCGGACTTGTCGGCCACGTCGGCCTTCACCAGGGCCACGTCCGGCACCAGCGAGCGTTCCATGACGTAGGTCTCGCCGTCGAACTCGCGCAGTTCCTTGCCCTCGGCCACCTGCGTGCCCACGCCGGTCTTGGTGAAGAAGGCCGGGATGCCGGCGCCGCCGGCGCGCAGCTTCTCGGCCAGCGTGCCCTGCGGCGTGAACTCCAGCTCCAGTTCCTTCGCCAGGTACTGGCGCTCGAACTCCTTGTTCTCACCGACGTAGCTGGCGATCATCTTCTTGATCTGCCGCGTCTCCAGCAGCTTGCCCAGGCCGAAGCCGTCGACGCCGGCGTTGTTGGAGACGCAGGTGAGGTTCTTCACGCCCGAATCGCGCAGCGCGTCGATCAGGGCCTCGGGAATGCCGCACAGGCCGAAGCCGCCGACTGCGAGCATCTGGCCGTCGGCCACGACGCCCTTGAGGGCCGCGTCGGCGGAGGGGTAGATCTTGTTCGCCATGGTTCCTCGTTCGGAAATGGGTGGATGGAAGGGTGGATGAAAACCCCGACGATACTACGTATAGGCATACGTAGTATTTCGTAATGGACACACCGGACACGGCAGTCGCCGCGGATACGGCAGACACCGCAGCCACGACGGACAACGGCCTCACCGCCATCGACTACCGGCTCGCCTTCGAGCTGGCCCCCGTGGGCATGGTGCTCTCGCGCCACCGGATCATCGTGGATTGCAACGCGCGCGTGTGCGAGATGTTCGGCGCCACGCGCGAGATGCTGGTCGGCCAGTCCTTCCGCGTGCTGTATCCGAGCGTCGCCGAATTCGAGCGGATCGGCAAGCGGATGGAACCCATCCTCAATGCCAGCGGCCGCTACGCCGACAACCGGATGATGCGGCGCGTGGGCGACCTGCACGGCGCCTTCGCGGGCGAGACCTTCTGGTGCCATGTGAGCGGCCAGGCGCTCAACCGCGCGGCCCCGCACGAGGCCGGCATCTGGATCTTCGAGGACCTGGGTTCGCGCCGCGCGGTCAAGGCCGAACTCACGCCGCGCGAGCGCGAGGTGGCGGCGCAGCTCATGAAGGGCCTGACCTCCAAGCAGATCGGCCGCGCGCTGGGCATCAGCCACCGCACGGTGGAGATCCACCGCGCGCGGCTGATGCGCAAGTACGCCGCGGCCACGGCCGCGGAACTGGCCCAGAAGCTGATCGCCGGATGAGCATGCGTCCGGCAGGCGTTGCAGCATGGTGCTGCTCTCCGCAGGCTGCCTGCAGCCCGATGGCGCGCGACCGACGGACCGCGCCCCGCCTCACAGCCCCCGAAAAACGGCGAACTCGCCCACCGCCGCGCGCGGCATGCGGAGCCGGTTCACCGGCGCCTCCGGGTCCGCATGACCGAGCGACATGCCGCACACCACCGTCCGGCCCTGAGGCAGGTCCAGCAGGTCCGCGATGACCGGCTCGTGCCGCACGAAAGACACCTGCGGGCAGGTGTCCAGCCCGCGCGCCCGCGCGGCGATCATCAGCGTCTGCAGGAACATGCCGAAGTCCGCCCAGCTGTGCCGGGTCAGGCCGCGGTCGATGGTGAAGATCAGCCCGACCGGCGCATCGAAGAAGGCGAAGTTGCGGCCGGATTGCCGGGCGCGCGCTGCGGCATCCGCGCGATCGATGCCCAGGGCGCCGTAGTAGCGCACGCCGAAGTCCGCCTGGCGCGACGCGCAGTCCTGCGGCAGCTCGGCCGGGAAATGCGCGGACGGCGGCAGCGCATCGGCCTCGTGGGAGCGGCGCAGCGCTTCGCACAGATGGCGCTTCGGCTCGCCGGCCAGCACATGCACGAACCAGGGTTGCGTGTTGGAGTTGCTCGGCGCGCTGCGGGCCACGTCCAGCAGCTCGGCCACCACCGCGCGCGGCACGGGCGTGGGCAGGAAGGCACGCACGCTCCGCCGGGAGCGGATCACCGCATCGACGATAGCGGGGACGGCAACAGGGTCTGTGTTCGTCATGCCGCGATGGTGCATCGGCCCCGCCGCGCCGGCCACTGAACTTTGCGCAAGCCCGTCATGCACGAAACGACATCGCCTGCTCGGCGAGTTGCTCGCGCAGCCACAGGTGCGCCGGATCGTGCTCGTGCCGGCGGTGCCAGACCGCACGCACCACCGCATGCTGCGTCGCATAGGGCAGCGGCTTCGACAGCAGCTCGCGCCGCGCCACGAAGGAGCGCGCCAGCGGTGCCGGGACGATCGAGACCATGTCGCTGTCCACCAGCAGGTCCGGCACCGCCAGGGAATGCGGCACGGTGAGACGGAAGCGCGGGCGCAGGCCGGCCGCGGCCAGGGCTTCCTCCAGCGCCGAACGGTCGAACATCTCGGACTGGCGCGCCAGGCCGCGCTCCAGGATGAAGCCGCTGACCGCGCCCTCCTCCTGCCCGCCGAGCGAGACGGTCAGCAGCGCAAAGGCCGCGAGGTCCTCGATGCGCGGCTTGCGCCGGGCCAGCGGATGACCGCGACGAAACACCAGCACATCGTCCTGCAGCCACAGGCGCGCACTCTGGAAGCGCGCCGGCACCTCGGCGAAGATGCCCAGGGCGATGTCGATGCGCCCCACGTCGAGCTGCTCGGCCAGGTCCAGCCTCGTCGAAGGGCGCACGACCAGGTCGGACGACGGCGCCAGCGCCGCCATGCGCTCGCTCAGCCTGGCCAGCAGCACCGAGGTCACGTAGTCGTTGGCCGCCACCACGAAGCGATGCGAGGTGGTCGCAGGATCGAAGGCCTGCACGCCCAGTGTGTCGTGGATGCGGCGCAGCGCCTCGCGCAGCGGCGCCTCCATGGCCAGCGCGCGGGCGGTCGGCGCCATGCCCTTGGGCGTGCGCACGAAGAGCTCGTCCTGCAGCGCCTCGCGCAGCCGCGCCAGCGCATGGCTGATGGCCGACTGGCTCAGGTGCAGGCGCTTGCCTGCGCGCAACAGGTTGCGGTCTTCGAAGACGGCATCGAAGACGCGCAGCAGATTCAGGTCGATGCGTCTCGCGTTCAGCGCGGCCTGCGCTTTGCTGATCACCGGCGTACCTTCGCCTCCGGCTGAGGAATTCGCCTTCGGAACGGCCGTGCGGCTCATGTTGCACCTCGTGCATGTGGCGGTTGCAGATTCATCGCTTCCGGCGGCGGCACTGCGCTGGCAATGTGCGGCCCATACCGAACGACATGGAGCCCGCGATGAACGAACTCTCCCGGCGGCGATTCGCCGAGTATGTAGCAGGCCTGCCCCTGGCTTCCTTGCTCGCCGCACCGGCGCGGGCCCAGCAGGACGGCGCACCGGGCCGCATCGTCGTCGGCTATCCGGCCGGCGGCACCATGGACCAGACCGCGCGCCGGCTGGCCGAGGCCTGGCGCACGCAGCAGCGCGCCTACCTGGTGGACAACCGCCCCGGTGCCGCCGGCCGCATCGCCACCGCCCAGATGAAGCGCGAGCGTCCGGACGGCAGCGTGGTGCTGTGCACCCAGACCTCCGCGATGACCATCTACCCGCATGTCTACACGCGGCTGGCCTACGACCCGGTGCGCGACCTGCGGCCGGTGGCCGAGCTGGCGGCCTCGACCTGCGTGCTGGCGATCAGCACCGCGGTGCCCGCCGAGGTGCGCACGCTCGCCGACTACGTGCGCTGGCTCAAGGCGAACGAGGCCGGGCGCAGCTATGCCTCTCCCGCCGCCGGCTCGCTGGCCCAGTTCCTCGGCTTCCGCTTCTCGCAGGCATCGGGCGTGCCGCTGGCCCATGTGCCCTACCGCGGCTCCGCGCCGGCCCTGCAGGACCTGCTGGGCGGCCAGGTGCCCGCCTACCTCGGATTCGTCGGCGACTTCCTGCAGTACCTGGGCAGCGGCAAGCTGCGGCTGCTGGCCGTCAGCAGCGAGCGCCGCTCGCGCTTCCTCAAGGACGTGCCCACCTTCGCCGAGCAGGGCTTCGGCACCGTGGTCGGCGTGGAAGGCTACGGCCTGTTCGCCCCGGCGGGCACGCCCGACGAGGTGATCACCGCCCTGGCGGCCGCGACGCGCACCGCCGCGGCCGACAAGACGCTGATCGGCGGCCTCGAACAGGTGGGACTGGAGGCCGTCTACATCGGCCCGGCCGAATACACGAAGACCATGGCCGCCGAGCGCGACAAGTGGAAGCCCATCGTGGCCGCCTCCGGCTTCAAGGCCGACGAATGACAGGGATCACACGACCCACACGGCCGACCCAACCTGGAACATCCATGACCGACGAGCAACAGCTCATCGCCACCAGCCTCCCTGCCGGCCGGGCGGATCTCCTACGACATCCAGCCGCCGGCCTGAGAAGTCTCATCCGGCCTTGCGGAAGGTCAGGTTGATGCGGCAGCCTCCCGTCAGAGCATGCACGCCCTCTTTCACCGGCAGCACGCCGTGGTAATGCAGGCGCGACGGTCCGCCCCAGACGACCACGTCGCCATGCGCGAGCGGCACGCGCTGCGCCTTGTCGGAGCGCTTCGGTCCGCCGAACAGGAATACGGCCGGCAGGCCCAGCGAGACCGAGACGATCGGCCAGTCGTAGTGGCCTTCATCGCGGTCCTGGTGCAGCGACAGGCGCGTGCCGGGCTCGTAGCGGTTGATCAGACATGCGTCGGGCGAGAAGCCCTCGAAGCCTCCCGCGCGTGCCGCGGCCACGGCCAGGTCGCGAAAGGCGGCAGGCATCGCGGGCCAGGGATGCCCGCTCTGCGGGTCCTTGGCGTCGTAGCGGTAGCCGGCGAGGTCCGACACCCAACCCAGCGCGCCGCAGTTGCTCATCGCCACCGACATGCGAAAGCCGCCGGGCGTGACCAGGTGGCGCAGCGGCGCCTGCGCGAGGACCTGCGCCACGCCGGCCAGCAGGGCCTCATCGCAGGACCGGGCGAAGCGGCGCAAGAGCACGGCGCCAGGCGCCAGCGGCTGCGTTGCGGGCAGGCTGTCGTCGTCCGGCGTGTCGAAGAGGTCGGGTGTCATCGCTTCAAGTCGCGTCGTGGAAGATGATGCCCGCCGTGTAGCGCCGCCCTGAGCGCACCCGGCTCACACCATGCCGCAGGTTGACGCGGTAGACCCCGCGAGCGCCCTGCACCGGACGATGGTGCACGGCGATGACCGCCGCATCGCCCTGCCGCAACGGCAGCACCAGGGGCCGCGACTGCATGCGCGGCCGCTGCTCGGTCATGACGAACTCACCGCCGGTGAAATCGCGGCCCGGCTCCGACAGCAGGATCACCAGTTGCAGCGGGAACACGTGCTCGCCGTACAGGTCCTGGTGCAGGCAGTTGTAGTCGCCCTCGCCGTAATGCAGCAGGAGCGGCGTCGGCCGGGTCTGCCCCGCCGCATGGCAGCGAGCGATGAACTCGGCATGCGCGGCGGGGTAGCGTGCCTCGATGCCCATCGCCTCGTTCCAGCGGTTGGCGATCGGCGCCAGCCGCGCGTACATCTGCTCGCGCAGCCCCGCCAGGCGCTCGGGCAGCGGGTAGTCGAAGTACTTGTACTCGCCGCGGCCGAAGCCATGGCGCTCCATCAGCACCCGGCTGCGGAAGGGCGCGCCCTGCGGATAGAGGGCGGCGAGCGCCTCGCAGTCCTCGCGCGGCATCAATCCCTCGATCAGCGCGCCGCCCTCGGCGTCGAGTTCACGCGCCACCCGTTCCCAGTCGATCATCGGCCCGTCGCCTCCCTCGCCAGCAGGGCTCGCTTGCGCTCCACGCCCCAGCGGTAGCCGGACAGCGCGCCGTCGCTGCGCACCACGCGGTGGCAGGGAATGGCGACCGCGACCGGATTGGCGCCGCAGGCCTGCGCCACCGCCCGCACCGATGTCGGGCTGCCGATGCGCTGCGCGATCTCGGCATAGCTCGCGGTGCTGCCCGGCGGGATCTCGCGCAGCGCCTGCCAGACGCGCCGCTGGAAGGCCGTGCCGCGCACGTCCAGCGGCAGGTCCAGGCCCACGCCGGGCGCCTCGACGAAGCCCACCACGCGCGCCACCAGCTGCTCGAATTCGGCATCGCCGCCGATCAGCCGGGCCCTCGGAAAGCGGTCCTGCAGCTCGCGCGCCAGGGCATCGGGATCGTCGCCCAGCGCTATCGCGCACACGCCGCGCTCGCTTTGTGCGACCAGGATCGCGCCCAGCGCGCACTGGCCGATCGCGAAGCGGATCTGCGCATCGGCACCGCCCGCGCGAAAGCGCGCCGGCGTCATGCCCAGGGCCTCGTCGGCGCGCGCGTAGAAGCGGCCGTTCGAGTTGTAGCCGGCTTCGTAGATCGCGTCCGTCACGGTCCCGCTGCGCGCCAGCGCCTCGCGCACGCGCCGGTCGCGATGGGCCGCGGCCCAGGCGCGCGGCGTGAGGCCGGTCACCTCCTTGAAGATGCGGTGCAGGTGGAAGGTGCTGAGCCCGACGCGCCCGGCCAGCGCCCCCAGCGTGGGCGTCTCCTCGGCCTGCTCGATGTAGCGGCACAGCGCCGCCACCTGCGCCGCCTGCTGCTCGCTGCGGGCGGGCTGGTCCGGCCGGCAGCGCCGGCAGGGCCGGAAGCCGGCGCGCTCCGCGTCGGCCGCCGACGCATGGAAGGCCACGTTCTCGGGCCGCGGCTGCCGCGCGCCGCAGGACGGCCTGCAGTACACGCCGGTGCTGCGCACCGAGTAGAAAAACCGGCCGTCGGCCGCGCGGTCGCGCGCCGCCACGGCGGCCCAGCGTGGGTCGCTCACGGTCTGCAGGGCGCGGATTTCCTTGGGGTTGCTCATCATGTTCATCGTCCTTTCTTTCGTCGCTTCGGCGTTGCATGGGTCGATGAATCCACTTTAGGGACCGGGCCGCGCGAGCGCACTCCGGCTCTTGCTTTCGAATTCGATCGTAGGACAGGGGCGCCATCTTGCCTGCAGCCTTGCGCCCTCGACCTACGGGGCGCGCCCGCCATCTTCGCTACCATCCTGGCCGATGATCGATCGACGTTCACTCCTGACCGCCGGCGGTGCCTCGATGGCGCTCGCCGCCCTCGGATTGCCCGCAGAGGCCCTTGCGGCCGACGGCATCAAGCTCAGCCAGCCACGTCCCTTCTCCTTCGAACGCCTCGTCAACGAGGCCAAGGCCCTCGCCGGCCGCCCCTACGTGGCCGACAACTCGCTGCCCGCCGACGTGCTCCAGCGCATCGACTACGACGCGCACGGCAAGCTCAAGTACAACCCCGATCTCGCCTTGTTCCGCGATGGTCCGGGCCAGTACCCCGTCACCTTCTTCCACCTGGGCCGCTACTTCCAGACCCCCGTCCACATGTACGTGACGGAGACCGCCGGCGGCGACGGCTTCGCCCGCGAGATCCTCTACGACAGCGACTACTTCAGCATGCCCGCGGACAGCCCGGCGCGGCAGTTGCGCGACGGCGCCGGCTTCGCCGGCTTCCGCCTGCAGGAAAGCCGCCTGGGCGACCAGAAGAAGCTGGCCTGGCAGACCAACGACTGGGTGGCCTTCCTCGGGGCGTCCTACTTCCGCGCCATCGGCGAGCTCTACCAGTACGGCCTGTCCGCGCGCGGCATCGCCCTGGACGCGGCCATGCCCGACCGGCAGGAAGAGTTCCCCAACTTCACCCGCTTCTACTTCGAGCCGCCGGCCTCGCCCGAGTCCAACACCATGACGGTGTATGCCCTGCTGGAGGGCCCGAGCATCACCGGCGCCTACAAGTTCGCGATGCAGCGGACCCGGGCGGTGCTGATGGACATCGAGGCCCGCCTGTTCGTGCGCCGCGACATCGGCCGCTTCGGCCTGGTGCCGCTGACCTCGATGTACTGGTACTCCGAGAGCAGGCCCACCGGCATCGACTGGCGGCCCGAGGTGCACGACTCCGACGGTCTGGCCATCTGGAACGGTGCGGGCGAGCGCATCTGGCGCCCTCTGAACAACCCCACCCAGACCCGCGCCTCCGCCTTCAGCGACACGCGCCCGCGCGGCTTCGGCCTGCTGCAGCGCGATCGCAATTTCGACCACTACCAGGACGGCGTGTTCTACGAGAAGCGCCCCAGCCTCTGGGTGGAGCCGCAGGGCGACTGGGGCGAGGGCTCGGTGCAGTTGATCGAGATCCCCACCGACGACGAGATCCACGACAACATCCTGGCCTGCTGGGTGCCCAAGGCGCCTGCCACCGCCGGCTCGAGCTATTCGATCAAGTACCGGCTCCACTGGACCGACCAGGAGCCCTTCCCCTCTCCGTTGGCACGGTGCATCGCCACCCGCCTGGGCCGCGGCGGCCAGCCGGGCACGCAGCGGCCTCAGGGCGTGCGCAAGTTCATGGTCGAGTTCATCGGCAAGCCGCTCGAATCCATCCCCTTCGGCGTCAAGCCCGAACTGGTGCTCACGGCTTCGAGGGGCAAGTTCTCCTATGTCTTCTCGGAGGCCGTGCCCAACGGCGTGCCTGGGCATTGGCGCGCGCAGTTCGACTTCACGGCCGAGGGCACGGAGCCGGTGGACATGCGGCTGTACATGAAGAATGGGGATCAGACCTTGACGGAGACCTGGTTGTATCAGTACCAGCCTGGGTGACGGAGCTGGGTGAGCCCAGGCAGCTGATGGTCGAGGGCGTCTGCGTAGGCTGCTGCAGGGGCTGGGGCCCCGATACGGGGCCGGTTGGCGCAGTAAAAACGGCCTTCGGAAGAGCCGAGGCCGGAACGCTCAGCGCCCCTTGATCGAGATCAGCTCGACCTCGAAGTTGAGCGTGGCGTTCGGCGGGATCACCCCGCCCGCGCCGCGCGTGCCGTAGGCGATGGCCGGCGGGCAGGTCAGCCTGGCCTTGCCGCCGACCTTCATCTTCTGCACGCCCTCGGTCCAGCACGGGATCACGCCATTGAGCGGGAACTCGGTCGGCTCGTTGCGCTTGTAGGAGCTGTCGAACTCCTTGCCACTGTCGGGGAAGGTGCCGCGGTAGTGCACCTTGACGACGTCCGTCGCGGCGGGCGAGGCGCCCGTGCCTTCCTTGACCGACTGGTAGATCAGCCCGCTGGGGGTGGTGACGGGCGCGCCTTGCGCCATCGCGGCAGGCAGCAGGCAAAGGGCAGCGAGGGCTGCGGCTGTGGGACGAAGGAAGGAACGCACGAGGAAGTCTCCCGGGTTGGTTGAAAACAAGCCATTATTGCGGCGCGTGCCGGCATGGCATCGCTCTTGCTGATGGACCGACCAACCCCAAGGAGTGCGTGCATGTCCACAGGCCTCAAGAAAGTGCTCGGCCCCGTCCAGCTCTGGGGCATCGCCGTGGGGCTGGTGATCTCCGGCGAGTACTTCGGGTGGAGCTACGGCTGGAACAGCGCCGGCACGCTGGGCTTCCTGGTCGCCACCATGCTGGTCGCGGCGATGTACACGACCTTCATCTTCAGCTTCACCGAGCTGTCCACCGCCATCCCGCATGCCGGCGGCCCCTTCGCGTATGCACGACGTGCCTTCGGTCCGAACGGCGGCTTCGTCGCCGGCTTCGCGACATTGGTGGAGTTCGTGTTCGCCCCGCCGGCCATCGCGCTGGCGATCGGGGCCTACCTCAACGTGCAGTTTCCCGGCATCAACCCCAAGTGGTTCGCGCTGGCCGCCTACTTCGTCTTCATCGGGCTGAACTGGATCGGCGTCGGCATCGCCGCGGCCTTCGAGCTCTTCGTGACGGTGCTGGCCATCTTCGAGCTGCTGGTGTTCATGGGCGTGGTCGCGCCGGGCTGGTCGGTGGCGAACTTCGTCGCGAACGGATGGTCGGGCAGCAGCCAGTTCAGCGGTGCGGCCTTGCCGGGCATCTTCGCCTCCATCCCCTTCGCGATCTGGTTCTTCCTCGCCATCGAGGGCGCGGCCATGGCGGCGGAGGAGGCGCGCGATCCGCAGCGCACCATTCCACTGGCCTACATCACGGGCATCCTCACGCTGGTGGTGCTGGCCTTCGGCGTGATGGTGTTCGCCGGTGGCGTGGGCGACTGGCGGCAGCTCGCCAACATCAACGACCCGCTGCCCCAGGCGATGAAGGCGGTGGTGGGCAGCGAAAGCGGCTGGCTGCACATGCTGGTGTGGATCGGGCTGTTCGGGCTGATCGCCTCCTTCCACGGAATCATCATGGGCTATTCGCGCCAGATCTTCGCGCTGGCGCGCGCCGGCTACCTGCCGGCCACCTTCGCGGCGCTGAGCCCGCGTTTCGGCACGCCGCACCGGGCGCTGGTGGCCGGCGGCGTGATCGGCATCGCCGCCATCTTCAGCGACGAGTGGGTGCAGTTCGGCGGGCAGACCCTCACCGCCAACATCGTCACCATGTCGGTGCTTGGCGCGATCACGATGTACCTGATTTCCATGGCGGCGCTGTTCAAGCTGCGCCGCAGCGAGCCCGGCCTGCCCCGGCCCTACCGCGCGCCCTTCTACCCGGTCTTTCCCGCCATCGCCTTCGGGCTCGGCCTGGTGTGCCTGGGCGCGATGGTCTGGTTCAATGGCCGCCTGACCCTGCTGTTCCTGGTGCTGATGGCCTTGGCCTACGGCTACTTCCGCCTCACGGCGGCACAACGCCAGGCCGCCGTGCCCGACAAGATGCTCTCCAACCTGGGCTGAACCCCCTGCCACGATGCGCTACCGCACCATCCTCGATTCGCAGGTCTTCGACTTCAAGGACCTGCGCCAGGTGATGGCCGTCGCCAGCCCGGCCCGCTCGGGCGACGAACTGGCCGGCATCGCCGCCTCCAGCGCGCAGCAGCGCATGGCGGCGCGGCACGTGCTGGCGCAGACGCCGCTGTCGCAGTTCTTGCAGGAGGCGATGATCCCCTACGAGGAGGACAACATCACGCGCCTGATCATCGACGGCCACGATGCCGCCGCCTTCGCACCCGTGGCGCACCTGAGCGTGGGCGACTTCCGCAACTGGCTGCTGTCGGCGCAGGCGGATGCCGATACCCTGGCCGCCCTTGCGCCGGGCCTCACGCCCGAGATGGTGGCCGCCGTCTCCAAGCTGATGCGCAATCAGGACCTGGTCGCCGTCGCGCGCAAATGCCGCGTGCTCACGCGCTTTCGCGACACCATCGGGCTGCCCGGCCACCTGGCGGTTCGGCTGCAGCCCAATCACCCGACCGACGATCCCCGCGGCATCGCGGCCTCCATGCTCGACGGCCTGTTGATGGGCGCAGGCGACGCCGTGATCGGCATCAACCCCGTCTCCGACAGCCTGCAGCACCTGGGCGACCTGCTGCGCATGCTCGACGAGCTGATCCAGCGCTTCGAGGTGCCGACGCAAAGCTGCGTGCTGACCCACGTCACCCACACGCTGAAGCTGATCGAGTCCGGCGTGCCGGTGGACCTGGTGTTCCAGTCCATCGCCGGCACCGAGCAAGCCAACCGCTCCTTCGGCATCACGCCCGAGCTGCTGGACGAGGCGCACGCAGCCGCGCAGTCGCTCGCGCGCGGAACGCTGGGCCGCAATGTCATGTACTTCGAGACCGGCCAGGGCTCTGCCCTGTCGGCCGACGCCAACTTCGGCGTCGACCAGCAGACCTGCGAGGCCCGCGCCTATGCGCTGGCGCGGCGCTATCAGCCGCTCCTGGTCAACACCGTGGTCGGCTTCATCGGGCCCGAGTACCTTTACGACGGCAAGCAGATCGTTCGCGCCGGCCTGGAAGACCACTTCTGCGGCAAGCTGATGGGCCTGCCCCTGGGCTGCGACATCTGCTACACCAACCATGCCGAGGCCGACCAGGACGACATGGACACCCTGCTGGTCCTGCTGGGCACCGCCGGCATCAGCTTCATCATGGGCGTGCCGGGAGCGGACGACGTGATGCTGAACTACCAGAGCACCTCTTTCCACGACGCGCTGTTCCTGCGCGAGACCCTGGGTCTGAAACGGGCGCCCGAGTTCGAGGCCTGGCTCCAGCGCATGGGCATCACCGGTGAGGGCGGCCGCCTGCTGCCGCCCGGGGCGAACCGGCTTCTGGCGGACATGCGCTCACTCAAGGCCTTGTCATGAGCAAGGATGACATCGTCACGCCGAGCCCTTGGGCCGAATGGCGCGAAGCGACGCCGGCACGCCTGGCCCTGGGACGCGCGGGTGCGGGCATGCCGACCGACGAAGTGCTGCGCTTCGGCTGGGCGCATGCGATGGCGCGGGATGCCGTTCATGCGGTCCTGGACGTGAAAGCGTTGGAGACAGGCCTGCGCGATGCCGGTTGGGAGGTGCTGCAGGCACGCAGCCGCGCGCCCGACCGGCCCACCTATCTGCGTCGCCCCGACCTCGGCCGGCGCCTCGACGAAGAAGACGCTGCCCGGCTGCGCGCCGCCGCCCCAGGGCCCTGCGATCTGTGCCTGGTGATCGGCGACGGCCTTTCCGCCCTGGCAGCGGGCCGCCACCCCCTGCCCTTGCTCGGGGCGCTGCGGCCGCTGCTGCCCGACAGCTTGGCGCTCGCGCCCATCGTGATCGCGACGCAGGCCCGTGTCGCCCTCGCCGACGAGATCGGCGAGGCCCTCGGGGCCCGGCTCGCCGTGATGCTGATCGGCGAGCGGCCGGGCCTGAGCTCGCCCGACATCCTGGGCATCTACCTCACCCACGATCCGCGCCGCGGGCGCAACGATGCGCAGCGCAACTGCATCTCGAACGTGCGCCCCGAAGGCCTGCCCTTCGAGGCAGCGGCCTTCCGGCTGGCCTGGTTCATCCGCGAATCGCTGCGGCGGGGACTGACCGGCGTGGCGCTCAAGGACGAGAGCACGCAGGCGGTGCTGGACGCCGGCGGCACGACGTAGACGTCTGGGCCTTTGCCTATGATGGGCCGCCCAGAACACGGCCACCCGGAGACAACATGACCGCCGAACGCTACCCCCTCGTCGAGCTCGCCAACCTGCCCGATGACATCCGCACCAAGGTGCTCGAGGTGCAGGAGAAATCAGGCTTCGTGCCCAACGTCTTCCTCGCCCTCGCCCGCCGCCCGGCCGAGTGGCGCGCCTTCTTCGCGTACCACGACGCGCTGATGCTCAAGGAGGAAGGCTCGCTCACCAAGGGCGAGCGCGAGATGATCGTCACCGCCACCAGCGCCGCGAACCGCTGCCTCTACTGCGTGGTGGCCCACGGTGCCCTGCTGCGCATCTACGAGAAGAAACCGCTGGTGGCCGATCAGGTGGCCGTCAATTGGCGCAAGGCGGACATCACGCCGCGCCAGTACGCCATGCTGGAATTCGCGATGAAGGTCTGCGACCGTTCGCACGAGATCGACGAGGGCGACTTCCCGCCCCTGCATGCGCAGGGCTTCAGCGACGAGGACATCTGGGACATCGCGGCCATCACCGCCTTCTTCGGCCTCTCCAACCGGATGGCGAGCTTCAGCGGGATGCAACCGAATGCGGAGTTCTATCTGCTGGGGCGAGTGCCCAGGGCGAAGAAGTAGTTGGTCGACTGTCGCCGCCCCTGTCGTGCACCGGCCCGCGGCAGGAGGCCAGCGCATCCAGCCCGACCTGGTAGCTGGGCGACTTCACGTCCATCAGCCCCAGCACCGTGTGGTACAGGTTGTCGTGCGTGAGCGGCTGGTCCAGCCCCGCCGCCATGCAGGCCTGCGACAGGCCCCCGCGCTCGCGCATGTGCGGCCCGAACCACATCACCATCGGGATGTGCTTCTGCACCTCCGGCGCAAAACCGTAGGGCACGCCGTGCAGGAACAGGCCGTATTCGCCGAGCGACTCGCCATGGTCGCTCAGGTAGAGCAGGGCCGGGTCGTAGCGCCCCGACTGCGCCTGCAGCCAGTCGATGGCCTGGCCGAGGAAGCGGTCGGTGTAGGCGATGGAGTTGTCGAAGGCATTGACCAGTTCGGCATGGCTGCACTCCGCCAGCGCGTTGGTCTTGCACTCGGGCAGGAAGCGCTTGGTATCTGCCGAGGAACGCTTGTAGTAGGCCGGGCCATGGCTGCCCATCTGATGCATCGCCAGCACCACGCCGCGGGACCGACGCTCCGCCGGTAGTGCCGCCAGGCGCCGGTCCAGGTCCTTGAGCAGCGCGTCGTCCAGGCATTCGTCGCCGTCGCACAGTGCGCTCTTCATGGCGGGATCGAGGGCGTCGGCGGCGAAGGCATGCGGGATGCGGTCGCATACGCCCTTGCAGCCGCCGGGCTGGTTGTCGATCCAGAACACGGCCAGGCCGGCGGCCTGCAGCACGTCCATCAGGTTCTCGTAGTCGTCCTTTCGTTTTTCGAAGCCGGCCTTGCCCAGGGGCGAGAACATGCAGGGCACCGAGGCCAGCGTGTTGGTGCCGCAGGAGTGAACATCACGCCACGAGAGCACCTTGCGCGCCGCCAGCTGCGGCGTGGTGTCGCGCGCATAGCCGTTGAGGCCGAAGTGATCGGCCCGCGCGGTCTCGCCCACCACCAGCAGGAACAGCGGTGGGCGCGCCTGCGCTGCATAGCTCGCACCCAGTGCCGCGCCGCCGGTGACCGGGATCAGCTTCCGGCTGTGCGCGAACACGGGCCGCAGCGCCACAGCGCTCGCCGAGTAGAGGCTCGCCGGAGGATTGATCATGTAGCGCAGGTGCACGTTGTTGCGCATCAGCGGGGCCAGTTGCCGGTTCATGGCCAGCGCGCCGCCCGCGGCCAGCGCAAGCGCCGCCAGCAGCAGCAGTGCGTTGCGCCAGGCTTGCGACAGCAAACCCATCGGCGGGATGCGCATGCGCCACAGCACCCAGGCCGGCAAGGCCGTGACCAGCAGCACGCGCAGCAGCAGGCGCCAGCTCATCAGGTCGCGCGCCTCGTGCAGGTCGGTCTGCATCGCGTTGGCCAGCATGCTCGGGTCCATCACCGCGTGGTAGCTCAGCATGAAATGCTCGGCCCCCGCCGCCACGACCACCACCACCAGCCACAGCGGCTTCATCCAGCGTGTCCAGGCGCTGAGCGCCAGCAGCGCGACGGTGGCGCAGATGGTGAGCAGCGTCATCAGCGCAACGGTGGGCAGGTAGACGCTGGGTGCGCCGCCGATGCGGGCCAGTTCGCTCCAGAGGGGCCAGTTGGCGACCAGCGCCAGATAAACACTCAGCCAGACCACCACGCTGCGCGCCGAGCGGGGCTGGGTCAACCAGGCATCGATCCGGCGCCACAGGGGAACGGTGAGGGCCTCGGCCGGCATCTGCGCAGGCGCGGCTACGGCAGCGGGTTCGAGAAAGACAGAGGACCGGACGTTCGAGGGAGGCATCGTCCGAGTCTGGGAAACCGGACTGAAAACTCGCTGAATGACCTGATCAGCTTTCGTTCAGATTGGTTTGCAGCGCGGACGCTGCGCCACGTGTGGCGCGCCGAAACTTCGATCCGTGCATGCACATGTCGAGCAGCAGGCCTGCCGCCCAGCACAACCAGGCCGTCCACAAGGTATGGCTCATGTAGTGCGCACCGCGCAGTTGTTGTCCGAGGCCCAGTACCAGGCCGGCCGCGAACGCGGCGGCCAGCCAGGCGCCCGCCAGCCGGGGCGACCCGCGCCGCAGCACGAACCAGCCGCTCATGAAGGCAAAGCCCGCGGATGCATGGCCGGCCGGAAAGCAGCCGCCGGGCCCACCGTCCCGCAGGCGCCAGGCCCAGTGCGACACATGGTGCGCGACCCCGCCGAAGGCGTTCAGGTCCCAGGGGCAGCTGGTCGTGCTCGTCTGCTTCACGAGCGACACGAGCAGCACGCCGGCCAGCACGCCGAAGGTGAGCTGAATGCGCTCGCGCACCGCCAGGCGACGCAGGAAGCCGAAGGGCCAGCGAATCGCGAGCGCCAGCACGATCAGCAGCAGCCAGCTCAGCGCCCTCGCCCCTTCGTGCACCACGTGCACGAGAAACCAGTCGTTGCGCCAGGGAAAGCCCACCGGTGTCCCCGCCATGCGGGCGAGCGGAAGATCGAGACCGCTCGCATCCCAGGCCAGGATCAGCAGCAGTGAAACGAAGGTCCAGGCGACCGGACGGGCCAGCGATACACGGAACATGAGGCGCTGGAGGCTATAGGCCCGGCATGAACGCAGCCTGAAGCAACCGCCAGGCGCACTAGACTCGGGTTCTTTCACGACAAGAGGACTGCCCAAGGTGCGCATATTGCTGGTCGAAGACGACGCCGCGCTGGCCGGTGCCGTCTGCAGCTATCTCGAGGCCAAGGCCTTCGTGGTCGACGTGGCGCCGAGCCTGGCGCAGGCGCGCGCTGCGCTGGCCGCAGTGCAGTACGCGGCCGTGCTGCTCGACTTGCACCTGCCCGACGGCGAGGGCCTGTCCCTGCTGCCCGACGTGCGCGCCCTGCGCGATCCGCCCATCGTCATCGTGCTGACTGCGCGCGACCAGGTCACCGATCGCATCCGGGGGCTGGATGCCGGCGCCGACGACTACCTCATCAAGCCCTACGACCCTGCCGAGCTGCTGGCCCGCCTGCGCGCGGTCGAGCGCCGCCGCAGCAGCGCCGCCACGCCGGTGCTGCAGTTCGGCACGCTCGAGATCGACCTGGCGCGCGACCTGGTACGCAAGAACGGGCTGCCGGTCACGCTGACGCAGAAGGAATGGGCGCTGCTGCGCGTGATGGCCACGCGGCCCGAGCGCATCCACACGCGCGACAATCTGGCCGACGCGCTCTACGGCTACGGCGACGAGGCCGACAGCAACACGCTGGAAGTGTTCATCAGCCGCCTGCGCCGCAAGCTCGGCCGCAGCCACATCCAGACGCTGCGCGGCCTGGGCTACCGGCTCTCGTCCGCGCCCGAGGAAGAAGACGAATGAAATTCGGCCTCCTGCCGCCGGTCAGGCCCCGGTCCGAACCCGAGACCGAAGCCGTCGCACGCGAGTCCCTGGCCGGCCGCCTGACGCGCACGCTGATCGTGTGGGTGGGCGGCGTCTGGCTGCTGTGCGTGCTGGGCGTGGGCTGGTACGTGGACCGCGAGATCAACCACAACTTCGACAGCGAACTCGCCGAGGTCGCGCACCGCATGTTCGACACCGCCGTGCACGAACTCGGCACGCTGCGCAACGAGCGCATCCGGCGGGGCGAAAGCGCCGAGCCCGTCCGGCCCTTCATCGCGCCGCCGCAGCTCTTCCCCACCGACGCGGTGCTCTACCAGGTGGTGGACCTGCACGAACGCGTGTTGCTGCGCTCCTCCGAGGCGCCTGCCAATGCCTTCGACGTGCCGATGGCGACGGGCTTCGCCGACAGCGAATCGTGGCGCATCTTCACCGTGCGCCATCCCACGCTCGACCTGTACTTCCAGGTGGCGGACCCGCTCGACGAACGCCGCACCGCCCTCAACCGCACGCTGCTGGGCCTGATCATCCCGCTGATGGCCGTGCTGCCGGTGCTCGCGCTGGTGCTGCGCAACGTGGCGCGCACGGAGCTGCGCGGCCTGCAGTCGCTGGCCGGCGAGATCGCGCAGCGCAGCGGTGCGGATCTGCGGCCGATCCCCCTGCGCGGACTGCCGCGCGAGCTGCATTCGGTGGGCGAGGACGTCAACCGCCTGCTGCAACGCCTGTCGCACGCGCTCGACGTCGAGCGGGCCCTGGCGGCCAACGCGGCCCACGAACTGCGCTCTCCGCTCGCGGCGGCCCGGCTGCGGCTGCAGACCGCGCTGGAGCACGACCTGCGACGCAACGACGTGCAGGCCGCCCTGGATGCGCTGCACACGCTGGGCCACCGCGCAGAGAAGCTGCTTCAGCTCTCGCGAGCCGAGTCCGGCGCCTCGCTGGCGCGCGCCCGCGTCAACCTGGTGCAGCTCGTCGGCACCGTGGCCGAGGAGTTCTGGAAAGTCGCCAACGCGAACGAGCGCCTCACGCTGAAGCTGCCCGAGAGCGAGTCCTCTGTCGCCGTGCTCGGCGACGTCGACGCCCTGGCCATCGCCCTGCGCAACCTCGTGGAAAACGCCCTACGCTACGGCCGCGGCCGCGTGGTGATCGAGGTCATGCCCCCCGGCACTTTGGCCGTGCGCGACTTCGGCCCCGGCGTCGGCGCGGAGCAGCTTCACACCTTGCGGCAGCGCCACGTGCGCCACAGCTCGGACCGCGCGGGCTACGGGCTGGGGTTGTCGATCGTCAACACCATCGTCGAGAAGCATGGCGCCCGGCTCGAGCTGTACTCGCCGCCGCCGGGTGCGGCGACGGGGTTCGAGGCGCGGATCGTGCTGAACGCGGCCTGAGCGCCTGCGGACCGCTTCAGCTCACGATCTCCCGCAGCCAATCCGGCAGCGGCAGCGCCTTCTGCTTCGCCACATCCACCCAGATGGTGGTCGCCCCGCCGGCCGCGCAGATCACCTCGGGTTCGTCCGCGCGAGCCATGGTGGCCCAGCTTTCGAAGGTGGTGCGGCCGGGATCGCTCACGTACATCTTGATCAGCACGTCGCCCGGGTACTCGAGCTGGCGGTAGAAGTTGCAGAAGGCGTTGACGATCACCATGCCCTCGCCCTCCGGCCGGGGCAGCGTGCCGAGCGCGTGGAACCAGTCGATGCGCGCCGTCTCCAGGAAGCGGAAGTAGCTGGCATTGTTGAGGTGGCCCATCGCGTCCATGTCGCCCCAGCGGATGGCGATGGTCATCTCGTAGACCAGCTTCTTGGCTTCGGGGATCTCGATTCTCATGGGGTGTTTTTCTCGGGACGGAGGCGAACTTCAGAGCGCGTACCCGTCGTCGGCCGCGATCACCGCGCCGTTGACGAAATGACTCTGGCTGCTGGCCAGCAGCACGACCAGGCCGTCCAGGTCCTCAGGCCGGCCCAGGCGCTTGCGCGGCAGGCCGCCCACCAGCTTCTGGCCGTCGTCGGAACTCCAGTGCTCCTCGTTGATGTCGGTCGTGATGTAGCCCGGGCACAGCACGTTGACGTTGATGCCGAAGCGCCCCCACTCGAGCGCCATCGCCTTGGTCATCTGCACCACCGCCGCCTTGCTCATGCAGTAGACGCCGATCTTGGGAATGACCTTCAGCGCCGCCGCCGAGGCGATGTTGATGATGCGCCCGCCGACGTAAGTGCCGGGCGCCGCGCCGCGGGCACGCGCCAGCATGCGCTTGCCCACTTCCTGGGCGACGAAGAAGGCGCCCTTGACGTTGGCGTCGAAGATGAAGTCGTAGTCCGCGGGCTTCACGTCCTCCAGTCGCTGCGTGGTGCTGGCGCCCGCGTGGTTGACCAGCACGTCGATCGGCCCGACTTCCGTTTCGGCCCGCGCCACCGCGGCCTTGATGCTGCCGAGGTCGCTCGCATCGAGCTCCACCACGTGGGCGTCGCCGCCCTCGCCTTCGATGCGCGCGCGCAGCTCCTTGAGCTTGTCGGTATGGCGGCTGGCCAGCACGACGGCCGCGCCCGCGCGGGCCAGGGTCTTGGCGAACTGCGCACCCAGGCCGCTCGATGCGCCGGTGACGAAGGCCACGCGGCCCGAAAGATCGATGCTGTAGGACATGGAGACCGCCCCCGAGTTGTAGTAAGAGACATTCCGGAGAGGCATAAGGCGCCGCATAAAATGGCCCGGCCCTCTTGTGGCGCCTCGCCCTCCCAAAATCATTATCGACGAGACCCCAGATGACGAACGAAGAAATCCTCGCCCAGTACGGCCCCCGCGAAGCCATGGAATACGACGTGGTCGTGGTCGGCGCCGGCCCCGGCGGACTGGCCACTGCCATCCACCTCAAGCAGCTGGCCGCCTCGCACGGCAAGGACATCTCTGTCGTGGTGCTCGAGAAGGGGTCCGAGCCCGGCGCCCACATCCTCTCCGGCGCCATCATGGACCCGCGCGCGCTCTACGAGCTGCTGCCCGACTGGGAGGAACAAGGCGCGCCGCTCAACCAGCCCGTCACGCAGGACACCTTCCTGATCCTCAGCGAAACCAGCGCCTACCGCACCCCCAACTTCCTGCTGCCCAGGAACTTCCACAACGAGGGCAACTACATCGTCAGCCTGGGCAACGTGGTCAAGTGGCTGGCCCAGCAGGCCGAGGCCCTGGGCGTGGAGATCTTCGCGGGCTTTCCCGCGGCCGAGATCCTCTACACCGACGACGGCAAGGTGCGCGGCGTGGCCACCGGCAACATGGGCATCGGCAAGGACGGCCAGCCCACCGACAGCTTCCAGCTCGGCATGGAGCTGCATGCCAAGTACACCATCTTCGCCGAGGGCTGCCGCGGCCACCTGGGCCGCCAGCTCATCGCCAAGTACAAGCTCGACGACGGGAAGGACCCGCAGAGCTACGGCATCGGCATCAAGGAGCTGTGGGAGATCGACCCGGCTCGCCACGAGCCCGGCCTGGCCGTGCACACCGCCGGCTGGCCGCTGCCGAACGACACCTACGGCGGCTCCTTCCTCTACCACGCCGAGAACAACCAGGTGATCGTCGGCTTCGTGGTAGGGCTCGACTACCAGAATCCGCACCTGAGCCCCTTCGAGGAGTTCCAGCGCTTCAAGACGCACCCCAACATCCGCTGGTACTTCGAAGGCCAGGACAAGGGTCTGAAGCCGGCCAAGCGCATCTCCTACGGCGCGCGCGCCATCACCGCGGGCGGCCTGCTCTCGCTGCCCAAGACCGTCTTCCCGGGCGGCGCGCTGGTGGGCGACGACGCCGGCTACCTGAACGCCAGCCGCATCAAGGGCAGCCATGCGGCCATCAAGACCGGCATGCTCGCGGCCGAGGCCGCCTACGACGCCGTGATGGCCGGGCGCCAGCACGACGAGCTCGGCGCCTACCCGGCCGCCTTCGAGAAGAGCTGGCTCTACAAGGAACTCAACAAGGCGCGCAACTTCAAGCAGTGGTTCAAGAAGGGCCTGACCGTGGGCACCCTCATGACCGGCATCGAGCAGTACTTGCTGCGCGGCCACATTCCGTGGACCATCCACCGCGACCAGCCGGACAACGAGCGCCTGAAGAAGGCCTCGGCCTGCAAGAAGATCGCCTACCCGAAGCCGGACGGCCAGCTCACCTTCGACCGCCTGTCCTCGGTGTTCATCAGCAACACCAACCACGAGGAAAACCAGCCGGCCCACCTGACGCTGAAGAACGCCGCCGTGCCCACGCAGATCAACCTGCCCGAGTACGCCGGCCCCGAAAGCCGCTACTGCCCGGCCGGCGTCTACGAGTTCGTCGACGGCGAGGGCGGCCAGCCGCGCCTGCAGATCAACGCGCAGAACTGCGTGCACTGCAAGACCTGCGACATCAAGGACCCGACGCAGAACATCGTGTGGGTCACGCCCGAAGGCGGCGGCGGGCCCAACTACGTGGGGATGTGAGGCTCACACGAGCGCTTCACAGCTTCTCGGTGCAGCTTGTCCGCTGACGTATCGAAGAGATAGATGGCGCCCCGCTCGGTACGGATGAAGCGCGGGTCGAGGGCGCCGCTTTCAGCTGAAACTCGGTGCCGTGGCGAAGGTGCCGCCACCAAGCAAGTTGGAGGGATAGCGTCGATGGTGCGGGCGCGTCGTTCACGTCCGTTTCCGGGAGGGCCGGCTCCGGTTGGACTGTAGCCATCGGCTTGGTCCGAACGACACGAGTGACGCCATGCATTACTATCGGCACGGATGCAAGGAGGAACCATGATCGAATCCACCATCACCGCCAAGGGGCAGACCACCGTCCCTGCCCAGATACGCGCCCAGCTCGGCGCATCAGCGGGGACCCGGCTCGTATGGCATGCCCTCCCCGATGGCACAGTCCTGGTACGCGCCAAGACCCGCTCCATCCTGGACATGGCGGGCAGGTTGAAGGCGCCGAAGGGCCGGCACGTTCCAGTCGAAGCGATGAATGCCTGGCGCTGATGGCGGCGCTCGACACCAACGTCCTCGTTCGCTATCTCGTCCAAGACGATGAACGTCAACTGGCCGCCGCCAGCCGGCTCATCCGCCGCTGCGTCGAAACGAACGAGGCCATGTTCGTTCCCATCAGCGTGTCACTTGAACTCGAGTGGGTCCTGCGTTCGAACTTCAAGTTCTCCAAGACAGAGGTCATCGAGACACTGTCCGTCCTTCTCGCCGCGGATGAACTTGTGTTCGAATCCGAAGGAGCGGTGGAACTTGCCCTGCGGTGGTACGCGCACGGCACCGCCGACTACTCGGACTGCATGCATGCGGCGCTCGCCGCGCTGGCTGGCCACCAGCCTTTGTGGACTTTCGACAGGTCGGCTTCGAAAGTCGACGGTGCGCGCCTGCTGACGTAGCCCACCACCGCTGCCCGCCGACGTGCTACGAGGTCCACGTCGTCCATGGGTCGTTTCAGGCCCGCAAGATCAAGCCACGCCCCACCCCCCACCCCCAGGCGTCTCGATCACGAACACATCGCCCCGCCCCATCTGCACCTGGCCGATGTGCTCCAGCGCCTCGACCGTGCCGTCGGCGCGCTCGACCCGGTTGACCCCCACCGCGCCCGCCGCGCCGCCCGCACCGCCGAAGGCACCGTGCGTGCGGCCATTGCTGAGGATGGAGGCGGTCATCGGCGCCAGGAAGCGTACCCGCCGCACCCCGCCGTCGCCACCACGCCAGCGCCCTGCCCCGCCCGATCCTGCGCGGATCTCGTAGCGCTCCAGGCGCACCGGGTAGCGGAATTCCAGCACCTCGGGATCGGTGAGGCGCGAGTTGGTCATGTGCGTCTGCACCACGCTCGTGCCGTCGAAGCCCGGGCCGGCACCCGAGCCGCCGGAGATGGTTTCGTAGTACTGGTGCTCGCCGTCGCCGAAGGTGAAGTTGTTCATCGTGCACTGGCTCGCCGCCAGCACGCCCAGCGCACCATAGAGCGCATTGGTGACGCAGCTCGAAGTCTCGACGTTGCCCGCCACCACCGCCGCCGGCGCCACCGGGTTGAGCATGCAGCCCTCGGGCACGATCACGCGGATCGGCTTCAGGCAGCCGGCGTTGAGCGGGATGTCCTCGTCCACCAGCGTCCGGAAAACGTACAGCACCGCCGCCATGGTGATCGCCTTGGGCGCGTTGAAGTTGTTGGGCAACTGCGCGCTGGTGCCCGTGAAGTCGACCGTCGCGGCACGTGCGGCGGCATCGACCTGCACGCGGACCTGGATGCGCGCGCCGTTGTCCAGCGGCAGCCTGTACTCGCCGTCCTTCAGCGCCGAGATGGCGCGGCGCACCGACTCCTCGGCGTTGTCCTGCACGTGGCCCATGTACGCGGCCACCGTCTCGCGGCCGAACTGGGCCACCATGGCCCGCAGTTCCTGCACGCCCTTCTCGTTGGCCGCGACCTGGGCGCGCAGATCGGCGATGTTCTGCTCGGGATTGCGCGAAGGATGCGGGCCGCTCGCCAGCAGGGCGCGTACCTCGGCCTCGCGCAGGCGCCCCTGCTCGACCAGTTTGAAGTTGTCGATCAGCACGCCCTCCTCCTCGATGGTCTTCGAGAAGGGCGGCACCGAGCCGGGCGTGATGCCGCCCACGTCCGCATGGTGGCCGCGCGAGGCCACGTAGAACGAGGGCGTCGCATCGCCGGGCGACAGGTACACCGGCGTCACCACCGTGATGTCCGGCAGGTGCGTGCCGCCGTGGTACGGGTCGTTGAGCATGTAGACGTCGCCCGGCTTCATGCCGGGATTGGCGTCGATCACCGTGCGGATCGACTCGCTCATCGAGCCCAGGTGCACGGGCATGTGCGGCGCGTTGGCGATCAACTGCCCCTTCACGTCGAACAGCGCGCAAGAGAAATCCAGCCGCTCCTTGATGTTCACCGAGTAGGCCGTGTTCTGCAGCCGCAGCCCCATCTGCTCGGCGATGTTCATGAACAGGTTGTTGAAGACCTCCAGCATCACCGGATCGGCCCTGGTGCCCACGGCCTGCGCCGTGACGCGCGGGCGCACCCGCTGCAGCACCATGCCGGCCGCGTCCACGCGCGCCTGCCAGCCGGGCTCGACCACGGTGGTGGCGTTGCCGCCGGCGACGATCGCGGGGCCGTCGAGGGTGGCACCGGGACGAAGCTGGCCCTCCAGGAAGAGTGCGGCATCGCGCCAGCCGGCCGGCTGCTCGTCGGCTTCGCAGTAGACGCGCACCGCGGCGTGCGGCGCCGGGGCGTGCGGGACTGTGTCGCCGCCTGCGGATGCCACGGCGGTCCGCTCCCCGGCGGCGGTGGCCTCCACCGTCACGGCCTCGATCACCAGTGCCCGGTCCGGCATCAGAAAGGCGAAGCGGCGGCGGTAGGCGGCCTCGAACTCCTCGCGCAGCGCGGCGATGGCCTGGTCCTGCGGCTGCGCCATCGGCAGCGTGCAGGGCAGCGCGGTGTCGGTGCCCTCGTAGCGCAACTGCACCCGCTGCACGGTGGCGATGCCGGCGCGCGCCGCGCCCTGCGCGTGCAGTTCGGTCACCGCCTCGTCCGCCAGCGCGAGCGCGGTGCGGCGGGCCGCCGCCAGGCCCTCGGCATCGAGACGCCGCTCCAGCGCCCGCTCGCGCATCGCGAGCTGATCCGCCAGGCCCATGCCGAACGCCGAAAGCACGCCGGCCAAGGGATGCAGGTAAACGCGCTCCATGCCCAGCGCATCGGCCACCAGGCAGGCATGCTGCCCGCCGGCGCCGCCGAAGCATTGCAGCGTGTACTGCGTGACGTCGTAGCCGCGCGCCACCGAGATGCGCTTGACCGCATTGGCCATGCTGGCCACCGCGATGCGAAGGGCGCCGCTGGCGACCTCCTCCGGGCTCGTCTCGCGGCCGGTCGCCTCGGCCATGCGCCGTGCCATGGCCTCGAAGCCGCGCCGGGCCGCCTCGCGGTCCAGCGGCTGGTCGGCCGCCGGGCCGAAGACGTGGGGAAAATGGTCCGGCTGGATCTTGCCCAGCAGCACATTGGCATCGGTCGTGGTCAGCGGCCCTCCGCGCCGGTAGCTGGCCGGCCCCGGGTTGGCGCCCGCCGACTCCGGCCCGACCCGCAGCCGCGCGCCGTCGAAGCCGATCACCGAGCCACCGCCGGCCGCCACCGTGTGGATGCTCATCATCGGCGCGCGCATGCGCACGCCCGCCACGTGGGTCTCGAAGGAGCGCTCGAATTCGCCCGCGTAGTGCGAGACGTCGGTCGAGGTGCCGCCCATGTCGAAGCCGATCACCTTCGGATGGCCGGCCTCCAGCGCCGTGCGCACCATGCCGACGATGCCGCCGGCCGGCCCGGACAGGATCGCGTCCTTGCCCTGGAAGCGCTGCGCCTGCGTGAGGCCGCCCGAACTTTGCATGAAGAACAGCGGCACGCCGGGCATCTGCTGCGAGACCTGGTCCACGTAGCGGCGCAGGATGGGGCTGAGGTAGGCGTCGACCACGGTGGTGTCGCCGCGCGGCACCAGCTTCATCAGCGGGCTGGTCTTGTGCGAGACCGAGACCTGCGTGAAGCCCACCCCGCGGGCGATGCGCTCGGCCGCCAGTTCGTGCGCCGGGTGCCGCCAGCCGTGCATGAAGACGATGGCGCAGGCGCGCAGGCCGGCATCGAAGGCTTGCTGCAGCGAGACGCGCAGGGCCGCCTCGTCGAGCGGACGGACGAGGCTGCCATCCGCATCCACGCGCTCGCTGGATTCGATCACACGTTCGTAGAGCAATTCAGGCAGCACGATGTGCCGGTCGAAAAGCCGCGGCCGGGCCTGGGTGGCGATGCGCAGCGCATCGCGGAAGCCGCCGGTCGTGACCAGCACCGTGCCCTCGCCCTTGCGCTCCAGCAGCGCGTTGGTGGCCACCGTGGTGCCCATCTTCACGCACTCGACCCGCTCCGGCGTGACCCGCTCGCCCGGGCCCAGGCCCAGCAGGCGGCGGATGCCCTCGACGGCGGCGTCGCGGTACTGCTCGGGGTTCTCGGACAGCAGCTTGAGGGTGTGCAGACCGCCTTCGGGATCGCGGCCGACCAGGTCGGTGAAAGTACCGCCGCGGTCGATCCAGAACTGCCAGCGGGAAGTCGAAGAGATGGGATGCTTGCTCATGATGAAGGAACGATGGGGTCGCGGAGGGACAGGGCGACCCTCGAGGGCCGCCGCATCACGGAGGAGAAAGGAAAGCGGGATCAGTTCTGATGCAGATCGCGGCCGCGTGTCTCGGGGAGGCACAGCGCCACCACCACCACGATCGCATAGGCCGCCGCCGCGCACACCCCGATCGCGGTGCCCAGCGGCATGTGCAGCCGGTCGCTCAGCACGCCCACCAGCGCCGGGAAGGTCGCACCGATGCCGCGCCCGAAGTTGTAGCAAAAGCCCTGCCCCGAGCCGCGCAGTTCATTCGGGAACAGCTCGGCCAGGAAGGCGCCCGCGCCGCTGAAGATGCCCGACATGAAGAAGCCCAGCGGAAAGCCCAGCACCAGCATCAGCCCGTCGGTGATCGGCAGCAGGGTGTAGGCATAGACCAGCGTGCCGGCGCCGACCGCGAACAGGATGAAGGCCAGCCGCCGCCCCAGGCGGTCCGACAGGTAGGCGCCGCACAGGTAGCCGAGGAAGGCCCCGACGATGAACATGAACTGGTAGCCACCCGAGCCCAGCACGGTGAGGTGGCGTTCGTTCTTGAGGAAGGTCGGCAGCCACACGCCGATGGCGTAGTAGCCGCCCTGCATGCCCGTGAACAGCAGGCTGGCCAGCACCGTCGTGCCCAGGATGCCCGGCTTGAAGATGGCGAGAAAGTTGCCGCTGCGCTCGCCGCGCGCCACCGCGGCGCGGGTCTGCACGTAGATCTCCGGGTCGCGGATCGAGCGGCGGATGAAGACGATCAGCACCGCCGGCAGCAGGCCCAGCAGGAACATCACCCGCCACGAAACCTCCGGCGGCAGGAAGGAGAACAGCGCCATCGACACCAGCACCGCCGCGCCCCAGCCGATGGCCCAACTGCTCTGCACCAGGCCCACCGCCTTGCCGCGGTAGGCCGGGCGGATCATCTCGGCGATCAGCACCGAGCCCACCGCCCATTCGCCGCCGAAGCCCAGGCCCTGCAGCGTGCGAGCCACCATCAACTGGCCGGGCGTCTGTGCCAGGCCGCAGGCGAAGGTGAAGATGGCGAACACCAGGATGGTGAGCTGCAGGATGCGCACGCGGCCGTAGCGGTCCGCCAGGATGCCGGCCAGCCAGCCGCCGAGGGCCGACGCCACCAGCGTGGCGGTGCCGATGAAGCCGACCTCGGTCTTGCTCATGCCCCACAGCGTGAGCAGGATCGGCGTGACCAGCGGCAGCGTGTAGTAGTCGAAGGCATCGACCGCGTAGCCGCTGAAGGAGGCGGCCAGGGTGCGCTTCTCGTTGCGGTTCAGCGTGCCCAGCCAGCTGCGGCCGGCCGAGGTCTCGCCTCCCGAGTGAACGGGGTCCAGGGTGCTCATCGTGTCTCCTTGCTTTCTTGGGAATCGGCCTAGAAGCAGGCCAGGTGGTGGTGCAGCAGGTCGGTGACCAGCATCGCGCCGGGCGCATGGGTGATCGCGAAGGGCAGCCGCGCCTGCGCCAGCGCGGCCTGGGGTGTGACGCCGCAGGCCCAGAACACAGGCAGCTCGTCGGGCATGACATCGACGGCATCGCCGTCATCAGGTGCACCGATCGCGCGGATGCCGATCAGCGCAGGGTCACCCAGGTGCACCGGCGCACCGTGCACCGCGGGAAAGCGCGAGCTGATCTGCACGGCGCGGATGGCGTCCGCTGCGCGAAGCGGGCGCATCGACACCACCAAGGGGCCACGGAAAGGGCCGGCCGGCACGGTCTGGATGCTGGTGCGGTACATGGCCACGTTGCGTCCCTGCGCCACGTGGCGCAGCGCGATGCCCTCGGCCAGCAGGCCGTGCTCGAAAGTGAAGGAGCAGCCGATGACGAAGCTCACCAGGTCCTCGCGCCACAGCGCGGCGACGTCGGTGGGCTCGTCGGCCAGCTCGCCGTCACGCCAGACGCGGTAGCGCGGCAGGTCGCTGCGCAGGTCGATGTCATGGCCGAGCGCCGGCATGGACGGATCGCCGGGTTCCGAGACGCCCAGCACGGGACAGGGCTTGGGATTGGCCTGGCAGTAGCGCAGAAAGTCCGCCGCATGTCTTTGCGGCAGGATGACCAGGTTGGCCTGCACGTGCGCGGCGGCCAGGCCGCTGGTGTGCGATTGCAGCCGGCCATTGCGGGCGGCGAGGCGGACGGCCCGGGCGCTGCTCGATGCGCCGGGCGCCTGGAAGGGTTGTTGAAGACTGGACATGGGCGTTGAAGGGTGGATGAGGCGGATTGTGGGAATCCGCCCGCCGGAACGCCAACGCAAAGTTTCTTGCTCAGCTCATCGATTTTTTCGATGAACCGGCACCGTGCGTGGCATGCACCACCGCAGAGCCCAGGGCCGCCTCCGGCAGGGGCGAGGACGGGTCGTCCCGGTAGCTCGCATAGATCGGCAGCGGCTCCAGTGCGTCACTGCAAGGGAGCACCCGCAGCGGCAGGCGCCGCGCCAGCGGCTCGACCACGGCGCGCGGCAACGTCGCGATGCCGAAGCCGGCTTCCACGAGCTGCGCCATCGCGGAGATCGAGGAGATGGCATGCACCCGCGGCGCCGGGCCCCCGGACTCGCGGAACAACTCGAGCAGTGCGACGTGCGGCTGGGAGCCGCGCTGGAAGGTCAGCAGGTCCAGCGCCAGCAGGTCGGGCAGCGTGTAGCGGCGGCGGCGATGCAACTCGCGGTTTCCGACGAAGCACATCGGCATCGACGGCACGGCGCGGGTGCGCACGCCGTCGCCCGCAGCTGGCAGGGCGGCGAAGACGAGGTCCTGCTTGCCGCGCGGAGCTGGTCGACCAGGACGGGTGTGGTTTCTACCGTGAGCTCCAGTTCGAAGTCGGGGTAGGTGGCCTGCATGTGCTTGAGCCAGCCCGTGAGCCAGCTGTGGACCACCGACTCGATCGCCCCTACGCGCAGGACCGTTTCGCGGGCGACGCCGGAGCCCATCTCGGCCTTGATGTGCATCTGCATTTCGAGCAGGCGCTGGGCGAAGGCGTGGAAGCGTTGGCCGGCGACCGTGAGGCGGAACTGCTTGTCTCTTCGGTCCAGCAGGAGGACGCCCAGCTCGCGTTCCAGGGCCGCTATGCGGCTGGAGAGGGCGGATTGCGTGAGGTGGAGTTTTTCTGCGGCGCGGGTGACGCTTTTGAGGGCGACGGCCCAGTGGAAGGCTTCTACGAAACGCAGATTCATGGTCGGATCTCGAACAGAGCAAGCCTGGGATTAGACTGCCCCTCAGAAGGAGACACCATGCACATCGTCATCACCGGCGGCGCCGGCTTCCTGGGCGCTCGCCTGGCCCGCACCCTGCTCGCCACCGACACCCTTTCATTGGCCGGCGATTCCCCCCAACCCGTCACCCGCATCACCCTGGTCGACCGCGCCCCACCCCCCGCCGACCTCGGCGCCGAAACCCGCATCACCCCCGCAGTGGGCGACCTCAACGCCCAACTGGCCGACCCCGAAGCCACGTACTGGCAAAGCGCCCATGCCGTCTTCCACCTTGCCGCCGCCGTCAGCGGCGAGTGCGAGGCCGACTTCGACCTGGGCATGCGCAGCAACTTCGGCGCCACGTACGCCCTCCTCGAACGCCTGCGCGCCCTGGGCACGAAGCCGCTGCTGGTGTTCTCCAGCTCGCTGGCCGTCTTCGGCCACTCCCCCGAGCAGCCGCTTCCCGACGTGATCGAAGACGACACCCTCCCCACCCCCCAATCCAGCTACGGCATCCAGAAGTTCATCGGCGAGCAGCTGGTCGCGGACTACACCCGCAAGGGCTTCATCCGCGGCCGCAGCGTGCGCCTGATGACCGTGAGCGTGCGCCCCGGCCGCCCCAACGGCGCGGCCTCGAGTTTCTTCAGCGGCATGATCCGCGAGCCGCTGGCCGGCGTGCGCGCCCCCTGCCCCGTGCCCGACGACACGCCGGTGGCGCTGGCCTCCCCCGCGCGCACCATCGAAGGCATCCTCCGCGCCGCCGAAGCCAGCGACGCCGAATGGGGCCCGCGCACCGCCCTCAACCTGCCCTCCATCAGCCTCACCGTGGGCGAGATGGCCGCGGCGCTGGAGCGCGTGGCCGGCCCGGCCGCCACCGCCCTGCTCGACCGCACGCCCGACCCCGCCATCCAGCGCATCGTCAAGACCTGGCCGGGCCGCTTCGAGGCACGCCGCGCGGCCGGCCTGGGCCTGGCGCCCGACGCCAGCTTCGAGCAGGTGATCCGCGACTACGTCCGTGAAAATCCCGACGCTGTGAAGCTGCCCGTCAATGCATAGTCATACGTTTGGAAAACAGCTCATCTTGACAGGAGACTCCCTCATGAAGTTGAACCGACTGGCCGCCGGCCTCGTCCTCGGCCTCGGCATGGCCTGTGCCGCCTTCGCGCAGACAGCCATGAAAATCAGCATCTCGACCGCCCAGAACTCGCACCAGGGCGTCGCCATCGACACCTTCGCGAAGGAAGTGGCAGCGCGCACCAACGGCCGCTACAAGATCGAGACCTTCTACAACGGCTCGCTCGGCGGCGAACGCGAATCCATCGAAGCGGTTCAGCTCGGCACGCAGGAGCTGGCCTTCTCCTCGACCGGTCCGGTGCCCAACTTCGTGCCCGAAGCCAAGATCCTGGACGTGCCCTTCCTGTTCCGCGACAAGGCGCACGCACGCGCCGTGCTCGACGGCCCGATCGGCCAGGAGCTGCTGACGAAGTTCGACGCCAAGGGCTTCAAGGCACTGGCATGGGCCGAGAACGGCTTCCGCCACATGACCAACAGCAAGCGGGACGTGAAGGGGCCGGAGGACCTCAAAGGCCTGAAGATGCGCACGATGGAAAACCCCGTGCACATCGCGGCCTACAAGGGCCTGGGAATCATCACCACGCCGATGGCCTTCCCGGAGGTCTTCACCGCGCTTCAGCAAGGCACGGTCGACGGCCAGGAGAACCCGCTGCCGGTGATCATGTCGGCCAAGTTCTCGCAGGTGCAGAAGCACCTGTCGCTGACGGGGCACGTCTACTCGCCCTGCATCTTCCTGATGAACAAGGCAGCCTTCGACAAACTGAGCGCGGCCGACAAAACCGCGTTCCTCGAGGCCGCGAAGGTGGCGGCCAAGGCCAACCGCGACCGCGTGGACCAGGACGACGCCAACGGCGTGAAGGAACTGCGCGCCCAGGGCATGACCGTGATCGAGAACGTCGACAAGGACAAATTCGTGGCCACGCTGGCGCCGGTCAACGCAGAGTTCGAGAAGCAGTTCGGCAAGGCCAACCTCGACAAGATCCGCAACTACAAGTGAGCATCCTGCCGCGCTGATCCGCAGCGCACGCCCGCGCAGCCACGGCTGGCGGGCGTTTTTTGTTGATTCCCGAGTGCATCGCCCATGAAATCCGCCTTCCTCCGACTCGACCGGTGGACCACCTCCCTGGCCATGGCCGTCGCCTGCTTCATGCTGGTGGTGGCTTCTGCGCTGGGCGTGTTCCAGATCGTCACCCGCTTCGTGCTCGAACAGCCCGCCGAATGGTCGGAGATCCTGATCCGCGTCAGCCTGATCTGGATGGTGTTCATGGGCATTCCCACCGCGTTCCGGCAAGGCGCCATGGTCAGCGTCGACGTGCTCTACCGCTGGAGCCCGCCGGCGATGCGGCGCCTGCTCGATTGGCTGGTATGCCTGGCAGCGCTCGCGCTCATCGCGGTCATCGTCTGGTGGGGATGGGACTACGCGCAGCGCGGCGGCGTGCAGACCATGGCGGGCCTGGAGTCGGTCTCGATGTTCTGGGCGTACGTGGCGATGCCGGTGGGGGGGCTGTTCAGCGTGATCGGGATCGTGGGCAACCTGATCGATCCGCAACGCCAGGAACTGGAGACGGCGCAATGAGCGCCGCTCGGCCGCCCGAAGGCGCGAAGGCCCCCTTGGGGGGCAGCGCAGTACACGAAGTGACAAGCGTGGGGGTCCTATGACACCCGTCATGGTCACCACGATGGTGGTGTGCTTCGCGCTCACCGTCTCCGTCGCCGTCTCCATCGGCCTCGCCTCGGTGGTCGGCATCCAGGTGTCGAACGCCAACATGCTGATCTCCGTCAAGGAGATGTTCAACGCCATCAACAAGTTTCCGCTCGCCGCCATTCCCTTTTTCATCCTGGCCGGCAACCTGATGGAAACCGGCGGCATCTCGCGCCGCCTGGTGGACTTCGCCAAGAGCCTGGTCGGCGGCGTGCAAGGCGGCCTGCCCATGACCTGCGTGCTGACCTGCATGATCTTCGCGGCGGTGTCGGGTTCGTCGGTGGCCACCACCTTCGCCATCGGCGCGATCCTGATTCCCGCGCTGATCAAACATGGCTATCCCACCAGCTATGCGGCGGCGCTGCAGGCCACCAGCGCGGAGCTGGGCGTGATCATCCCGCCTTCGATCCCGATGATCCTGTACGGCGTGAGCGCCGAGGTGTCGATCGGCGAACTGTTCATCGCGGGCTTCGGCCCGGGCATCCTGATCAGCCTGGCGCTGATGGCCTTCGTCTACGTCTATTGCAAGTTCAAGGGCCTGGGCAAGAACGACGGCGATGGCCGCCTGGGCGTGGGCGTCGCGACCTGGCGCGCGGGCTGGGCGCTCCTGATGCCGGTGATCATCCTCGGCGGGATCTACGGCGGCATCTTCACGCCGACCGAGGCCTCGGCGGTGGCGGTGCTCTATGCACTCATCGTGGGCACGTTGATCTACCGCGAGATCAAGCTGCCGCAGCTCTACACGGTGCTGCGCAAATCGGTGATCTCCTCCTCGGTCATCATGTTCATCATCGCCAATGCGGGCCTGTTCGCCTTCCTGATCACCCGCGCCGGCGTGCCGGAGGCCATCGGCCACTGGCTGGAAGGCGTGCTGCGGTCCCCGACCATGTTCCTGCTGGGCGTGAACGCGGCGCTGTTCGTCATCGGCATGTTCATCGAGACCAGCGCGGCCATCATCGTGCTCGCCCCCATCCTGGCGCCGGTGGCGCTGCACTTCGGCGTTGACCCGGTTCACTTCGGGCTGATCATGGTCGTCAACCTCGCCCTGGGCATGATCACGCCGCCCTTCGGCGTCAACCTGTTCGCGGCCTGCACCGTGGCGCGCATCTCTCTGGATCGCATCGTGGGACACCTCGTGCCCTTCGTGCTGGTGATCCTGGCGTGCCTCTTGGTGATCACCTACGTGCCCGGCATCTCCCTGGGGCTGCGCGACCTGGTCTACGCCAAGTAGGCACGGCTTCCACAGGCCGTTACACGCTCGCTGCCACACGGCGTCTCGGCCGACACGGGAAAGCGCTCATCGCATGAATAGTCGCTAGGATGGCGGCACGCGCCATGCGTGCCGCCGGCGTGGCCGTTTCCGCTTGCAGGGAACGCGCCGCCGGTGAGAATGCATGGGACGAACCCGCCGCTTCTCTTTCTTCCCTTGCAAGGCATGACGAGCTACGGATTTGTTCATTTGGAATTCGGCGACCGGCATCGAGACCGGTCGCTGCTGGTATTGGAGGCGCTGCGCAGCCGGCTGGCCCAGAGCGGCGATCGCTTCTCCCTGACGGTGGTCGACAACGCCGGCGCGAGCGGCGCGCTCACCTGCCCGGGCTTCGATGAGGCCGTCCTGGTGCCGGGCGACAACAGCAACCGCGAGTTTTCCGGCTGGGACAGCGGCGTCAAGGCCCTGCTCGGCCGCGCCGAGGCGCCGGACGTCTGGATCTTCTCGAACGACACCGTCGGGTCGAACCATGCGTGGAGCGAGCGCCGGCTGCAGCACTTCGGCGGTGAGATCCGCAAGCTCGCGCTGCATTCGGGCCCCTGGCTCTTCGGCGAGATCAACGACTTCCCGCGCTCGACCATGACGCCGCTGGGGCCGCTGCTCGAATGGGTGGCGACCTACTGTTTCGCGATGAACGACACCTTGCGCCGCAAGCTGGGCACGCTCTCGCCCGACAACGCCCTGCTCGATTCGCTGGTGAACGAGCGCTACGAAGCCGGCCGGGGGCTGTTCCGCGAGCACGTGGACGCGGCGTACGTCGATTTCGTGTCCGCCTGGCTGATCGGCGACGAGCGGGAAAGCCACGACAAGAAGCGGCGCTTCAAGTGGGACCACGAATGGCACAAGGCCAGCCCGCTCGGCACGCACAACTTCGAGGACCTGCGCATGAAGGCGCGCTGCTGCCTGTCGGAAAGCATGCTCAGCGTGCGTGCCCGGCAATTGGGCGCCGACATCCGCTCGCCCTACGACGCGCGCAACGCGCGCGAGCACGTGCGGCGCTCCATGCAGTTCCTGGCGGACAAGCTGTGGGAGAAATTCCTTCTGCGCCGCATGCGCCTCGAGCGTTCCTGACACAGGCGCTCACGATTCCGGCACGGCTTTCCCGTACACTCGCCCGGTCAGGAGAGCGCTCTGCGATGCAGGGCCGCCGAAGGCGCAGGGCCCCGAAGTCACGGGCCCGAACGCTCAGGCAAAAGGACTGACGAGGCGCCCGCTGACCCCGGGCGTTTCCTTGCTGGAGAGAGGCGGCCGCGGCGTTCGCGCACAGGCCGTCCACCGAAGGAGCAAACCCCGATCGTGGGGCGAATCTCTCAGGTAAAGCGGACAGCAGGGGTGGCCCATGGCTTCGGCCATGGATCCGGACTGCCCCCATGGAGAGTACCTTGGCCTCCGCTTCCGACACCGATCTGCAAAAGACCCCGCTTCACGCCCTGCACCTCGAACTGGGCGCCCGCATGGTGCCTTTCGCCGGCTATTCGATGCCGGTCCAGTACCCCGCCGGCCTGATGGCCGAGCACCGCCACACGCGCACGGCCGCCGGCCTGTTCGACATCTCGCACATGGGCCAGCTGCGCCTGTCCGGCCCCGATGCCGCCGCCGTCTTCGAGACCCTGATGCCGCAGGACGTGATGGGACTCGCGCCGGGCAAGCAGCGCTACGGGCTGCTGCTGGACGAGCAGGGCGGCATCCTCGACGACCTGATGTTCTTCAACGAGGGCGGCGACTCGATCTTCGTGATCGTCAACGGCGCCTGCAAGGCCAGCGACATCGCCCACATCCAGGCCCGCATCGGCCAGCGCTGCCAGGTGCAGCCCCTGCCCGACCAGGCGCTGCTGGCGCTGCAGGGGCCGCAGGCCACCGCCGTGATGGCGCGCCTGTCTCCCGGCAGCGAGAAATTCGTCTTCATGACCGGCGGGAAGCTGCAGATCGGCGGCATCGCCGCCTTCGCCACCCGCAGCGGCTACACCGGCGAGGACGGCTTCGAGATCTCCGTCGCCGCGCAGGACGCCGAGGCCCTCGCCCGCCTGCTGCTGGCGCAGCCCGAGGTCCAGCCCATCGGCCTGGGCGCGCGCAACTCGCTGCGGCTCGAAGCCGGCCTGTGCCTCTACGGCAACGACATCGACACCACGACCACGCCGGTCGAGGCAGCGCTGACCTGGTCGATCCAGAAGGTGCGCCGCAGCGGCGGCGCACGCGAAGGCGGCTTTCCGGGCGCGGCGAAGGTGCTGGCCCAGCTCACCGCGGCCGACGGCGCCGCCGGCCATCTCGACCACGACACGCTGAAGCGCAAGCGCGTCGGCCTGGTCGCGCTGGAGCGGGTGCCGGTGCGCGAGGGCACCCCGCTGCAGTCCTTCGAGGGCCATGCCATCGGCCAGGTGACCAGCGGCCTGCTCGGCCCCACCGTGGACCGCCCGATCGCGATGGGCTACGTCGCCCTGGCCTACGCCGGGCTCGGCACCCGCATCCAGGCCATCGTGCGCGGCAGGCCGGTGCCCATGGAGGTGAGCACGATGCCCTTCGTGCCGCCTCACTACTACCGCGGTTGAGCCATTCCTGTTTCTTTCCCTAGGAGCCATTCCATGACCATCAAGTACACCAAGGACCACGAGTGGGTGAAAGCCGAGGGCGACACCGCCACCGTCGGCATCACCCTCCATGCGCAGGATGCGCTGGGCGACGTGGTCTTCGTCGACCTGCCGCAGGTGGGCCAGGGCTACGCGCAGGGCGAGGTCGCCGGCGTGGTCGAGTCGGTCAAGGCCGCGGCCGACGTGTACATGCCCATCGCGGGCGAGATCACCGAGGTCAACGAGGCGCTGCGCGCCGACCCCTCGCTCGCCAACAGCGCACCCGAGGGCGAGGGCTGGTTCTTCAAGCTGAAGATCGCCGACGCCTCGCAGTTCGAAGCCCTGCTCGACAAGACCGCCTACGACAAGCTCGCCGACGAAGCCTGAAGCCTTTTCTTTTTCTCCCATGCCGAAGTCCTCCCTGCCTACCCTGCCCACCCTCGCCGAGCTCGAGAACGCCGGCGAATTCATTGCCCGCCACATCGGCATCGAGGCCGAGGACGAAGCCCGCATGCTCGCCGCGGTCGCCTCCAGGACGCGCGCCGAGCTGATCGACGGCATCGTGCCGCCGGCGATCCGCCGCAGCCGCCCGATGCAGCTGCCGGCGCCCACCACGGAGTCCGGCGCACTGGCCGAGCTGCGGGCCATCGCCGCGAAGAACAAGGTGGCCAGGAACTTCATCGGCCAGGGCTACTACGGCACCCACACGCCCGGCGTGATCCTGCGCAACGTGCTCGAGAACCCGGCCTGGTACACGGCCTACACGCCCTACCAGGCCGAGATCTCGCAGGGCCGCATGGAAGCGCTGGTCAACTTCCAGACCATGGTGTGCGACCTCACCGGCATGGCCATCGCCAACGCGTCCATGCTGGACGAAGCCACCGCCGCCGCCGAAGCCATGACGCTGGCGCGCCGCAGCGTCAAGAGCAAGAGCAACGTCTTCCTGGTCTCGGGCGACTGCCATCCTCAGACCATCGAGGTCATCAGGACCCGCGCCGCGCCGCTGGGCATCGAGGTCAAGGTCAGCACCGTCTCCGAGACCCTGCCGCACCTGATGGCCAGCGGCGCCTTCTTCGGCGTGCTGGCGCAGTATCCCTCCACCACCGGCCACGTGCACGACCTGCGCCCGCTGGCCGGCCATGCGCACCAGTGCGAGGCCGCCTTCTGCGTGGCCGCCGACCTGCTGGCGCTCACCCTGCTGGCGCCGCCCGGCGAATGGGATGCCGACATCGTCTGCGGCACCACCCAGCGCTTCGGCATGCCCTTGTGCAACGGCGGCCCGCACGCGGCCTACCTGGCCTGCCGCGACGACTACAAGCGCTCGCTGCCCGGCCGACTGGTCGGCGTCAGCGTCGACACGCAGGGCCGCCCGGCCTACCGGCTGGCGCTGCAGACGCGCGAGCAGCACATCCGGCGCGAGAAGGCCACCTCCAACATCTGCACCGCGCAGGTGCTGCCGGCGGTGGTGGCCAGCATGTACGCGGTCTACCACGGGCCGGAAGGCCTCACACGCATCGCCCAGCGCGTGGCCGCCTTCACCGCCATCCTGGCCGATGGCCTGCAGCAGATGGGCCGGGAGATCGTCAACGGCACCGCCTTCGACACCCTCACCGTGCTGACGGGCGAGGACACGCCGAAGATCCTGGAGCGCGCCGAGGCCGCCGGCGTCAACCTGCGCCAGGGCCTGCAGCAGCACCTGGGCATCTCGCTGGACGAAACCACCACGCGCGCAGACATCGAGAGCCTGTGGGCGCTGTTCGTGCCGGCCGGCACGCCGATGCCGCGCTTCGACGCGCTGTCGGGCACGGCCGGCTCGCGCATCCCGCTGGACCTGCGGCGCACCAGCGGCTTCCTCACGCACCCCGTCTTCAACACCCACAAGAGCGAGACCGCGATGCTGCGCTACATCCGCAGCCTGTCCGACAAGGACCTCGCGCTCGACCGCAGCATGATCCCGCTGGGCAGCTGCACCATGAAGCTCAACGCGACCAGCGAGATGATCCCCATCACCTGGCCCGAGTTCGCGAACGTGCACCCCTTCGCCCCGGCCGAGCAGTTGCGGGGCTATGCGGAGCTGGACGCGCAACTGCGCGCCTGGCTGTGCGAGGCGACGGGCTATGCCGGCATCAGCCTGCAGCCGAACGCCGGCTCGCAGGGCGAATACGCCGGGCTGCTGGCCATCAAGGCCTTCCACGAAGCGAAGGGCCAGGGCCACCGCAACGTCTGCCTGATCCCCTCCTCCGCGCACGGCACCAATCCGGCCAGCGCGCAGATGGCGGGCATGAAGGTGGTGGTGACGGCCTGCGACGCGCAGGGCAACGTCGACATCGACGACCTGCAACGCGCCTGCGAGCAGCACCGCGACGACCTGGCCGCGGTGATGATCACCTACCCCAGCACCCACGGCGTGTTCGAGACGCGCGTGAAGGAGCTGTGCGAGATCGTGCATGCCCATGGCGGCCGGGTGTACGTGGACGGCGCCAACATGAACGCGCTGGTCGGCGTGGCCGCCCCGGGCGAGTTCGGGGGCGACGTGAGCCACCTCAACCTGCACAAGACCTTCTGCATCCCGCACGGCGGCGGCGGCCCCGGCGTCGGGCCGGTGTGCGTGGTCGAAGACCTGGTGCCGTACCTGCCCGGCCACGTGAGCGGCGGCATGCCGGGCCACGGCGTCGGCGCCATCTCCGCCGCACCCCTGGGCAATGCCGCGGTGCTGCCGATCAGCTGGATGTACTGCCGCATGATGGGCGCGGCCGGCCTGCAGGCCGCGACCGAGATCGCCATCCTGAGCGCCAACTACGTCAGCGCGCGTCTCAAGGACCACTATCCCACGCTCTACGCCAGCCCCAACGGCCACGTGGCGCACGAGTGCATCCTGGACCTGCGTCCGCTCAAGGACAGCAGCGGCGTCACGGCCGAGGACGTCGCCAAGCGCCTGATCGACTACGGCTTCCATGCGCCCACGCTGAGCTTCCCGGTGCCCGGCACGCTGATGGTCGAGCCCACCGAAAGCGAGCCGCTGGCCGAGCTGGACCGCTTCGTCGATGCCATGGTCGCCATCCGCGGCGAGATCCGCCGCATCGAGGAAGGCATCTGGCCGCGCGAGGACAACCCGCTGAAGAACGCCCCGCACACGGCCGACAGCCTGCTGGCCGCCGAGTGGACGCGGCCCTACTCGCGTGAACTGGGCGCCTTCCCGGTCGACGCGGTCCGGCAGGCCAAGTATTGGCCGCCGGTCGGGCGCATCGACAACGTGTACGGCGACCGCAACCTGTTCTGCAGTTGCGTGCCGGTGAGCGACTACGCCTGAGGCGCCCGCCTCGGGCCGCAGTGCCCATCGGGTCGTCTTCTCCCACATCCGACGGCCCGGCGTACACCTCGCACTCGAGCACCGCGGGGTGCTGAAAAGGTCCACGCCTCGGGCGCCGTTGCATCTGCTTGCAATTCGCCGCTGCACCCCTGTCGATCCGGCGGCCGCTGCTTCGACGTCTTCGTAGAGCCGCCGCCGATCGGCGCGGCTCGTTCCACTCAACGACAGGAGTTTCGACAATGCGATTCATGGTTCTTGTGAAGGCCAGCCAGGACAGCGAAGCCGGCGTGATGCCCACCGAGGAATTGCTCACCAAGATGGGCAAGTACAACGAGGAGCTGGTCAAGGCCGGCGTCATGCTGGCGGGCGAAGGGCTGCATCCCACGTCCAAGGGCGCCCGCGTGCGCTTCGAAGGCGACAAGCGGACCGTGATCGACGGTCCCTTCGCCGAGACCAAGGAACTGGTCGCCGGCTACTGGCTGTGGCAGGTGCGCTCCCGCGAGGAGGCGATCGAATGGCTCAAGCGCGCGCCCTTCGACGGCGGCGCGGAGGTCGAGCTGCGCCAGGTCTTCGAGATGGAGGACTTCGGCGCCGAGCTCACCCCCGAGCTGCGCGAGCAGGAAAAGCGCCTGCTGAACGAGATCGAGTCGCGCAAGGCCTGACCGGTCCGGCACGAAGGCCTGCCGGGCGAGCCTCCGGCGCCGGGCGCGAGGCGATATCCTTGCGGGTCCCCGGAACGAGGACCCCATTGGATGAGATTCGTGATCCTGCACGGCGCCGGCCCGCATGGCGCGGCCGCCCCTCTCCCCCCTCCCGGCACGCGCCCTGGCGCGGCCGTCCTGGAAAGCATCACGCTGGCCCCGGCGGAAGCGGGCGTGTGCATGGCACGCGGCAGCGGCGAGATGCAAAAGGTCGATGCACCCGTTGCCATCCCCGTGGCCGGTCTCAGCATCGTCGAGGCCGAGTCCCGGCAGGCCGTAGCCGACTGGCTCGGCGAGGCGACCCTGCACGGCGGCGAAGCCTGCTTCGAGATCCGCGAGACCGGCTGCGCCGGCGGCCTGGCCGGGGTGGACCCGAACGGCGCTGCCACGCAGCCGCGCTTTCTCGTTTTGCTCAAGGCCGACGCCGATACGGAGGCCGAATCCCCTGCCGACCCTGATCGACTGGCCGCCATGGCGCGGCGCAATGACGAGTCGGTGCGTTCCGGGACGCTGCTCGCCGGCGACGGCCTGCGCTCCACGGCGCGTGCGACCCGCGTGCGCGCGGGCAGCGGCCGCCCCAGCGTGCTGGACGGGCCCTTCGCGGAAACCAAGGAACTGGTGGCGGGCTTCTGGCTGATCCAGGCCGGATCGATGGACCAGGCCATGGCGTGGGTGCGGCACTATCCCTTCGCGCAGGACCGGCCGGAAGTCGAAATCCGGCCCGTCCGATGAGTGCGGACGAGGTCCACCGCCGCATCAACGCCGTCTGGCGCATCGAGTCGGCGAAGATCATCGGCGCCCTCGCGCGCATGGTGCGCGACATCGGCGCGGCCGAGGAGCTGGCGCAGGACGCACTGGTCGCCGCGCTCGAGCAGTGGCCGGCCCAGGGCGTGCCCGACAAGCCGGCCGCCTGGCTGATGCAGGCGGCCAAGCACCGCGCACTGGACCTGCTGCGCCGGCGCAAGCTGCATGCGGGCAAGGAAGACGAGATCGGCTACGAACTCGACACGCAGCACGCCATCGCCCAATCGGAGTTCGCGGAGGCAGTGGATGCCGCGCTCGACGACGATGTGGGCGACGACCTGCTGCGCCTGGTCTTCACCGCCTGTCACCCGGTGCTCTCGCCGGAGGCCCGGGTCGCGCTCACGCTGCGCCTGCTGGGCGGGCTGAGCACCGACGAGATCGCGCGCTCCTTCCTCGTGCCCGAGGCCACGATCGCCCAGCGCATCGTGCGCGCCAAGCGCGCCCTGGCCGCGGCGCGCGTGCCCTTCGAGGCGCCGCGCGCGGCCGAGCTGGGGGCTCGGTTGGCTTCGGTGCTGGAAGTGATCTACCTGGTGTTCAACGAGGGCTACTCCGCGACCGCGGGCGACGACTGGATGCGCCCCGCCCTGTGCGAGGAAGCGCTGCGCCTGGGGCGCATCCTGGCCGGCCTGATGCCGGACGAGCCGGAGGTCCACGGCCTGGTCGCGCTGATGGAGATCCAGGCCTCGCGCTCGGCCGCGCGCGTCGATGCGCAGGGCGAGCCGGTGCTTCTGCTGGAGCAGAACCGCGCGCGGTGGGACCAAGTGCTGATCCGCCGCGGCCTCTCCTCGCTGGAACGTGCCGAAGCGCTGGGTGGAGCGCTGGGCCCCTACGCGCTGCAGGCCGCCATCGCCGCCTGCCACGCACGCGCGCGCACCGCGGAGGCGACGGACTGGTCGCGCATCGCGTCGCTGTACGAGGCGCTGGCGCAACTGGCGCCCTCGCCCATCGTGGAGCTCAATCGCGCGGTCGCGCTGTCGATGGCGATCGGCCCGGCGGCCGGCTTGGCGCTGGTGGACGCACTGCGCGACGAGCCGCAGCTCCAGGGCTATCACCTGCTGCCCAGCGTGCGCGGCGACCTGCTGGCCAAGCTGGGGCGCAAGGCGGAGGCCCGCGCGGAGTTCGAGAACGCGGCTTCGCTCACGCGCAACGCGCGGGAGCGCAAGCTGTTGCTGATGCGGGCGCAGGCGTGTTCGGGGAGCCTGATGCTGCCGCCTCTCTGAGCCGGTGGCGCTTGTGCGTGTGCGTCCGAGGTCCACTCAGGAATCCGGGAAGCTTGTTCGGACGATCGGGGCCACCTCTTGCGCGACTGCTTGTAGGCATCAGTAGCAGCGATTGACCGCGCCACATCGCGTGCGGGCTCATACGCCTTCTTCCATCACGGTAAGGTGTCGCACACCATTCGGGGCCACCTGAGTTCTGGCGAGGTTGACGCTGCCGTTCTCCTTGAGTCGCAGCCGCGCCTACCGGAATCTTGGGCCCGTCATCGTGCTCGGCTCGCCCAAAGGTCCGTAGCTGCGCCAGCAATGAGCTGGCGGTTAGCGCGTCAGACGCTGTGCCCTCAGTAAGCCACGGATCCCCAATTCGGTCCTTGGATCTCAATCTTCATTCGCTGCTCATCGGTAGGCAGTTCCGAAAAGTCAAGCAGAAGCCTGTCCGCAAGATCACTTGTCACGAAGGCAAGAATGCCCTCTTCATTGACGGCAAAGTCGAAGCCCCACTGGATGGCCGAAAGTGATGGCACAAGTAGTGCCCCACAATCGATCGTTCGCGGCGTCCATACATAGATTGCCGAAGGGTTTGCGTCGTGCAACCTCCTCAGGAACGCCCCGAACCGTTCTGAGCCCCGATCCGAGAACAGAATATCGGTCGACACCGCCGCTTCTACCCCGCATTTCTGCCGAGCTGCCTGAAGATCAGCGGTCTGTTCGAGGCTCAGTAGATCGCCACACTGGACGGGACGTCCGGTCAATGCAGCAAGCTCTTTTAGGTATTCTTTCAGGTAAAGCCTCTGGCGAAGCTTCTGGCGTGTGGATGGCGTTGTCATTGGTAATCAACCTTGGACTTGTCGTTTGCGAGGGCAGGTCTTCCGTAGTTGTTCTGTCTCGTAGCACCACTTTCGGGGTCCGTCTTGACCCGACCGGCCTCCCAATGTGGCTGCCCAGCGTGGCTTCGATCCATAGTCTGCTGCTGGACGGACATACGCAGATTTCCGCCTCCTGGGGCAGGTACGTCATAGGAATACTCACGTCCAGACAGATTGCGAGACTGCGACACAGGTTGCTGACTCGTGGGTATGCCGGCATCACGCATCGCCTCTCGGCGCGCGGCCCGCGATGTAAGGGCTCCTGCTTCTGCTCCTTTTGCGCCAAGCCCTGAGCCGCCGTACCAACTTCCGCCAGCATAGCCAGCCCCACCACCACCTTCAAAGAGTTGATTGTCAAGGGGCCGTCTGCCTATCATGTTCCCTGCACCGGCGACCTGGAAGCTTTCGCTCGCAGCAATCATCGGACTGGTCGCTGGTGTCGCCATCGCGTCCCCGCCAATCCAGCTGATATCACCCGCCAGGGTGCTCAGTGCAGCACTGGCCCGAGCAGAACTCGCCCATGCCCCGAGCGACGCCAACCCCGTTGGGTCGATCCGGTTGATGGGGTTGTTGCCCACGTAGGTATATAGGTTGACGTCGTCCTGGTAGCCGATGGGATCGGTCTGCAGGAAACGGCCGAGGGCTGGCGAGTAGAAGCGCGCCTTGTAGTGGTACAGCCCCAGCTCGCCGATGAGCTGCTGGCCGTTGTAGCGGAACCTCGGGCCAGTCGCTGTGTTCGGCTCGCCGAAGGGCCCGTAGCTGTAGATGCCTGTGCTCGCCCCCGCGGCGTTGGCCGTCGCCACGATGCTGCCCAGGTGGTCCGCGTAGAGCCAGTTCTTGGCGGTGGTGCCCGCGCCTTCGTACCACACGATCGGCTCGTCGGTGCCAGGGCCGTGCACGTACCGTCTCTGGATCGTGGTGCCTGCCGCGTCGTACTCCGCGATCAGGTTCGCAGCGTCGTAGAGCAGGTTCGTCGTGTTGCTCCCGATCGCCGTTTGCCGAAGTCTTCCTTCCGCGTCATAGGCGAGCGTTGCCGCCGTTCCGGTCTTGCTCGCGCTCTTGAGCCGGTTGTCCAGGTCGTAGCCGTAGCTCCAGGTGCCGTCGCCCGCGAGGTTGCCGTTGGCGTCGTAGGTCAGGGCCGTGCCGCCAAGCGCGGTGTACTGGTTCAACCCGTTGGCCGTGTAGCTCTTCGTCCCCGGGCTCGCTCCGTTCCACTGATACAGGTCGTTGCTCCAGGCAACGCTCTTGAGCACGGGCTGGTTGGACGCGTTGTACGTGAGCGTCAGGCGCTTGCCGTAGATGGCATCGGAGGTGAAGGTCTGGTCGATGCCCTGGTACTGGATGCGCAGGGTGGGCCTCATGTAGGCCGGCAGCTCCGCCAGCTCCAGGCTGCCCCAGGCGGTGTTCTGGTAGGGCAGCGATGTCTGGCGCAGGCTGCCGTAGAAGGGGACGATGGTCTTGCCGCCGAGGACGTCGTCCAGCGTGGCCGCGGGCTTGTTCGTGCGCAGGTAGCTCGCCAGGGTGGTGGCGTAGGTGGCGAGGTTGCTGCGGATGTTGGCGCGGTGGATGTTCTGGACGTAGTCGGTGGCGACGGTGGCGCCGCTCTGGGCAGAGCTCAGGTAATTCGCCGCGCTGTAGCCGGCGGCGCCGGCCAGGTCGATGCCGGTCTTGAAGGTATGGGGCTTGTAGCTGGGGTCGAACACATACCAGCTGCCGTTGATTTTGGCCTTGACCCAGACGTGTTCGATGGACAGGTCGGTGAGCGCTGCGTTCAGGCCTGGGCAACTGCCCGCGCTGGTGGCGTTGATCTCGTAGACGGGGATCTGGGCCTGGCCGAGCAGAGACAGGACACCGCACACGTTGGCGGTGTTCACGCCCCACCACTCGGCCAACTGGGCGGCGCTGAGCTTGACGATGCCGCGCACGTAGTTGGCCTCGATGCTGGAGGCGCGCAGGAGTTCGACCATCAGGGTGGCCTGGTCGTGGGCGGTGGCCTGGTTGTCGAGAACCGCACCCAGGGCGCCCTTCTGGATGCCGAAGGTGGGGTAGTACTCGA